>CAZYTH010000006.1:0-74226 GCA_964649715.1 uncultured Candidatus Saccharibacteria bacterium
GTAGAAGTTGATTGTGCCCCCATATCGATTATTTGCTGTTCTGATATTTGGTCAGTACTAACTTCTTGTTTGTATGGCCTTTCTTTTATGGTGTAATAAGAACCCAGTAGAAGTATCGAGATTATTATTATTGAAGCAATAAGTGGTCCGTTTCCTTCATTTTTTTTATTTTGTTCCATTTTTTTATTCGTTTTGGTTATCTTCGGTATTTATAATATTATCTGTTGATTCTTCGTGCATTGAATTTTTGATCATTTTTATTGCATCAACGACATCACGATGAGACTCTCTGATTATTTTCTCTATTCCTTTTGCGATTTCTTTTATTTTTGCAAAATCCTCCCTTATTGTCTCTTTTTCAATTGATTCTTTGGTTGTTTTTGTTATCGTCTCGGTTTCTTCTTTTGCCCTTAGGGTTTTTTCTAAAGATTCTTTTAGTTTTGTTTCGATTGAGTTTTTTGTTTCTTCGGTTATTATTTTCTTTTCAAACATCATAAGAGTTCTTTCTTGGGTTCTTAGATTCATCTTTTCAATTCGATCTATTGTGGCCAGTATTTTTCTCTGAGTTCTTTCTATAAGATTCAAGATTCTTGTTTTGTTGATATTCTTTCTTTTCTCTATTTTGTTTTCAGTATTCTCTAGTCTTTCTTCAATCCTATTTGTTTTTCCTTCTTGTTTTTCCTTCGCAGTTTCTGTTCTGTTTGATATTTTATCCAATCCTTGTATTCTTGCCTCTATTTTTTCTTTTGCCATATCTTTTCTTTCTTCTATTTTTTCGATTTTGTTCTCAATACTGTTTAATCTAGCTTCTGTTTGGGCCTCAGTCACGTTGAACGAGAAAGACACAATAAGTATTAGTGCTATTAAAATAAGTTTCTTTTGTGTGTTCATGGTCATCATTATTAATTTTTAAATTATTAATCCAATATTATTCCTTTTTTAAATTATTTCAAGATTTGTTCATCATTGCATCTTTTTTGTGTTATAATAAAGGTATATTTTTTTATTTTTTAAAAAATGTTCATAGAACCTAAAATTTTAAAAGATTTTATTTTAGACGCAGGATTAATTTCTAAAAAAGATCTTGAACTTTCGGAAATGGAGGCAGAAAAGAAGGGCGAAGATCTTGGTGATTACCTTGTTTCTAGCGGTAGAATAACTGAAACTGATTATAATCTGATAAAGGGACACATACTGGGAATTCCGGTTGTTAATTTGAGAGATCAAAAAATAGATTTTTCTGTTTTGTCTGCGATTCCTGAACCAATTGCAAGAAAACACAATATTGTAGCTTATAAAAAAAACGATAAAGAGTTAGAGGTGGCAATGTTAGACCCGAATGATCTTCGTGCAATCGAGTTCATTAAGAAAAGGATCGGAATTAAAATACTACCAAGGCTTACAGACAAAGAGTCTATCCGTTCAGTATTGCTGAATTACCAAAAAAGCTTAAAAGCGGAATTCGGAGACATTATAAGTGAGGAGGCCAAGGCAATTGGTATAACCTATAGCGAGGAAAATGAAGAATCAGAGCTAGACGAAGGAGAGCTGAAAAGACTAGCAGAAGATCTTCCTGTCGTTAGGATTGTTGATTCTCTTCTTTCTCACGCATACACACAACAGGCCTCTGATATACACATTGAACCTTTTGAAGACGAGCTTTTGATAAGATACAGAATTGATGGTATTTTGCACGACGCTATGACACTGCCAAAAAGAGTGGCTTCTGGTATTACCGCGAGGGTAAAAGTTCTTTCAAACCTTAGGTTGGATGAAAAGAGGTTGCCACAAGATGGTCGTTTTCAGATAGAATCTATTGGAGGGATGGAATCTAAGGTTTCTTTTCGTGTGTCGGTTTTACCGACGGCCTTTGGAGAAAAAATCGTAATACGTCTTTTGCCTGAAAGCAATAAAGGTTTTACTTTAGAGTTGCTTGGTTTCCATGGAGAGGGGTTGGAAAGAGTTCATAAGGCGATGAAACAGACAACTGGGATGATATTGGTTACTGGGCCGACTGGTTCAGGTAAAACAACAACCCTCTATACAATAATAGATATACTAAATACTCCAGAGGTGAATATTTCTACCATTGAAGACCCTGTCGAATATCAAATGCAGAGAGTAAACCAAACCCAGGTTAAGCCTGAGATTGGTCTTACCTTTGCATCTGGTCTCCGTGCACTTTTAAGACAGGACCCGAATGTCATTATGGTTGGCGAAATAAGAGACAAAGAAACGGCCGGTTTAGCTGTAAACGCAGCGCTCACAGGTCATTTGGTTTTATCGACACTACATACAAATTCTGCATCTGGAGCTATGCCTAGATTTGTGGACATGGGTGGGGAGCCATTTTTGTTGGTTTCAACTCTAAATCTCGTTATCGCGCAAAGACTTGTGAGAAGAATTTTCGGTGATGGAGAAAAACATTTTTTGAATGAATCTGAACTGAATAGTTTGAATAAAAAGGCGGATATGCAAAAGATACTTTCAGTTTTAAAAGAAGAGCGGATAGTTGATGAAAAAATAACTTGGGATAAGGTTCCTTTTACAAGGCCCAAAGGAACAGATGATGTGCCAACAGGGTATAGTGGTCGGGTCGCGATTCATGAAGTTTTAGAAATTTCTCCGACTATTAAAAATTTAATAATGAAACAATTGATTGCTGACGAGATTGAGGATCAGGCAAGAAAGGAGGGAATGTTTACTTTGATAGAGGATGGTATATTTAAAGCAGCACAAGGTCTTACGAGTATTGAAGAGGTTTTGAGAGTGGCAAATGAGTAAAATAATTATACAAATTAAAATTATTAATTAAAAAAGAAAACAAAAAGCACTCGCTAATTTATTTTTTGAGGATTGTCTGCAAAAAAAGATGTCTAATAATTTAGAATGAAATTTAAGTTTAAAGCAAAAACCAAAAATGGTGAAATCGTGGAGGGGGTTCGTGAGGAATCTGATCGTTTTAAACTTTCTCATCAAATAACAATGGAGGGAATGTTGCCTATTACCATAACACCGTTATCTGAGGGGGGTTATAGCCTTGTTCGCCTTAATGAAATGTTTATTAGGGTTAATCTCCATGAAAAGATTATTTTCGCCAAGAATCTTGGTTCAATGTTATCTGCGGGTCTTTCCCTTTCTCGTTCTTTAAGTGTTCTTGAAAAACAAACAGAAAATATTAAATTAAAAAAAACAATACACTCTCTTTTGGAAGACATAGAAGCAGGTAAAAGTTTTAGTCAGGCAATGTCTAAATTCCCAGCTATTTTTTCAACTGTTTTTGTTGCAATGGTAACAGCTGGTGAAGAGTCTGGAGGATTGGCTGAATCGCTAAAGACCATCGGTGAACAACTAGAAAAAGTTTATATAATAAGAAAAAAAATATCGAGTGCAATGATATATCCAACCATAGTTCTTTTGGCTATGATAATAATAGGGGTATTGATGCTTGTTTATGTCGTTCCTACAATAACTTCAACTTTTAAAGATTTTGGAGCAGAGCTTCCGCTTAGTACCAAAATAATAATTCAGGGAAGCGATTTTTTGGTTGCTAATATTTCATTTGTATTTTTTTTGCTGTTAACGTTGGGAACTTTAATTTATTACGGGATAAAATCGGAGAAGGGGCAAAGGACGATAGATTTTTTTCTTTTAAAGATGCCAATTATTTGCGGTATCGTAAGGCAGGTTAATTCCGCGACCACAGCAAGAACTTTATCTTCTCTTATTTCCTCCGGCGTTACTATTATTAAGGCACTCGAAATAACAAGAGATGTTTTGCAAAATACTTATTATCAGAATGTTTTATCTGGAGCAATAGAAGGAATTCAAAGAGGGCAATCTTTATCATCTTTTTTTAAGAAAGAAGTATGGCTCTATCCGACACTTGTCGGGGAGATGGTTGAGGTTGGTGAAGAGACGGGAAACCTGCCTCAAATGCTCATGAACGTTGCTGTTTTCTATGAAGCGGAAGTTGATTCTGCCACCAAGGACATGTCTACGGTAATAGAACCATTTCTAATGTTAATCATTGGGGTAACGGTTGGTTTTTTCGCTGTTGCAATGATTCAACCAATATACGCTTTATCTGGTGGAGTATAAAAATAATTTTCTATTTTTAATTTTACAATTTTCAAGGAAGGTTAGTAGTTTGAATTATTTTTTATTTATAAATTGAAATATTAAAAATTTAGTGAAAATTGTAAATTTCAAGATTTATATTAGTGAAGATGATAAACAATAAAATAAATATAAAGCAACATTGTTTAACACGCGGTTTTACATTGATTGAATTAATTTTGGGAATTTCAATTTTTGTGTTGGTTGCTTCGGGCGTTTATCAGGCTTTTTCTGTTCTTTCGAACACAGCTAGATTGTCTCGTTTAAAAGTAGCTGCGACACTTGTTGCGAATGAAGAGATAGAGATAGCGAGAAACCTGCCCTATGAAAAAATAGGGACATTGGGAGGAATTCCGAGTGGAGTCCTTTTACAACAAAAGAATGTTCTTAAAGACGGCATGAATTTTAATGTGAGAACCACTGTTAGAAACATCGATGACCTTTTTGATGGAAATCTTGGGGGAACACCTAACGATATTTTCCCAGCTGATTACAAGATGGTGGGGGTGGATGTAGATTGCGTTTCTTGTGGTCCTTTTCCGACAATAAAACTTACAACAACAATAGCCCCCAAAGATATTGAGACAACTTCTGATAATGGAGCAATATTCATTAATGTTTTTGATGCTATGGGACAACCACTTTCAGATGCGGATATTAGGATAATTAACAATAACGTAAACCCAACGATAGATATTAGCGACAGTTCCGGAGTCGGGGGCAATCTCCAAATTGTAGATGTTCCACCGTCTGAACAAAGTTATGAAATAAGTATAACAAGAACAGGTTATTCTTCAGATAAAACATATTCTCTGGGTCTGCTTGAAAATCCCAATCCTACCAAGCCTCATGCAACTGTTGCGAGTAGACAGGCTACACAGATAAGTTTTTCAATTGATAAAACCAGCTCTTTGAATGTTCTATCTGCCACATCTAATTGTACCACAACCCCTAATGTTGGATTTGAATTAAGGGGCTCTAAGCTTCTGGGAACTGACCCATACGTTTATAAGAACAATCTATATGGAACAACAGATTCTGGAGGGAGTTATGTTCTTTCTCAGCTTGAGTGGGATACTTATTATGTTTCTGTTCCCATAACTTCTACGAGTACACATTTTTTGGCTGGTACTCTTCCTTCGATGCCTTTATCAATACTTCCTGATTCCTCGCAAAATTTATTACTTGTTACGAAGCCGAAATCAGGAAGGGGACTTTTGGTGTCGGTCAAGGATGTTAGTACGGGTCTTCCAATAACAGGAGCTTCTGTCTCTTTGTCTGGTTTTGGGACAAAGGTAACAGGCAGGGGTTCTCAAGCCCAGGTTGATTGGTCTGGTGGGGGAGGGCAAGTTCAATTTATAAATGATGAAAAATATTTTTATTCAGAAGGTTTGAATACGAATAATCCTTCTGGTGAGATAAAGCTCAGCGAGATATTAGGGGAATATGAGGATAACGGATATTTAGAATCTTCAACTTTTGATACCGGATCTTCTGGAAATTTTTATAACATTTATTGGGCACCGATAGACCAACCACTATTATCAGGGAATGGAAGTGTTCGTTTTCAATTGGCCACAAACAATGATGGAACGACGTGGAATTTTTTAGGACCAGATGGAACACAAAATTCATATTATATGTCCTCGGGAGATAGTATAAATTCGATTCACAACGGTCAAAGATATTTACGTTACAGAGCTTATCTTTCTACGGAAAATCTAATTTCAACTCCTAATATTTCGGATATTTTTTTCACATATACTTCCGCATGCGTTCCCTCTGGCCAGGTTTTTTTCGATGGTTTGTCTTTTGGTGATTATGAATTAAGTTCTGAAAAAGAAGGATATGTTGTTATCCCTGGCGAACCAGTATCAATATCATCGGAATGGCAGGAGAAGGTAATCTATATGACTTCATTATAAAAATGACAAACGAAAGATTAAAATTTATTTTTTTTAAATTTTTGGCAATGTTTAAAAAAAATAATCAGAACAAAAAAATATCGGTAAATTTTGAACATGGTTTAACTATGGTTGAGCTAGTATTTGCTATCGCTATTGTTGTTTTTTTGGGAACGGTAGTTGTTAATTTTCAAAACAATATTTTTAGTTCAGGTGATTTTTTGCAAAAAAGTTTTCTGGCTGAGGGTGACGCAAGGTCTGTGCTCAGGGTTTTGGTTTCAGAATTAAGATCAATGAATTATTCTGGTTTTGGTGGTTACCCAATAACTTCCGTTGAACCAAATTCAATTATATTTTTTAGCGATATTAATAGTGATAAGATTACGGAAAGGTTGCGATATTTTGTTGAAGGTGGTCACTTGAAAAGAGGGGTCGTTTTTTCGGAAGGAACCCCTCCATCATATGATATTTTTAAGGAAAGTGTTTCCATTATCGTTCGTGACATAGTTTCTGAGAATGTATTCTTTTATTTTGATACAAACTATGAGGGGACTGGAGAACAACTTACTCATCCTATAAATATTCCAATAATAAAATTAATCAAAATAAAGTTAATAATAGATCTTGATAAAGGGGAAAGAGAGGTTCCTTTTGAAATATCAAGTCAGGTTTCTATAAGAAATCTTAAAGACAACCTCTGATTGCTTTTGAAAATGTGTAAAAATAAAAATAATACAATAAATAATAAAAATAGGGGGGCTATTTTAATACAACTACTTGTGTTCAGCACCTTGTCTGCTGTTTTGATAACCGCCTTGGCGAATTGGAGTGCTGTTAATTTGCGTGCGGGAAGGAAGGAATACGCTAGAGAGGTTGCCTTTCAGGTTGCGGAGGCGGGAATAGATTATTACAGATGGCATTTAGCTCAAGCACCACTTGATTTTACGGATGGAACAGGGGAGTCCGGCCCCTATATTCATGACTACAAGGATAAGAACGGAAACATTATTGGAAGTTTTTCTTTGGAGATATTTCCCCCTGAAATTGGAACAACAAAAGTTACCGTAACTTCGACTGGAAAGGTTTTGTCAGACCCAAACATTTTCAGAAAAATAGAGGTACAGTTTGCAAAGCCGTCTCTCTCAAAATTTGCAGTTATTACCGAAAACACAATTAGGTTCGAAGAGGGGACAGAGGTTTTTGGACCAATACATTCAAACGGTGGAATAAGATTTGACGGTTTCGCACACAACATAATCTCAAGTTCTCTAACTGACTATAACGATCCTGATCATTTTGGTAACAAAGAATTTGCCGTTCACACCCACGTTTCTCCTGTGGATCCTAATCCTCCGTCAAACGTACCGGTAAGAAATGATGTTTTTGGAGCAGGGAGACAATTTCCCGTTCCTGCTATTGATTTTGGAAAATTTACAAATGATCTTTCAGAAATTAAAACGAAGGCACAAGAAGATGGTCTATATTTTTCTAGCTCTGGCAAAAGTGGTTATCATGTAATTTTGAAAATAGACGATACTCTTGAAGTCTATAAGGTAACAGCTTTGATTTCTGTTCCTCAAAATTGTACACAACCATTGGGTCAATTTGGATGGGGAACATGGAGTATTAAAAACGAGGAGTTTATTGGAAGTTACGATTTTCCACCAAACGGATTGTTGTTTTTGGAAGATCATGTTTGGGTTGAAGGTCAGATAGATACTGCAAGATTAACCATAGCAGTTGGAAAATTTCCTGAAAATCAAGGGCAAGAAAGAAACATAACTGTTAATAATAATCTTCTTTACACAAATTACGATGGAAGGGATGGTATCGGACTTATTGCTCAGGGAAATATAAACGCAGGAATGGTGAGTGCAGATGTGTTAAGAATAGACGCTGCTCTTATCGCTAAAAACGATAGAGTCGGGAGATATTATTATTCTCCGCCTTCTGACAAAAAAGATAGATGTTCGCCTTATCACATACGAGATACTATAACTTTATATGGTTCATTGGCGACAAATAAAAATTACGGTTTTTCTTATGAAGATGGAACTGGTTATCAAAATATAAATATTATTTATGATGCTAATTTATTATGGTCTGCTCCACCAGATTTTCCGCTAACCACAGATCAGTATCAGATAACTTCTTGGAAAGAAATAAAATAATATTTAGGTTTCACAGCGATTTTTCTGAATAGTTTTGGTGGATATTTTTTTTAGTTTAATATTTTAATTGCATTCGGTATATAATATCTTTATGAAAAAAGGTAAGCTCGTTATCGTTAATTGGGGAATGTGGCCGGAAACTTTTCGCGAAGCATTTATGTTATCTAAAATTTTTTCTAAAAATGTTCTTGAATTTAAAAATATTTTTTTTGTTTTATGCCCACCCTCACCTTTCATTCATCATGTGCGTTTGAATGTTTCTCAAAATAAAAATATATCAATAGGGGCGCAGGATATTTTTTATGAAAACAAAGGAAGATACACAGGGCAAGTCTCATCCAAAATGCTTAGGTCTCTTGGCGCTAAATATGTGGTAATCGGTCATCCCGAGAAAAGAAAAACAGGAGAAACAGATGAGATTATAAATAAAAAAATAAAATTAGCGGTTAGGATGGGTCTCAAGGTTATATTATTCGTGGGAGAAAGAGAGCGAGATGTTTCAGGAAACTATTTCAAGCAGATTGGTTTTCAAATAAGAGAGGGTTTGAGAAACATTCAAAAAAAATATGTCAAAGAACTAATAATTGTTTATCGGCCACTTGTAATCGTAAAGGAAAATATTTTTTGTGAAACGGAAGAGATACCTCTTTTTATTAAAAAGGTGCTTGTTGAAATGTTTGGCAGAGATGCTGGTTTGTCCATAACAATCATATATGGAGGTTTTATTGATAAAAAAAATATAAGAATTATTTTGGATAATGTTAATTTAGGAGGATTGTTTCTTGAAAGGGAAGATGCGGAAATTTTAAATTTTCTTAAAAACAAAAAAGAATGATAACGTTTCATTGTTTCGTGTTTAATATTTTTAATTTAGTAATTAAATGAATATACCAACGGTAGCTGAGTTTGGCGATTTGAGAAAAAAGACGATTCTTTTGCGTCTTGATTTGAATGTTCCTATAAGGGAGGGAGTCATTGAGAACAATTATAGGATAGACCGTTCTTTAAAAACAATCGATTTTTTGAAAAAATCAGGAGCCAGAACTGTGATCATTAGCCATATCGGTTCTGACAATTCTGAAAGTCTTTCTGTTGTGGCCAAGTATTTAAAAGTTCCTCTTTATCCTTTGGTAATTGATGATTATCTGAAGGGGGTGGTTAGGGGGATGGGTGATGGTGAGGTTATTATGTTAGAAAATTTAAGAAAAAATGACGGGGAAAAAAATAACGATGATGATTTTGCAAAAAAACTTTCTGGATTAGCTGACATTTATGTGAACGAGGCTTTTTCTGTTTCTCATAGAGAGCATGCATCAATTGTTGGCTTACCGAAATACCTTCCTTCTTTTTTTGGTTTTTTGTTTAAAGAAGAGATAGAAAATTTATCTCTGGCTCTTGAGCCAGAGCATCCTTTTGTTTTGGTTTTGGGTGGTGCGAAATTTAGTACGAAATTACCACTTATTAAAAAATTTTTGAAAATTGCTGACAAGATATTTATAGGAGGTGCTCTTGCAAATAGTTTTTTAAAAGAGATGGGATATGAAACAGGAAAATCTTCTGTTGACGAAAAGGAATTTGGGTTAAAGAATCTTATGGAACAAAAAAATATTTTTATACCGCAAGACGTTGTTGTAGACACTCTTGGTAGTGTTCGTGTAAAAGATATCGATTTGATAGATAAGGAAGATATCATAATGGATATCGGACCTGGATTCTCTAAAAAAATAGAGGATGCCGTCATTGGTTCTAGATTTATTTTATGGAATGGACCTCTCGGTTTTTTTGAAAAAGGTTTTTGCGAATCGACCAAGGGTCTTGCTATTGCAATTTCCAAAAATGAAATAAAGAGCATTATTGGAGGAGGAGACACAATATCGGCCGTGCAACAACTTAAGATATCTGATAGATTTACTTTTATATCTTCGGGTGGTGGGGCGATGATACAATTTCTTGCAAACGGAAGTCTTCCTGGGATAGATGCTATCGTGGGATGATTATTGAGACATCGTGTCTGTTGTATAATTTTAAATTTACAATTTTGCAATTTTCAATCAATAGTTAATTTACAAGTAGCCAATTTTCAAACAATTTTTACGTAAGAAAATTAATTTTTTTGTAGATTATAAATTGAAACATTGAAAATTTAATTAAAATTAGAAATTGATAATTTAAAATTTTTTATTGTAATGTCCAAAATACAAAATACCCGCCCGCACCGAACAGAATATTCGGGCGAGGCAAAATACAAAATAAGAGTTATATATGAAGACAAAGATATTTTGGTTATAGATAAGCCAAGCGGTTTGTCTGTTCACGGCGATGGCAAGAGCGATGTTTACACTCTCTCCGATTGGATATTGGAGAATTATCCAGGTATTAAAGATGTTGGAGAGCCGATGATATCATCAGAAGGAAAAAAGATTGTTCGACCAGGGATAGTTCATCGTTTAGATAAGGATACTAGTGGGGTTTTGATCGTGGCAAAAAAAGATGAATCTTTTAAGTTCCTGAAAAGGCAATTCAAAGAAAGAGAGATGGGAAAAATATATTTAGCAATTGTTGAGGGTAGGTTCAAGGATGAGAGTGGCATTATTGATAAACCAATTGGTAGAAGTGAAAACGATTTTAGAGCAAAGACAACCGGGGCTTCGGCCAGAGGAGAAGTTAGAAGCGCTATTACTTATTATAAGGTTATTGAACAATGTAACGGTTATTCGTTTCTCGAAATAAGACCCAAGACAGGAAGGACACACCAGATAAGGGTTCACTTAAAATCTATAAGTAAGCCTATTGTTTGCGACCAAATATACGGTAAAAATAAAATTTGTCCTAAATGGTTGGGGCGCCTAGCTCTGCATGCGTTTTCTCTTGAAATAAGGGTGCCAGGAGGCGAGAGAAAGTTGTTTGTTTCGCCCCTGCCTGTGGATTTGAAAAGGGCTCTTGATAAAATAAGAAGTTTATGATAGATTTCAACTACTTAAAATAGTCAAATGAAAACATCAAATATAAAATTTTCGCCAATAGATGTTGAGGAGAGAAAACAATTCTCCGCTCGTTCGGGTGATACTGTTAGGGTTTCGGTAAAAATAAAAGAGGGAAACAAGACTCGTCTTCAGGATTTTGAAGGAATTATAATTGCCAGAAAACATGGTACAGAGCCAGGTGCTACTTTTACAGTTAGAAAGATGGCTAGTGGTGTTGGTGTGGAAAGGATTTTTCCTTTATTCTCTCCAAGTATTGAAAAAATAGTAATAAAGAAAAAGGGTACCAAGGCGAGGAAGTCTAAACTTTATTATATAAGAGAAAAGGCTCAGAGAGATGTAAGGAGGAAACTCAAGAGCGAAGTTGTGAACGAGCCAAGAGATAATAAAGAGGAACTAAAAGAAGAGTCAAAAACAGAATAAAATTAAAAAGAGCGGTTAGACCGCTCTTTTAGTTGAAATTTTATTTTTATTTTTGCATAATTATGAAAATTGGAATATGCGCAGATGGCGAAATTGGTAGACGCACTACCTTGAGGTGGTAGCGCCCGCAAGGGCATGGAGGTTCAAATCCTCTTCTGCGCACAAAACAACCACCCAAAAGCGAAAGCTTTTGGGTGGTTTTGTTTTACACGCAGAAGAGGATTTGAAGCCCGATTGAGTATTTTTTGTAGCCTGGAAAAGGCGTACAAAAAATCCAATCGGGGTACTGGTCCCGTAAGGACCAAATCCTCTTGAGTCTATAAAAGCGAAAGCTTTTTGTTTTTTTGCTTGTAGAATAGAGACCCAAAAGACGTATCTTGTATAAAGAAAGATAGGCTGGTTGGAGTACTTAAAATTTTCAATGAAGATTAGTGCGTGATCAAAACCCCTATATTGATAGACAAAAAAGTATATTTGTTCTAGCATTTATTCAAAAGGTACATTGAACACATAAGGAGGCTTTTATTTTGGTTAAATTTAAATCAGGACATTTTTCGGTTCAAGATTTTCCTAAAGATAAAATTGGTGACTATCCGATAGAGATACTATATAAGATATATCGGTACGCTTATAAATGGGCAACGCTTATTGAGGAAAGGATGAGAATTGGTTTAAAATTAAGTTCAGTTGCGGAAGAAACTCATTATGAGTCAAACACAGAAGGTCTAACTTATATAATGAGAGAAAAGGCAATTCTTATTCTTGAAGAAGTTTGGTTTTACGGTCCTGAACTTCGTAGATGGTATGAGTTGCAAAAAGATAGGTGATTTTTATTCCAACCCTTAGTGGGTTGGTTTTTGTTGTAAAAAAATAAAATATTTGGTACTGTTTTTGATAGCTAGCAAATATGGTGACTATGGTGTAGTGGTAACACAACGGTCTGTGGATCCGTTATCGCCGGTTCGAATCCGGCTAGTCACCCACGAAAAAACCGCTTAAAGCGGTTTTTTATTTTCCTCAGCTTTTTTTATAAGTTCTTCGTATATACTACTGCCTTTTAACGCAATGTTAGAAGCCCGCTTTAAATCATGGCTAGAAACATCTTTTAGATTAATTATTCTTTTTAGCGCTAAGTCTCTAATTTTTGCATTATCAAGTTGATCGTATTTATTTGCCAAAGAAAGAAGGGTTTCACAATCCCCAGTTAAATTTATCAGTTTTTTCAATGCTATCTCCCTTGCGTCACTTATTAATTTTAATCCTAAGAATTCATTTAATTCTTTTTCTGTATTTGTTATGTCTCTTGCGATCTTTAATTCGATCCTTGCTTGTATTCTGCCATTTTCCCTACCGAAAGATAAATCATTTTTTTGTCCGTCTTCCGAGAGAGATATCAAGTATTTTCCTGTTTCAAAATCATTAATTGAATTAATTTGTTCGCTTAACCATGAACGTATTGCTGCTCTTATTTCGTCTTCATTTTCATCGTTTATTTTTCTTTTGAAACCGTTAAAAGTTTCTTTTAATTCATTAATACTTTGGGTAACGTTTTCTTGAACCATATTTGCTTCTTGTTTTTGAAGATTTTTCATTTCCATAAAAATAATTCTATATTTGTATTACAAAAAAAGCAATATTTTTTATTTTTCTTACTATGTTATAATTTTTGGATGGAAAATTTACCAAATAATAAAAATCCAAACACAACAGAATATCATACTTCTGTTATTAAAAAGATAGAAAAAGCTATGACTGATATGGTTCTTTCTCTAAGGGAGAGAATAGACAGCGGGGAATATTCGTTGATAATAAGCGATGAGACAAGCGCGAGAATACCGACCTTAATACTAAGAAAAATAATCAACGAAAGGAATAAAGAAAATAATAAAGACAAAACAGACAAAGAGAATGAAACAAAAACCTCTTTTTTGACTTTTCGTTCCAATCACTCTGAGGATTTGTTGACTGAAGAGCTTTTTAGGGATAATAAAAATGAAAAACCGAAACGCGTTTTGGTTGTTACTGAATTTGTTCAGTCTGGAAAGGGTCTTTCTACAATAGCCAAAAAGTTAAAAGAATATAATATAGATTTTGATTTTGCGATAATGAGAATTGCTCTTGGAGAGGATTACGTTAAGAAAAATAACGAAGAAATTAAAGACGTTGATTTCTTCGTTGGTGAAGATTATCCGCTACCTCCAGCTGTTTGGCAGACAGAATACTTAACAGGAGTAACAAAAAAAAATAACGAAGTTCATTCGAAATTGCTTGAAAAAACACCTTATTCTCAAGAATATATTAATTTAGCAAGAAAAGATATTAATATTATGGCCGAAAAAATATTAGAAAAAGTTTGGGGTTAATTCTCGTTGCTGGCTTATGTAACCTATTGAGTTTTTGGCTTGTTCCAGTAGTATGACAGAAGATATAGTTTCTTTGAAAACAAAAAATAAGAAAAGGGAGGAAAAAATGTCAAAAATAAGGGAATCGATTGTTCTTGTTGGTGGTGGAGGTGGTGTTTACCGTGTTGCTAAATTTTTAAAGTACATACGCCCCAACATCACTACAATTCAAACTACTTTTGATCATGGTGGTCATTCAGGATCTTTGAGGGACGAAAGAGGTATTTTGCCACCCGGAGACATAAGACAAGCGATTCTTGCTCTTTCTGACGATCGTATTGCTCCAAGTTTACGTGCGCTTCTTTCTTATCGTTTCGTTCCCAAGAATGGCTCTAGTCTAGATTCTGCGACAGTCGGTAATATCTTGCTTACTGCTTTAGCTGAAATAAACGGCGGAAATATGGTTATTGCTATAAATACTCTTTGCGAGTGGTTTCGTGTGAAAGGCAAGGTTCTTCCTGTTAGTCTTAACAATGCAGAGCTTTGCGTTAAACTTTCAAATGGGTTAATCGTTAGAGGAGAGGGTTTGATAGACAAAAGAGAGGCTTCTGATGATAGTTTCATTGTTTCGGCTTTTTTGGAGCCAGAAGCACATCTTTACTCTGAAGCTTACTCTTCGATTGTCGATGCTGACAAAATAGTTTTTTGTCCAGGTGATCTTTTTACTTCAATTATCCCGAATACGCTTGTTTGTGGTTTCAAGGAAGCCATAAAAGAGAGCAAGGCAAAGATAATCTTTGTTACAAATATAATGACCAAAAGATCAGAAACTAATAATTTTACCGCTTCAAGGTTTTGCAAGACACTGCTTCAGCATATAGGACGAGATTTTTTTGATGTCGTTGTTTGTAATAATGGTAAGATAAGCGATTTTTTGAGAGATTCTTATAAAAAAGAATTTGCTCGAATGGTTAAGGTTGATCACGATTCTCTCCTTAAATATACAAAGCAAATCATTGCAACTTCTTTGGTTGATGAAACTGGAGGAATTGTTCGGCACAGCGAGAGGATTGCCTCTGTTGTCGCAAGCCTATAAGACGCTTATTTTGGGCGTCTTTTTTGTTTTTTGTAATTTATCAATGTTTTAGTTTTATATTTCGGGGTGTTTCCAAGCTATTGAACCATAACGGCTTTTTTGACTTTAATTTTACTGTATGTTATAATTAAAAGAGATTCAGTACATTAAATTTTTAAAAATAGGGGGGGAAACATGTTTCTTTTTGTGTTGATGTTTGTTCTCAATATTTTATTTTTGGTCCTGTCGGTGGTTATTCACGAGGCATCGCATCTGATTGCGATGTACCTTTTGGGGATAAAACCTCAAAAACCAGACATTAAGTTATTTTGCATCCCAAAGGACTTTGATAGTCCAATGGGATATATCGACTCAATAAACCATGTTTGGACCGGTCCAGACGTTTCTGAATCAGAAATGAAAAAAAAGATTTTTATTTTTGGTTTTTCTGGAGGCTTTGGTCTATTTATCGTTTTTTTCCTTTTTTCTTTGTTTTTATTTTATTTTTCATCAATATTTTTTATTTTTCTTGGATTGCCTCTCTTAACAAACGCTATTGTTCAGCTTTGTTATGGTTTTTATGAGGGGTGGTATCTCCAAGATCAGTTGAATTTTAAATAGACCCTATTTTGGGGTCTATTTTTTTAATTACAAGGTGGCGATTGTAAAAAATAAATGTATAATTGTTGTAAAGATAATTAATATGGGAGAAAAATTCAAATCTGAAAACAATATCGTGACAAAAACCTCAATTGATCGAGGTGAATTTACCGCAGACAACAAAGAAACAAAATTAAACACACCAGAGGATGGTGGCAGTTTAGATGAGATAACAAGAATAAACAATGAGGAAAATAGAACCGAGAGAATAAAACAATTAAAAAATGAATTGTTGGTAGACAGTTCGGACGTAGATGGTAACGATAAAGTCAGAGAACATTTTAAGAAATTTGTAGGAGAGCTTTCAAAAAAAGAGGCAATTAAGACTGAAGAAGAAATAGGTGGGGTCGCTGAAAAATTTAGGACAGAGCTTCTCTCGAAGGGTGCAGAATATGCTTTTGGAAACATACCCCAAAAATATAGGAATTTTCCCATTATAAAAGATGTCTTGAAAGAAGAAATAAATAAACTAAAAGATCAAGGATATGATCGTTTCTGTTATTCTGTTTTAAAAATGACCGACTGCAAAGAAGCGTTGGAGATTGCTTTGAGCGAACCCAATTTTTTGTTTGCCGCGGAAGGCAATATAAAGGCTTCCTTTTCTTCTCGATATATGGAAACTATTGAAAGCGCCTTGGAATTGTCTGAAAGATTGAATTTTCCTCATGAATTTTTTTCTGATCCTGAAATTCAAAAGTTGGCGAATGATATCCTTGAGATATCGATGAGGAGCGGGAAAGTGGAAAAGGGTATGTATATAATGAAACTTTTTAACATTGAATCTGAAAAAATGTTAGAAATGGCTGAGGGTAATTTGGAGAAAATTTTTTCTTTGGGTGGTTTTGATAAACAACCCAGAGAAGTTTATGAAATAGCTGAGAAGTTGGGAATTTCTTCAAAATTTTTAAAATCTAATGATTTTATTGATGTTGTTGAAGAGAGATTTTTAGAAATGTTGCCCATTGAACCAGATTTGTCTTTTTTAATAATGGAAGCTTTTGATTTATCAAAAGAAAAAAAAGAAGAATTAGTTAGGCGGGGTTTTTTGAGAATGCTTAGTTTGGGAAGGATGGATACCCACTGGATGAGAAGAATTGGGATTGATCAGGAGACTCAAAATATAATACCAGAGAAGGTTACAGAGCAAATGCTTTCTGATGATTCTAATCAAGAATATTCTCTTAGAATGGCCGTTAAAATAAGTTCTGAATTCGATATCTCTGAAGATTTATTAAATAGAATAAAAAAACAGGTGGGTGTTTCTGAATCGGCTAAAGAGGAAGCTTCGTCCGCTATTTTTTTTGATGATGTAGACCGAGCAGGTGACATAATAAATAAATTTAATTTATCGCCAGAGCTTCTTGGCACAAGAAGATTTTTATCTGAAAAAGAAAGGGATTTAGCAGAAAGGGAAGTAGATAAAAACGAGGAACTTAACGGTGGCTGTAATAAGTCTTCCTTTGTTCATTTAAACGGAAATGGTTCCGGGTTGTACAAACCCGTAAAAGGAGAAGCGCCTCTTAGAGAAAAAATAGAAAAGGGAACTTATTACAGAAGAGAGAGGGCATCTTATGTTGTTGATAAATTTTTGGGATTTGACTTGGTCCCACCGACGATAATTAAGAAAATAAACGGAGAAATTGGTAGTGTGCAAGCTTTTATTCCAGATGCAGATGTTGGCTCTATGGTTTCAAAAGAAAAAAAAGAAGAAAATGTAATAAAGGAACAACTTAAGTCCTTGTGGGTTTTTGATCTTTTGGTTTACAATTCCGATCGCCATAATAAAAACTGGATGATATCAGGGGAGAGAATAATCGCTATTGATAACGGTTTGTGTTTTGGTGAGTCAGAGTTGTCTTCTGAAAATCAGTTTTTTGATGAAGAGGTACCTGCGGAAACGATAGAAAAATTAGAAAAATTATCAGTTGATACGGAAAGACAGGAAAATTTAAGGGAGATGCTTTTGGAATTGCTTCCAAAGAAAGAAGTCGATGCTTTCTTTAATAGATTTTTCCGACTAGTTAAAATAATTAGAGAATATAACGGTAAAATTCCTGATTCCGACGACAATAAAGTAATTAAGTTTGTTTAATTTATGAAATTTGTAGAAATATATAAAATAGATAATGAAGGTGCTCAGTCTCTTGTAGCTGTTTGCACGTTGTCGTCTGACGGTGTCCAAATAAAGGGTGAACAAAAACTTATTGACAGTTTGAATGAAGGTATAAATAATTATTCTGAAACGGGCCACAAAAAAGTTTATCCGAGTGACGGGCTTTTGTTTCTGGAACAACTTAAATTTAATTTTCGTTCAGGATATTTGAATGCAACTGAAATAAAACAAGTATAAAAAAATGAATAAACTTATATTATTGAGACACGGAGAAAGCGAATGGAATAGAGAAAATATATTTACAGGTTGGACAGACGTAGATCTTTCTCCAAGAGGGGAAGAAGAAGCCAAGGAGGCGGGTCGTTTGCTTCTTGATGCTGGTATTTTTCCAAATGTTGCTTTCACCTCAGTATTACAAAGAGCGAATAGAACATTGGATATTTTATTGGATGAAATGAAAATAAAAGATATTCCTATTCATTTTTCTTGGCGCCTTAATGAAAGGCATTACGGAGCTCTTCAAGGTTTAAATAAGACAGAAACTGTAAAAAAATTTGGAGAAGAACAGGTTAAAATTTGGAGAAGAAGTTATGAAACAAGACCGCCATCTCTTACAGCTGGAGAAGAGAGAGATTCCGTGAATGATCCTAAGTATGCTGGATTGAAAAGGGAGGAAATACCACTTTCTGAGTCTTTGGAAGACACCACAAAAAGAGTTATGCCTTATTGGGAGGAGAAAATTTTACCGGAGATTAAAAGCGGTAAGAACGTTTTGATAGCGGGGCACGGTTCCGGGGTTAGAAGTATCGTTAAATATCTTGATAATTTATCCTCGGAAGATGTCGTGGGTCTTGATATCCCGACAGGAGTTCCGCTTGTGTATGAATTTGATGAAAATGGTAAAAAAATCACTCATTATTATTTGGGTAGAGAGGAAGATATTAAGAAAAAAATAGAAGAAGTTAAGAATCAGATAAAAAACAAATAAATTAAAAATTTTTGAAAAAGCAAATTATGTTGAAAATTTGCTTTTTTTTGTTTAGTATCTTCTTTAAATAATAGAACATTGAAAAAAGGAGTTTAAATCGTGGTCAAAACAAAACCCCTGAGAATTGTTTTTATTAGACATGGACAGTCTCTTAGAAATCAACTTTGTCATTTGCCATATCTTCCCGATGATGATGAGATATTTAAAGTTATTGGACATATTTCTGACAGGGATACACCGCTTTCAGAAGATGGTTACAGACAGGCAGAAACAACAGGTGTTTATTTGCGGGATATCTTCGGGATTCCTAATTATATTTTTCATTCTGGGTATTTGAGGACAATCCAAACGGTAGAAGGAATATTGTATTCTTTTGAGGAAAGAGAAAAGAAAAAGATAATTATTTTGAAAGACGATCTCATAAGAGAGAGAGCTGTTGGTTATGTTTACAATATGAAGGAGAAAGATGCGAGAAGATCTTTCCCATGGGTAAAAAGATACGCAGAATTATTTTCTGATTTCGATTTTTGTCCACCCGGCGGAGAAAGTTTGGTTCAAGTTATAGATAGAACAAGGATTTTTGTTGATAGGGTTTTGTCTGTAATTGAACAAGGTAAAACTGTCTTCATCGTTAGTCATGGTCGTGCGATACAGTGTCTTATGTATAATCTGCTTGGTAGGGATTTTAAATCCATATTTGAACACAAAGAGGGTTCTATAAAAAATTGTAGTATTACGTTATTCGAGTCACACAAAAAAGGTTTATTTATATTAAAACAATATAATAAGATTTTTTGGAAATGAGTTAAATCCGCACAAAAAGTGCGGGTTTTTTATATTGTTTTTAATATGGTAGGATAAGAGCATAAAGAAAATGTTTAGTTTTCTAGTAGTGTTATTTTTGTCTTATAATTTTAAAAATTTTTTATAAAAAATGAAAGGATACACAACAAACATAGAAAAAGATACTTTAGACAATGAGGATTTTAGAAGAGTTCTTTACACATCTTCTCATAGTCAGCTTGTTTTGATGGCCATAGAGCCTAAGGATGATATTGGTGAAGAGGCTCACGACAAAGTTGACCAATTTTTCAGAGTAGAAAAGGGGGAGGGGGTCGCTATTTTAGAAGGGGAAGAAACGAAGCTTTATGATGGTAGCGTAATAATTGTTCCTGCGGGGACAAGACATAATATTATAAACACCTCAGAAACAGAAAAATTGAAGCTATATACAATCTATTCTCCAGCAAACCATATAGATGGAAGGGTCCATGAGACCAAAGCTGATGCCGTGGCGGATACAGAAGACGAAGATTTTGGTCATGGTGTAAAATAGAAATTTTTAAATAAGAGACAAAAATAAACCATCGATAAGATGGTTTATTTTTTTATTCAAAATGAGTTTCTGCGCTCCTTTCTTTTGTTATTTTTTTCAAAGTTGGATATTTCACCATCTCTGGGTCGAACTCCAGTATATTTTTTGCCTCATTTCTGGCTGCCTCAACCATTTTTATGTTTTTTATCGCTTCCATCCCAATATCTGAAATTCCCCATTGTTTTTTTCCGGAAAGTTCTCCAAAACCACGCAGTTGAAGGTCTAACTCAGCAAGTTCAAAGCCGTTTTTTGCAGTTTTTATCGCTTTTAGTCGATTGTGTGTTTTTTCGCTTTTTGATTCGCTAAAAATATAACAAAAAGCTTGATGGTTGCTCCTTATGACCCTTCCCCTTAACTGGTGAAGCTGAGAAAGACCAAACCTTTCTCCTCCTTCTATTATTATTACTGTGGCATTCGGAACATTTACGCCCACCTCTACGACAGAAGTCGCCGTAAGGATATTTATTTTTCCATCTGAAAATTTACCCATTACATCATCCTTTTCTTTTGTGGTCATCTTGCTGTGAAGTATTCCAAATTCATATTCAGGAAATACATCTTTTTTTAATCTTTTGGCCTCTGCTTTAACTGATTTTGCGTTAAGTGCGAGTTCTTTGTCGGGATCAGGCTCATCTATCCTTGGGCAGATTATATAGGCCTGCCTTCCGCTCCCCAATTCTTTTCTAATTTTTTCGTAAACTTCTTTTCTTCCGGCAGGGGCGACAATCTCTGTAATTATATTTTTTCTGCCGACGGGCATTTCGTCCAAAAGCGTTAGGTCTAAGTCTCCATAGATTGTGAGAGCCAGAGTTCTGGGAATCGGTGTCGCTGTCATTGAGAGAAGGTGTGGAACCTGTATTTTTTTTCCCTCTTCAAAATCGCTTGTCTTTCTAGCTATTTTAAGCCTCTGTGCCACTCCGAAGCGGTGCTGTTCATCTATTATGACGAGGCCCAAATGTCTAAAATTAACAGTTTTTTGTATTAGAGCGTGTGTTCCAATCAATATTGGTATTTCGCCATTCGCGACCCATTTTAAAAGCTGAGTTCTTGAAATAGTTGTCCACTTTTTAGGATCTGTCTTTGAGGGGAATTTTTTACAACCGCTTCCTGTTATTAGCCCGACATTTATTCCTGTGTATTCAAAATATTTTATAAAAGATTCGAAGTGTTGTCCGGCAAGTATCTCAGTTGGCGCCATATAGGCAACTTGTAAATTGCCAAAATCTTTCCCATAAGGGCTTGTACTTATTACACTATAAGCTGCCGTTGCCGCGACAGCTGTCTTGCCTGAGCCGACATCACCTTCTAGGAGTCTCGTCATCGGTTTATCGGAGAGAAGATCTTTATTTATCTCATTCATCGATTTTTTTTGTGCGTTAGTCATCGGAAAACCAAACCTTTTCACAAAATCCGCGATGTCCTCTTTTTTCGTTGTTATCCTAAAAGAGGGGTTACTCTCATATTCCCTTTTTTCTTTTTGTCGAGAAAGTTGTATATAGAAGACTTCTTCAAAAGAAAATCTTTTTCTTGCAGATATGGCATCATTGTCTTTTTTTGGAGAGTGTATCCAGACAAGTGCAGTTGCAAGAGAAGGTAGGTGATATTTTTCGAGTATTTCTTTTGGTATCGGGTCCTCTAATCTTTCGTGAAGCTTATTTTTTAACAGTCGATCTATCGCGTGTCTTAGCCAAAGAGATGTTACGCCTCTGGTCTCGGGGTAAACGGGAGAAGATACCAGATTATCTTCGGAAAAAAGGCTTCCATGATGGGCCATTTCAAGAGTGTCGGTCTCTTCAAGCTCTGGGTTTACGATACTCCTTTGGCCCTTCTTTTCATTTATTTGTCCTTTTAGTTTAACAAAACCACCCTCAGGGACTTTTTTTGCCATATATGGCTGATGAAACCATATTGCTTTTATTTTTCCTGTATCATCTTCAATTATCATTTCTCCCATAGGGACACCTGAGTGGAAGGATTTTAGGGTTTTTGAGGAGACAACCCTTCCGCACACTTCGGCAAATTCACCATTTTTTGTTTCTATAATATGTTTTAAGAGTGCCTTTTCTCCGTATCTTGAAGGCAAATAGAACAAGAGGTCTTTTAGTGTTTTTATGCGAAGTTTTTTTAATCCTTCTTTTTGGTGAGGATTTAGGCGAAAGGTTGATTCTATATTATCGTTTGGATCCATAGGATATTCAGTATATTTTAAAGAAAGACTTAAATCAAAAGTTCGCCAATTGCTTTGGCGAACTTTTGATTTATTTTTTTATCTTATCATATAGCTTTTTGATTGTATTTATTTCGTTGCTATTTTTTATGTCCAGATAGGTCTGGAGATCGTTTTCTGAAAGTTGTTTTTTGAACTCTAAAAATTCTGGATCCGGTGGTGTTAATCTTGTATATAGTTTATACAAACTATTTTCTTCTGGAAGTTCGCTTTCCTTGAGTTTTCTTTTTGTTTCTTCTTTGTGTCGCATCGCCTTCCTGTCGGCTGTCCCGATCATATTGCCTCTTATTTTTCTTACTCTTGTGAAAAAGTCATCGTTTTCATTAAATTCAGCGTCTTGAAGGGCGTCCCATATTGTTGCCATACCGACACTCGTGCCAAGCTTGAATTTGAAATCTTTTGGTATGTCGAGTTCTTTGTCTTTTAACCTTTCTTGGACGAGCCCGCTTTCAAAATCTATAAGCCCTGTTGCTTCTTTGTTGCTTTTAACTTCCTCAAAAAAACGTCTTTCTACCTCATTTCTAATCTCATTGAGATTTTTTTCATCTGAAGATAGAAGTGCTCCAAATTCATCTCCACCTTGGGTAAAGGGTATCGAATCAACCCCATTTTCTTTTAACCATTTTATTGTTTCACCATTCTGTAAAATTTCAGCAAGAATACCAAGTCCTCTATCTCCGCTTGTATGACCGCCGAGATCGTTGAGAGCTTTTAGCCCGTTTAGGTCAAAGTTAATAATGGCAATTTTTTCCAGATCTGGTTTAGATAATTCTTTTTTTTCAAAAGCACTGCCCACTTTTTTTGCTAGTTCAAATTCTATATATTTTCGGTTGAAAAGGGGTTCTTTGAAGCATGGTCTTCTGTCTTGGTATGAGAGTTTTATAAGATTTACATCGTTTTTTACAAATTCAACAATTTCTTCTGGGGAGAATCCTTTTTCTTTCAAGAGAAGAACCCTGTTTTTCTCTTCAGTTCTAAGATTTATATCAGAACCTTCAGGCTCAGGAATAAGACTTAAAAGTTTTTCTATTTTGCTTTCGGCTTCTTCTTTTTTTCGTTTCTCTGTCTCTTCTCTTGAGGACGCCGTCTTTATTGCCTTATTTAAAATGTCGTTATCGTTATTATTTATCATGATTGTTATATTAATAAAAAAACAACTTAATTGAAAGTTTTTTAAAATTATAGTGTTAGGGAATTTTTTAATTAAAAATCTCCTTATCTTCTTTTGTTTTTAAGAGAGACTGTGGCATTTGTTAAAAGCAACTGTGCTATCTCCAAATATTGAACTGAAAAGACAACCCAAATCTAATTGTTCGATGAATTTGTGTCCTTGTCAGAAAACACTACCAATCGTTTAGAATAGCTTTTTTGGTCTTTGTTCCAAATACCTTCGCAAGTAATAAGATTTAGATGTGATTTGCCGCAAATACAAAAGTGTTTCCACCTCCAAAAATTACAGAAAAAAAGATTGATAAAATTACTAAAAATTTATTAACTGTTTTCATCTATTTTTTTATATTAACTATTGAAAAAACTCCTTACAGTTTACTCTTCTATTGTTGGAATGCATAATTGTCGTTTATTTTAGAGGATAAATATAAAATATGGGAAAAAATCGTGGAGAGTATAAATTTTTTATTTTCTTACTATCGTGCTAAAATACAATAATGAAAAAGAAAATAAATAAAAAAATAAAGCCAGTCGCCAATAGCGCGAATAAAAAAGCAATCAAAAAAATAAAATCGGTTGCCAAACTAACGGTAGAAAAAACAAAAGTATTCATGGAAAATACTGGTAAAAAGGTTGGCAAAGAAGCGGGAAAAATGGCAAAGGCACTTCAAAAAAGATGGGATAAAGCTGAACCAGGAAGAGAGAAATATAAAAAAGAGGTAAAGATCGCAGCCAAAAAAGCTGGTGCAAGAGGCATGGAGTTACTAAAAAGTGGACTTAAAAATAGCATGAAAATAGGTGGCGATATCGTTGACGTTATCAAAAAAGATGTCAAAGAAATGAGTAACGAAAAATAGAGGAAATTAAATACCATTCATAATCTGATATAATATAAGATTAAATCCGCTCTATAATGAGCGGATTTTTTGTTGTAAATAAGGCTGTAATGGTTTAATACTCATTGTTTTCTTATGAAAGAATTTCTATTTTTAGGTCATTTTTTAAGATAATAATAAAGTCCTCAGATTGTGGATAACTTAGCTTTGTTTTTCGGCTTCCTTTCGGTTATAATCAAATTGTAGCGTAAATAGACTTTAATATATAGATGTCAAATCTCACAAAAAAACAAAAACAAGTCTTTGACTTTGTAAATAATTATATTTCCGAAAACGGCATATCTCCGACCATTGAGGAGATACGAAAAAAACTAAAACTCAAAGCCGTTTCCACAATTCATGAACATATCAATTCCCTCAAAGCAAAGGGGTATCTTTCAAAGTCTGAAAATTCGGCTAGAAGTCTATTACTGAGAAAAGAAATCAAATCTATCATAGAAATTCCGATTTTAGGTAGAATCGCTGCGGGATATCCCATAGAAGCAATAGAAAATATAGAGGATACTATCTCCATAGTTAATCCGAGCATTAAAACATCAGAAGGATATTATGCCTTGCGTGTAGTAGGAGAAAGTATGATTGATGAAGGAATTTTTGACGGAGATATTGTTGTAATAAAAAAGCAGTCTGTTGCAGAGAATGGGCAGACGGTTGTTGCTATTATTGATGACAACGAAGCAACACTCAAAAAATTATACCGAGAGAAAACACGGTACCGACTTGAACCAAGAAATCAAAATCTACTTCCTCTTTATCGCAAAGAGGTTGAGGTAAGAGGTGTTGTTGTTCAAATTATAAGCAATATAGCAGACAGGCCAGAAAAAATATTCTCAAAAAAGACAAAACACGGATTTAAGACAATTGATCTTTTTGCTGGGGTTGGTGGAATACGATTAGGTTTTGAAAATGCCGGATTTAAAACAGTTTTCGCAAATGATTTTGAGCCTCAATGTAAAGATACCTATGATCTAAACTTTAGAGATTCGAAATTGGTTGTTGAGGATATTAGAAAGATTGGGATTGATGATTTACCTAAATTTGATTTTCTTCTGGGCGGTTTCCCTTGCCAGGCTTTTTCTATCGCAGGATATAGACAAGGATTTGATGACGAGAAAGGTAGAGGAAATTTATTTTTTGATATTGCAAGGATTCTTGACGCACGAAAGCCCGAAGGCTTTCTGCTTGAGAATGTAAAAAACTTAAAAAGTCACGATGGGGGTAAGACTTTCAGAATTATTCAAGAGACACTAGAAAATCTTGGCTATTATTTGAAAACAAAAGTTTTAAACAGTATGGAATACGGTAATATTCCACAAAACAGAGAACGAGTTTATGTGGTTGGTTTTAGAAATAAAGACTACTCCGATAAGTTTGAGTTTCCTAACCCAGTAAAATTAACTGTGAAAATTACTGACTTACTAGAGAAAAATGTACCCGATAAATACTACTACAACGGCAAGCCGTTGTTTGAAAAACTGAAAGATTTTATAAAAGAAGAAGGAAAAGTTTATCAATGGCGTAGGCAATATGTCCGAGAAAATAAGAGTGGTGTTTGTCCAACATTAACGGCAAATATGGGGACAGGTGGACACAATGTGCCAATTATTAAAGACAAGAAAGGTATCAGGAAATTAACTCCGCTAGAATGTGCTCGTATTCAAGGTTTTCCTACTGATTACAAAATACCAAAACTAGCCGATTCTGCTTTATATAAACAATTTGGAAATTCTGTCAGTGTTCCAGTTATTGAGGCTGTGGGAAGACAAATGATGAAAGCGATGGAATAAATAATTATTCCATAAATTCAACAGCAATATTTTTGAGATCTTCAATGCGTGTCTTGAGATATTCTACACCAACATTTTCTTCTCTTAAATTAACATGTTTTGCAATAAATGAAGTTGTTATCTTAAGCGCCGAGTTATTATCAATCCATTTTTTAGGGTGTAGTCGTAATTCAAGTCTTTTCTTGGCTTTATAGATTTTTGTATTTCCATATTCATTATCAATAAAATCATCTAGAAAAACAGATTTATTAGTAGTTCTTTTTTTGTTAACCCTAACATTATTTAAGTTTTTTAAATTAAGCACTGCACCTGTGAAATAGAAATCGGCACCCTCTATTTGAGTACCGGGTCTCAGTATAAAAAAGTAATATATCTTTTTTATCTTATAGGTCTTGTTTAATGATTCATATTTTTCACTATAAAGTTTTATCCAACTATTCTTTATCTCTACATATTTTCCGTTTGCAAACATTGCATCCAAATGAATGCCTGGTCCTTCAAATTTTTGACCCAGAGAAGCCTCTCCACTATCACTATTTGATACCTGTCCAGAGTTATTTAATTTAATATTGAGCATTTTGATATCAGCTCCCCATTTATCACGTTCATTATATATATCAATTGGATAAGAACCAGCACCAACAGGCTTAACATCAAGTGATTGAGTAAACCACTGCTCTATATGCTCTTTTGGAATTTGAATAGGCAATTGTCTTTGTCCAATTTTAGGCTCAGGTTGAGCAAATAATGACTTAATAATAAAATACTTAATTATATTTTTTGATTTATCATCTAGAAAATCCAATAACTCCTTGCTGGACAAAGGATTAATTACATATTTATTATATTTTGGAGATACTTTTTTCATAAAGTATGTCTAATTATGACACAATTCTCAATTTTGGCGGTGTTTTTTGGACGAAGTTCGAACGTTACACGTTCGGTAGAGGTTTCCCATCCGCCTCGGGCGGACAAGGGAGAACCTTTTCTCATCCCTCACAGAAGCCACGCAGTTGGCTTCTGATTCCGATTTCCAATTTTGGCGGAGAGGGAGGGATTCGAACATTACATGTTCAGTACACCTTTTGGATCTTTTGTTTCGCTTCGCTCACAAAATATGCTCAAAAGGTTTTCGAACCCTCCCCGCAATGCATTTGGTATGCATTGCTTCTCCTATGCTCAAAAACTTCGTTTTTATCGCTACAGTGGTGATTGGCGGAACTTTGAACCAGTCGGTAGGGTGAGTTTCGCCAAACTTGATAAAAGTATACAGAAATTGAGGATAATTTACAGAGAAAAGCCCGAATGGTTTGAAATTCCTGATTTTACTCAAAAAACCTACTAAACATCAAAATGTTTGATGGAACTACTAATTTTTCGAACTTCCATCGCACAAAGTGATTTACGACTATAATCCGCTACAATCGGCCACATGCATTATAGCTGTATTTTTCTAAGTCCCTCAGCTAGCTTTTGAAGTTTTTCGGGATCAGCCTTTGGGCCACTCCCAGAAGAAATCCATCCTTCATATTTTTCAAACCAAAATTGTTTTCCAGATAGAAATTGTTGCCACTCCCCACGTTTTAAATTCTCAGTACCATGCAGTGGCACAAGTTTTATGTGGGCGTGATCAATACCGGTTCCCTCCATCATTAAACCCACCCGACCAGCATCATCAAAATACTTCTCAAGAATCTGAGCCACTGTTTTTGAAGCAAGAATAAATTGCTGTAAAATATCATCTGGCATTTTTAGTACATCGCTTCCAAAATGTTTCTTTGGAATTACGCATGAGAAACCTTCGGAGTTTGGATCAATCGCCAGAAACGCCATAAACTTATCATTCTCCCAAAATATTCCCGGCGTCTTTAATCTACCTTCTGCAATTTCACAGAATGGACATTTGTTGTCTTTAGTTTTTGCTTCGTATGTTGCCATAAGTTCGAATCCCTTTAGGGTTCACTCATTTTATCATTTTCTAGTCTTGAAATGTAGCGCAAAATAAGGATATTTCATCGCTATTTTTAAAAACCACTGGCGGAGAGGGAGGGATTCGAACCCTCGGACCCCGTTAAGGGTCAGCACATTAGCAGTGTGCTGCTTTCGACCGCTCAGCCACCTCTCCATATTATTTTATTTTAATCCCTCTAAAATTGTGGGATTCAGTTACAAACTTTTTAAGAGTATAGACTAAACTGATAACAATAACAAGATATTTGATTTATTCTATATATATGTTATAATTAAAAAAGATTTAAAATTTAATTAACGGAGGTTGTGTCAATGGTTGTGCCAATCAAAAACGTTTCTGAGAAATTGCCTCGCGTTAGATTGGAAGCTTACTTTATCGTTGGTGGAACGTTTCTGAAAAAGGAGATAATGATAAATCGCCCAAATATATCAAGGCAAAATATCCTGGCGTGCCTAGAAGAAGAAAGTCAGAATATTCAACTTGACATGGAGATTGAAACTGATCAGGTGGTTCCTGTCTCCTACACAAAGGCCGTTATTATGGAGGCCTTTCTAAGTCCGGACCTTCGGGCGGGTGATGAGGTTTTTAATCAAATCGTTAATTGAACAGAAGGGGTGTCGGGGCAGGTGAAAAACCTGTCCCTTTTGTGTTATAATTTTCCAATTATTAGTTTATTTTAGAAAATGCTTTTATATATATATTTGATAGTTGGTTTCTTTCTTTTAATAAAAGGTGCAGATCTTCTTGTGGACGGAGCTTCTTCCCTTGCTAGAAGATTTGGTATTTCTCCACTTGTGGTTGGTTTAACTATTGTGTCTTTTGGAACATCTGCTCCAGAGCTTATTGTAAATCTCGTTGCTAGCGTTAATGGCAATGGAGACATTGCGATTGGAAACGTTATTGGAAGTAATACGGCTAACATACTTCTTATCCTTGGTTGCTCTTCCGTTGTTTATCCTTTAGCCGTTAAGTTTAGTACTGTATGGAAAGAAATACCGTTGGCGCTTCTGGCTTCTCTTCTTGTTGGTGTTATGGCAAGCGATGCACTTCTAAATTCCCCAGTTGTCTCTTCTTTGAATGGCGATATTTTTTCGGGTCTCTCTAGGATAGATGGGGTTGTTTTTCTCTCTTTCTTTATCATCTTTATGTATTACACATTTGGTATCAGTAAAACAGAGGCGTCAGACGACGAGGAGACTACACAGGAAATATATCCCACTAAAACTAGCTTGTTTATGATAGTGGCTGGTCTCTTTGCTCTTGTTTTGGGTGGAGATTGGGTAGTGGGCGGTGCCACAGATATTGCTAGAGATTTTGGAATAAGTGAGGCTCTTATTGGTTTGACGATGGTTGCGCTTGGTACATCTCTACCCGAGCTCGCGACTTCGGTTGTCGCTGCTTACAAAAAAGATGTTGATATTGCGGTAGGAAATGTTGTCGGATCAAATATATTCAACGTCTTTCTTGTCTTGGGAACAAGCTCTCTGGTGTCTCCTCTTAGATTTTCAGATGCGCTTCTTTGGGATACCGTCTTTTCTATGTTTGCGACACTCCTCTTGTTTTCTTTTATTTTTATAGGGAAGAAAGGGGTTATTGAGAGGAGGCAGGGCGTATTTTTTGTTTTAATATACTTTTTATATATTGCAATCCTGTTTGTTCGAGGTTAGACAAATTTAGTGTGCCAAAGATAAAGCAAGAACCCTTTTTGCCCCTTCTTTTTTGAGAGTTTTTCTGCATTCTTCAATTGTGGCACCTGTTGTAATGACATCGTCTATAAGAATAATAGTTTTTCCAAAAATATTTTGCGGTTCGTTCACACAAAAGGCATCATTTAGGTTTTTCAATCTTTTTTCTCTATTCATCACACTTACCTGACTATCAGTTTCTTTTATTCTTTTTAAAGCATTGCTTTTAAGGCAAAAATTATCTTCTCCACAAAGACTAAAGAAGGAAACAGCAATCTCCTCTGACTGATTGAACCCTCTTTTTGCTAGTTTCTTGTCGTGTATCGGTACTGGAATTATTATTATTTTTTGGTTTTCAATATCATTTTCCATTAGTTCCTCTATGGAAATTTCTTCTAAGACTGTGTCATAGAGGTATCTTCCGAGCATTTCCGCCAGATTTTTCCTTCCCTTGTATTTTAAAGAATGAATTATATCTTTTGTGAGTTTGTTTTTGTAAGAAAAAACAGCAAAATTATCATTTCCTACATATTCTGTGCATCTCGGTAAAGATGTTATGCAATTTTCGCACAAAATTTCACCTTCTTTCTTGCACCCGATACATTTTTGGGGAAGAAGTATATCAAGTACCGCATTTATAAATTTTTTGAACATTATTTTTGTAAACAACCACAAATATAGAGATTAAAAGAATCATTCATCTCAGTAAAATAGCAAAAGGAGGGGCAAAGAAGGTTCATATTTTTTGGGTGTGGATAAGTTCCCAACATTTTATTTTATTTTTATTATCAAGATATGCTATAATAACTAATGAAGACTGTCTATTAAGAAAATGAATATAAACAATTTTTTAAAAAATATCGGAATTGGAAAACAAAACAGTGTCGTTGGAGTGGACATCGGTTCTTCGTCTATTAAAGTCGTTCAATTAAAAAAAGAAAAGGGCATTGCCAAGCTAGAGACTTATGGAGAGATTGCGTTGGGTCCTTTTGGCGGAATGGCAGTCGGACAAGCGGTCTCCCTCCCTCCTGAAAAGTTGACCGAAGCGATAAAACAAGTTTTTAAAGAAGTGAATATCACTGCAACAGACGCTGTTTTTTCAGTACCCCTGCGTTCAAGTTTATTGAAATTGGTTGGGATACCCAAAGTAGATAATGCCAGTATGGAACAAGTTATTCAGCTTGAGGCCAGAAAATACATTCCTGTTCCGATAAACGAAGTTATGCTTGATTGGATGATCATTCCGCCTCGAGAGTTTGAAACTCCTGGCGTGGCAACAGAAAAGATAGATGACGGTGACTTAAAAAAGGTTGAGAAAACTGAAGTCATTATCGTTGCGATACACAAGGCAATAATTTCCGCTTACGATGAAATAATAAAAAAGGTTGGACTGTCAGCACAGCCTCTTGAGATTGAAACTTTCAGTGCTTCAAGGGCAGTTGTTGGAAATGAGATAAGTGCTTTGGCCATATTGGATATTGGTGCATCAACAACGAGGCTTTTGGTTTTGGATTATGGCATTGCTCGTTTATCAAGCGTTATAAATAAGGGTTCCCAAGACATTACTATTGCTCTTGAGAAATCTCTCGGACTTACTTTCGCAGAAGCAGAAGATGCAAAGAGGCGACTTGGTGCTATTGGGGCTACCGAGGGAGGCGACTTGCATACAGTTGTAAACCCTACACTTGAATACATCTTTTACGAAACGCAAAAGATGTTATTAAACTATCAGAAAAAATATTCTAGACCGATATCAAAAGTGATTTTAACAGGAGGTGGTTCTCTGCTTAAGGGTATTGTCGGGATAGCTAAAGAAAATCTAGAGATTGAAGTTGAATTGGGAAATGCTTTCAAAAAGATACAAGTTCCTGCGATTATGGAAAAAATACTTGCCGACAATGGTTCAGGTTTTGCGATTGCCACAGGTCTAGCCCTAAGAGGTCTTCAATAAAATTTAAAATAGTTATTAAAAATTTAGGAATATTAATATTAAATTATGATAGGAGATATACAAAGAGGAGGTATTCAGACTTCTTTCATTCCAAAGAAGCCACTCACTTCATATGGGGGTGGGGAGAAAACTGGAATAATGGGTATTATAAATTTCATAGCGATTATCATTTTTGTTATCGCCTTGTCTGTATATGGCGGTGGTTATGCTTATAAGACGTTTTTGAAAGGTCAGATAGCAAGCGTTAGTGAACAGATAGAAAAAGTCAAAAAAGATTTGGAAAATAAAGATACTTTAATGAAAGAGATGATTCGATTTGATACAAAACTCATTACCGCTAGAGAACTTTTAGACAAACATATTTCGCTAAGAAGAGTTTTTGAGGTTTTGGAGCAAGATACGATGCAAAATCTTCGCTATAATGATTTTAATTACACAAACAAGAACAACGAAAAGATTGAACTCAAAATGAGCGGAGAAGCTTCTGGATATTCCACAATAGCATGGCAGGCCCAAAAGTTTTATGAATCAAAGAAGACGGGAGATAGGGATTTTACAGATGTTGTGTTTTCTGGTTTGAATCCTGGAGTAACAGGCAGTGTCGTGTTTCAAATGGTCGCCACAGTAAGACCCGATCTTATTCTTTATTCAAATTTAGATAATATTTTAGGAGGTTACTAATTTTAATAAATTTGTTGGAATAAAATGAAAAATCTAATATCAATTATTTTCTTTTCTATCGCACTCTTTCTTTCGGTGGTATATACGCGACCTCTTTTCGCTGAAATAGATATCCTCAGCGAAGAAAAAGCATCACTAAATAAATCTCTTGAGGAGAGTAAAGGCTTGCGAACAGTAATGGCAGAAAAGGAAAGTTTTTACAACAGCCTTGATACAGAAATGAGGGATAAACTAAACAAACTTCTCCCTGATAGCAATGATAACGTAAAACTTATCATCGATATGGACAACATTGCATCAACACACGGTCTTAAAATAAGAAACATAGATATAAAAGTAAGCAGACAAGGAGACACGAGCATTGAAGATGCTGGTAAAGCTTATGGTACTGCAACCTTTCGATTTTCTGTTTCCGCGACTTACGACAGCTTTAAATTTTTCATGAAAGATCTTGAAGATAGCTTAAGGATAGTTGATATTACTTCACTTTCATTCAGCTCGGGTGATAAAGATATAAACGAATACAATGTAGAACTAAAGACTTATTGGCTAAAAGATACGATATAGATATTTTGTTAGTTAATTTTTTATTTAAAAATTAAGGAAAGTAAACATATATATGGAATCATCAAAAAACACTAATATTTTTATCGGAATATTTGTAGTTGTTGTTATTGTGGTTGTGTTCATCGCTGTCTCGGGGGGTAGCAGTGGAACAGTTTCCAGTGGTCTTGTCGTTGGTTCGTCTGGGAGTTCTTCTGCAACTGTTTCCGCATTCTTAAGAAAAGTTTCCGCGATTCGTTCTGTCAAATTTGATACTGCTGTTTTTGAACATCCTGTTTTAAAACTTGGATTAAAAGATCAAAGCAAGCCATTGTTTGAAGAGGGTAGCGGAAGAACAAATCCTTTTTCTCCGTTTAGCGGACAACGAGTCGTTGTTAGAACATCTTCAAGCTCAGTTGGAGACAGTCAGTCATCACAATCATCGCAGGACATCATTGAGGCCTTGGTAGAAACCCCAAAGCCAACAAAAATTTTGTCGGATTAATAAAATTTTTCAAAATAATTTTAAAAAGATAAAAAATGTCGCCGTACAAAGAAACTCAGATACCGAGAAGAGAGCTGGAGGGAAAATTAGAGAATCCCGATATTTTGAAGTATGTTCCTGAAGAATCGGCGACCTTTTATAAGTTTGTTCCCATCTCTTTTAAGGATGGTGTTTTAGAGTTTGGCATAACAGATCCTGACGACACAGATGCAAGAGATGCGATAAGCTTCACAGCGAATAAATACAACTTACCTTTTAAGATATTTATAATTTCTGAGGAGGATTTTAGATCTGTTTTAAAGATATACAAGGAGATGTCGGGGGAAGTTCACGAAGCTCTACAGGAGTTTGCGACAACTCAGGGCAGGCCCGAGGCCGCTGACTCTGTTACGACAGAGTTAATGAAGGATATTACTGCAAAAAAGACTGAAATATCCACAGAAGACGCCCCAATGGCAAAGATTGTTTCAGTTATTATTCAAAATGCGGTTGAAGGAAATGCTTCAGATATCCATATCGAGCCGACTTTGGATAAGGTTATGGTTAGGTTTCGAATGGATGGTGTACTTCACCCAAGTTTGACTCTTCCGATAAACATAAGCGATGCTATTGTTGCAAGAATAAAAATACTCACGAATATGAAGTTGGACGAAAAGAGGGTTCCTCAGGATGGAAGATTTTCTGCAAGAATAGGCGGAAGACAAATAGATTTTCGTGTTTCCACTTTCCCGACATATTTTGGAGAAAAGGTGGTTATGCGTATTCTTGATTTTGAAAAAGGAGTCAAAAAAATAGATCAGCTTGGATTTACCGATTCCCACATGGGTGCAATAAGGGAAGCGCTAGATAAGCCATATGGACTTGTACTCATAACAGGCCCTACAGGTTCAGGTAAGACGACAACCCTCTATTCTATGCTTGGCGAAGTAGACAAAGAAGAAAATAACGTTGTTAGTTTGGAAGACCCGATAGAATACAACATCAAGGGAGTTGCGCAGTCGCAGGTTCGTCCCGAAATAAAATACACCTTTGCCTCAGGTCTTCGTTCTATATTGAGACAAGACCCAGACATCATAATGGTGGGAGAAATAAGAGATGCAATCACCGCAAGACTTGCCATTCAGGCCGCGCTTACAGGGCATCTTGTTTTTTCTACTCTTCATACAAACAATTCCATCGCCGCTATTCCTAGGCTCATAGATATGGGTATTGAGCCATATCTTATCGCTCCTACTCTTGTGTTGGTCATCGCCCAAAGGCTTGTGGGGACTCTTTGTCCAGAATCAAGAGAGTCAATACCAATCACTCCCGATATGAGGAAGATGTTTGAAAATCAATTTGCCGATCTTCCTGAAGAATATAAAAAAGACATTAAAATTCCCGATTCAGTATATTCTGCTAAACCTTCATCTTCATGCACTACGGGGACGAGGGGCAGAACCCCAGTTCTTGAAGTTATGACTGTTGATAGAGAAATGCAGGCGCTCATTTTCAAGAATCCATCAGAGGGAGATGTAAGGAAGTTGGCACGAAGCAAGGGTATGATGACAATGAAAGAAGATGCCTTATTGAAGGCTTTTAATGGAATTGTCGGTATAGAAGAAATAAGCAAGTTATAGTTTTTGTTTTGAATATTTTTGTATCTTTTATAATTTTAAAAATTAAGCGAATATTATGGATTTCAAAAAAGAAATAGAAGAATTGGTCGGTATCGCTCTCAAAGAGGGAGCTTCTGACCTTCATATTACAGCGGGTAGAAAGCCAACCATTAGAGTTTCTGGAGAATTGATACCCCTTATATCGAAATCCGTGCTTACTCCTGATGAGACGTTAAATTTATCTTTAGAGCTTCTTTCTGAGGCGAATAAAAAGATTTTTCTTGAAACAAAAGACGTTGATTTCGCATACGATTCTCCTTTCGGAGTTAGATTTAGAGGAAACGCATTTTTCCAAAAAGGTACTGTTGGTTGCGCTCTCCGTGTTATTCCAAAAAAGATCAAGACTGTAGAGGAGCTAAACTTACCAAGTGTTCTCTCGGAGTTTGCCTTCAAAGAGCAGGGATTTTTCCTCGTTGTTGGTCCTGTTGGTCAGGGTAAATCGACGACACTCGCCGCTATGATAGATTTGATAAACAGAGAAAGGGCTGAACATATTTTGACGATAGAGGATCCAGTAGAATATATTTTTGAAAGTAATAAATCCATTATAGACCAAAGAGAGGTAAAATTTGACACAGAGAGCTTTCAGACCGCGCTTAAATCAATGTTTCGTCAAGATATAAATGTTGCGATGGTGGGAGAAATGAGGACAGCTGAAACCATAGGCATCGCGGTTACCGCCGCAGAAACAGGACACCTTATTTTATCTACACTTCACACAAATAATGCTTCTCAGACAATAGATCGTATTATTGATTCTTTCCCTGGTGATCAACAAAATCAAATAAGGATACAACTTTCATCATCTCTTCTTGGTGTTTTCTCACAGAGACTTATCCCGAGAATTTCAGGCGGTCTTATTCCTGCTTACGAACTTCTTATAAACAATAGCGCAGTTTCAAATTTGATAAGAGAAGGGAGGACTGCTGAGATAAACGTTGTTATCGAAACAGGCACAGAAAGTGGTATGATAGATTTGAACCATTCACTTGCGGAACTGGTCAGGAGGGGAGAGATAACAGTTGATAATGCGGTAAGATATTCCCTTAATCCGCACAGCTTAGAAAGACTACTTTAGAATAATTATAAAATTACGAATTACGAATTAAAAAAATTCATAATTCATAAATCGTAAATCATAACTAATCAAACATGTTATTCAATTATAGAGCCGTAAATGAGAACAATGAACCCAAAGAAGGGGTTTTTGATGCCGTTACGATGGATGTCGCAATTTCCTCTCTCCAAAAGAAAGGTCTTGTTATTGTTTCCATAAACCCAGTTGGAGAAAAGATTGGTTTTGCAAAATTCTTTGAACAATTTGAGGGAGTGAAGATGAAGGATATCGTTATAATGTCTAGGCAAATAGCGACTCTTTTTGAAGCAAAGGTCTCGGCTCTTGAAGCATTCAAACTTCTCGCAGGAGAATCCGATAGTGCAATGCTGAGAAAGGTTATGACGGGTATCGTCGATGACCTCCAGAGCGGTCTTCCTATATCTTCCGCAATGGCAAAATACCCCGAAGTTTTTACACCATTCTTCGTTTCAATGATACGTTCAGGAGAAGAGTCCGGAAAATTAACCGAATCTTTCAACTTCCTCGCCGACTATATGGAAAGATCTTACGAGCTCACCTCAAAAGCGAAAAACGCTCTTATTTACCCTGCTTTCGTTATCGCTTCCTTTGTTATTGTTCTTATACTGATGCTTATTTTCGTCATTCCAAAACTTTCCGAAATTCTTCTTGATATTGGTGGCGAGATTCCTCTTTCCACTAAGATTGTTCTCGGGGCGAGTCAGTTTCTTTTAGATTATGGCATTTTCTTGCTTGCCTTGATTGCCGTTGGTTCTGTTTTTCTATACAGATATTTCAAAACAGAAGAGGGTTCTTCAGTTCTTGCTGATATAAAGATGAAGACTCCATACATCGGTCATCTTTATAAAATGTTTTATCTTTCAAGGATTTCAGACAATATGCAGACCCTGATTTCTTCAGGAGTCGCTATGGTTCGTTCCGTCGAAATAACCGCCGATGTTGTTGGTTCTGAACAATATAAAAAAATGCTCACAGACGCTTCTACCCAAGTAAAGGCGGGTATTGCACTCTCAAAGGCACTCGGCCGTTATGAAGAAATGCCAAGAATATTCATTCAAATGCTGAAGATCGGGGAAGAAACAGGAAATATCGGTTTCGTTTTGAAGACAATGTCCCGATTCTACAAGAGGGAAGTGGACACCGCCGTTGATACCCTTGTGGGACTCATCGAGCCGTTCATGATACTTGTCCTTGGCCTCGCAGTTGGTATTCTATTAGTCTCGGTTCTCGGCCCTATCTACAACATCACCACGGGAATCTAGCTTGCGCTGTCGGGTATTTGGAACATGAACGAAACCGGGTTTATGGTTGTGAAATAAGGATAATCAAAGCCGATAGCTTGTTATCCCTCACTCCTCTAAACCCGGTTTCTTGGTGTAATTGTAATTTCTCTTCGTCATTGCGATCCGCCTCTGGCGGAGAAGCCCGCCCGAACGACCTCTGTTCTGGTCGGGCGAGGCAATCCAGATTTAGTTTTATATTTCTGTCTGGATCGCCACGGTCGCTCTGCTCCCTCGCGATGACGATTACCATTAAAGTCTTTACATTTCCCCATCTTTTTTTGTTTTTGTCATTCCCGCGAAGGCGGGAATCCATGTAGTGGAATCTATGTATCTTGCCACCATTCATTTCGGACTGGTTGGAAATTTGGATTTGGAAATTACTTTCTCCTTTATCCACAGCCTCTGTTTTGCTTTTAATGTCCTCCGAGAGTATAATTTATTATGCAAGGGAATGTTTCCTCGCTTTTGATTTATTTCGGTCGATGGCGACAACATTGCCTGCGAGAAGTTTGTATAAAAACAGAACTTCCTTTTACCACTTAATTTTTTAAAAGAGTATTAAAAATTAATTTATCCGCAAACTGCGGATTCACAATAAATGAACAAAAAAATTGACACGATAGTGTCATCCCCGTGCAGACGGGGATCCATGGGTTTTACGTTAATCGAACTCCTCGTCGTCATCGCCATCATCGGTATGCTCGCCTCCACCGTCCTCGTATCTTTGGGTGGTGCCAGACAAAAGGGAAGAGATGCAAAAAGAATTTCCGACCTCGCAAACATAAGAACAGCTCTTGAGCTTTATTATGATTCCACAGGAACGATGCCAGATGACATATATACTGGATTGCCTTCTGAATTTATCAGCAAGGTGCCAAAGGATTCTGATGATTCACCTTATAAGTATTATGCTTACAAAAGAGCAGGTGCCACAAATTGCACCTACTACCACCTCGGTGCCATTCTGGAGGCTGATTCCAATGTCTTAAGAGAGGATTCAAATATAAATTCCGGAGCAGACCCTATTTCAGACACCACTAAATATACAAGTTGTGGGGGGACGGCTTTTAACGGAAAAGGCACAAATTGTGCGGGTGATGATGTCTCGCCTAATTCCAATTGTTATGATATTGGAAACAATTAAACAAAATGACTATGAACAACAAAATTAACACAACAGTGTCATCCCCGTGCAAACGGGGATCCAGAGGATTCACCCTCATCGAACTCCTCGTCGTCATCGCCATCATCGGTATGCTCGCCTCCACCGTCCTCGTATCTTTGGGTGGTGCCAGACAAAAGGGTAGGGACGCAAAGAGAATTTCCGACCTTGCAAATATAAGGACAGCTCTTGAGCTTTATTATGATTCTAAGGGTGAGATGCCCAAAAGTCTTTATGGCAGTGCTGCGGGTTTGGCTCCTGATTTCATTTCAAAAGTTCCCACAGACCCAGATGGAAGAAATTATTTTTATTGGCCAATGAAAAGAAGTTCAAGCACGGGAACTAAATGTACTTATTACCATCTTGGTGCTATTCTAGAGGCTGATTCAAACGTTTTGGCGGAAGATATGGATAGAAATACCCTTACCTTACCGACAGGAATGGCTGCTTGTGACGGAGACTCTTCTGTGTTGAACACCGCAGGCTTCCCAGGCAGAAGTGTTGCTTGTGCAACGACTCAGTTGGGTGATGATGATAACAAAAAAGACAGATGTTACGACATAGGAAACTAGTTTCCTCAAACCACCAAACCAGAATCCGAGTCAATGATTTACCACAGCCGAAACCGGGTTTATGAGCGTGAAATAAAGACAACCGAAGCCGATAATTTACCTTCCTTTTACCTCTCTAAACTCGGTTTCTTGGTTCGTCTTTGATCAAAAGTTCCCCCTATTTGTAATTTGTATACGAATCGTGGTATAATTAGAAGATAAGTTATTAATTAGTAGTTTAATAGAAGTTATAAGTCGAAAAAAATATGAAAAAGAAAGGTTTTACGTTGATAGAACTTCTCGTGGTCATTGCGATCATCGGTATCCTATCATCAGTTGTAGTTGTGTCGTTGAATAGCGCAAGAGCAAAAGCTCGTGATGCAAAGAGAGTTGCAGATTTAGGAGAAGTAAAAAAGGCTTTAACATTGTATTTCGATACAAATCAAAATTATCCCGACACTCTATCTGGTCTTATTCCTGTTTATTTACAAACATTGCCAGTTCCGCCAACTGGGACAGAAGTTTATAATTACACCCCATCAGCAGACAGTCTTAGTTATCACTTAGGAGCTACTTTGGAACAAGTCCTCCCGAATTCAGGAGTTCTCGCTTCAGACAGAGATTGTACTTCTGTAGAAGGTGCGACCGCAAATCTTTGCTTTGATGCTGGAGTTGCTGGAGGATTCGATGGAACTCTCGACCTCGTATATGATGTCACTCCGTAGTTAAGAGTGTGGCGTTGATTGAATTTAAGAAAAAAACCCCGCAGGGCATCTCGTCCCGCGGGTTTTTCCTTTGTCCTCTCCTCTTAAAACACTTGGACTCCCGGAGTCCAAGTGGCCTTATATCTCCTCGTTTATTTCTTCCTTTCTGGCAATCATATCCGGCAAATTCCCTTCTGCAAAGTCTTTGTATGCTTTCTTGTCCTTAAATTGTCCCAAAATAATATCTTTTTCACACTGAATAAGCGGTTCACCGTTTAACTCTTCGGAATACTGTTTCCAGCTAGACCTCACAAACTTGGACTCCGGGAGTCCAAGTGTTATCTTGTGTACAAGAAAATTTAGATTTATGTAAGAGCTTAAATGAAGCAGATAGGCATCATTTTTTATGTGTTTTGCCTTGAATCTACCGCCAAATAAGGCACCTTTTCTTCCATATTTTTCGTTAAAATATTTTGAATAGCCCAAAGACATTCTGTGCATAAATTTTTGCACTCCTGTCTCTTCTTTTTGCACAAGCAGAAAATGAAAATGATTTGGGTTTATGCAGTAGGCGACAATGCCGACCAGTGGTTTTTCCTCATTTTCTTTTTTATTTTTGTTAAAACTTTTTTGAAGTATACTTCCGATTAAATTAACATTATTAAATTCAAGTATTCCTTGCATGAATCTTCCAAGGTCTTTTTCGTCTTCGAATATTCGTCTTTTATCAACACCACGATTAAAAACGTGATAATATTCTCCATTTGCGAATTCTGTATTTCTTATTGGCATGTTTGGGATACTACCACTTGGACTCCGGGTTTCCAAGTACAAAAAACTTGGAAACCCGGAGTCCAAGTGAAGTCAATTTTTATACAGTAGAGGGGGTGTAGGGGGTGGTGAATGTCCACAGTTTTATTTTTATTTTTTGTGCTATAATAATCCTATGGAGACAATTATTTATCTTGCAATTTTTATTCTTGGAACTATTGTCGGAAGTTTTTTGAATGTTGTTATTCTCCGATACAATACAGGCAAGAGTGTTGGCGGTAGATCTATGTGCTTCACTTGTGGAAAGACATTAAAGCCAAGCCATCTTGTTCCCTTATTTAGTTATATTTTACTTCGCGGAAAGTGCGCATTTTGTAAAACGAGAATATCTTCACAATATCCTATAATTGAAGCACTCACGGGGCTTGCCTTCGTGCTTCTCGCATACAGAGTCGCATTTGAGCCGATACTTTTCTTTTATCTCACCGTCTTTTCAATATTGCTTATTATCGGAGCTTATGATTATCGCCACAAGATAATTCCCGACGGGCTCGTGTTTCTCTTCATCGGACTCTCCCTCCTTCGCGTTGTCGCCGAATATTATGAATTTGGCGGAGATATTGTAAGTGAACTTATGTCGGGTATCTTCATTTCAGGATTTTTCGCTTTTTTGTGGCTTGTGTCGGGTGGTAGGTGGATGGGTTTTGGCGACGCCAAGCTCGCCCTCGGTATCGGGTGGTTGCTCCCTTATTGTATGAACGTTAGCGCAATTGTCCTCTCTTTCTTTTTGGGCTCAATCATCGGCCTCTCGGTAATGTTTTTCCAGAAGGTCACCGCAAAGGCATTAGGCAGGCCATATCATTTTGAAAGTGAGATACCGTTTGCTCCATTTCTTATCCTTGCGACATTCATTACATTTGCCTTCAATTTTGACCTTCTAGGATTTGCTATGGGCGGTGTTTTTAGCTGTCTTCCTTTTTAGTTTGAACAAAAAAGACGAAATGCATAGAGAAAAAAAATTAAAAAACCATTACGGAAAAATTTTTGCCAAAAACAGGCCCAAATCTTATCTGGCTAGGGGATTTACTATTTTTGAATTGCTTATCGTTATGTCTATCGCGGCGGTGGTCACGGTCATAACTTTCTCCAGCTTTCCCAAGATGAACAGCACTCTTTCTCTTGACCTTCTTACTCAAGATATCGCCCTTACAATAAGACAGGCACAAGTCTATGGAACAACTGTTTTTGGTTCTGGGATGTACGACGACCAGTTTAATTCTTATGGGATAGACCTTCCTGACCCTAATCACCCAGATGTAACATCCGGTCAAGAACCATATACGATAACCCTGTTTGCTGATATTGGTGTTGAGACAATAGACATTAACGGCAATATCTCCCTAGAACAAAATTATAAATTTGACGGTAAAGTTTCCTCGTCAAATCCTTGCGGAAATCCTCAAAAAACAATAGATACAACTTATGAAACATCTAACGAATGCGTTGAGCAGTTTAGGATCACAGGGAAGAATTTTATTAAAGCAATTTGCCCAAAATATAGTGATGGAGATTTAACAAAAGATGGTAGGATAAAAAGGTGTCTAACCGGTAGTGATGATAACTATAAAGTCGCCACTTTTAGTAGGTCAGATTATATTAAAAATACACAAGACAGACACGTAACCATCGTTTACAACAGGCCAAATCTAAATCCAGAGCTAACTATCTGGAAGAAAGACGATAATTATGTTTGTCAGGATTGTAACAATATCGGGATAGTTATTGAATCAGAGGCGGGGCTCAGGAGGGTGGTCGTCGTGTGGTCAAACGGCCAAATAGCAGTGGACAGATAACATTAGTTATAAAGTTTAGAAAGTAAATGTATAAAGAAAAATATAAAAAAATAAACAAGAAAGCTTTCGACTTTACAGACTTTAGACTTTACAGACTTAGTAAAGGGTTTACTTTGATTGAAATAATGGTTGCGGTATCAATATTCGTGACCGTTATGATGATTGTTATCGGTGCGCTTCTTGCCTTAAATGATGCAAACAAAAAAGCGCAGGCACTTCGTTCTGTTGTAGAGAATCTCAACTTTGCGATAGAGGATATCTCAAGAAAATTCAAGACGGGGAAAAATTTTAGATGTGATGCCGAGAGTTCGATTGTTGGAACTCCATCTTGCAATAATGGAACAAATAAAGTTTATGTTGAGTTCAAGCCATCCGCAAACAGTCAATATGAACCCCACGTTTATGAGTTTGCGAATGGAAAATTAACACATAAGTATAAAAAGGTCCAAGGAGGAACAACCACTGCTGGATCTTGGATCAACGAAGGTGTAAGCATGGTTTCCCCCGAAGTCATATTAAAAGACGTTAAGTTTTATATTTACAGCGATAGCACTACCGGCCAACAGCCGATAATTATTATGAACCTAAGCGGAGAATTTAACTTGGCTCAATTTGGAGATAATCCCAAGTTTAGAACGCCGTTTAGTATTCAAACGACGGTAAGCCAGAGAATCGGTTCATTCTAAAAGCAAAGACAATGTTTTTATTAAAGAATATTTAGAGAAAAAGACGTAATGCACGTAATCACATATTTAAAAAATAATTTCAGGAAAATGCTTGCCAAGAGAGGTTATAAATCTTGCCCAGCGAGTGGTTTTACGATCATTGAGTCTTTGGTGGCTGTTATGATACTTGTGATGTCGGTTACGGGGCCTCTGGCTCTCGCTGCGAGGGGGCTTTCATTCTCTACCTATGCGAGAGAAGAGATAACCGCTTTCTATCTTGCGAGTGAGGGGATGGAGACGATAAGAAATATAAGAGATTCAAATTTATTGAGTCCCGAAAGTGGCAAAGATTGGCTGGGGAGAGACATGGGTGGTAACGGCGGTCTTGGAAGGTGCAAAAATAACCCCTGCTATCTTGATGTTTGGAAAAGCCCGCCTGAATTAAGAAAGTCTTTTGACGATGTTAATAATGAGACAATTTCTTTGTATCCCACCGATTATTCTCTTTGGGAGTATAAGCTTGGAGATGATGAAAATAGCGTAACTAGGTATGGTTATAATTTTGACACATCGGGTAGGACAGAAACTCCAGACCAAACCATTTATTCTCGAAAGTTAATAGTAGAGCCTATTGGAATACTTGGATCAGAGAATGAGGCGAGGGTTACTGTTATCGTCTCTTGGTATGCAAAGAACAATATCTATCGGGAGGTTATACTAAGTAACAATATTTTTAAACTATAGTTTTAAAAAACCGAATGAATTTTATGAAAAACAAACATCCATATCCCAAAAAGAATAAAGCGTTCGTCCTCCTTATATCTCTGCTCGTTTCTAGCGTTATTTTGGCCTCGGGACTAGCCGTCACAAGGATAATCGTCCGCCAGATATATCTTGCCTCTGTACAGAGAGATTCTCAACTCGCATTTTTTGCTGCCGATGCTGGCCTTGAGTGCGCAAGATTTTGGAAAGACAGCGGTGAGACGATTCCATCCCCCCCATCAAACCCCCAGTGTAACGGAGTAGATTTAAAAAATACCTCAGGTGGTGCCGTCCGTGATTTTGATAATGATTTTGAATTTTATTTTAATATCGGCGGGCAAATTTATGAAAAGCCTGGTGATTTAAATGCGGTAGCTCCAAAACTTTGCGTAAAAGTTAAATATACTCCTGCGGGTGTGAGTGGCTCACCCAAGGCCAGAATAGAATCAAGAGGATATAATACCGAGTGTCTTTCAAATGGACAGCTTTCGGGCGGAAGGGTGGTAGAGAGGAAACTTGTCTATCAATATACAACCAATTAATTGCGACTTAAAATCTAAGTAAAATTTTCAAAACGGCTTTGCTTAAATTTGTTTGAGTAAAGCCGTTTTTGTATATATAATGGGGAAACTCAAGGACTTTCTTGTGGCATAATTTATCTTAAATATGTACGAAAAGAACAAAACAAAAGACAGAATAGAGAAATTGCGCAAGGTGATAGATTATCATCGTGAGCTTTACCATATACACGACAAGCAAGAAATTAGCGAAGAAGCCCTAGATTCTCTTAAATACGAGCTCTTTAAGCTTGAAGAAAAATATCCCGAGTTTATAACGCCCGATTCTCCCACTCAGAGGGTTTCCGGGAAGCCGTTGGAAAAGTTTGAGAAGGTTAAGCACAAAATACCCCAGTGGTCTTTCAACGATGCTTTTTCTGAGGAGGATATCCAAGATTTTGACGAGAGGGTAAGGCGTTTCCTCCAAAAAGAAATGAGCGAGGTTGAACCTCACTCATTTCTAGGGGACATAGCTTACACCTGCGAGTTAAAGATAGACGGATTCAAGATCGTTCTGGAATATGAAAATGGTCTTTTGAAAACTGGAGCGACAAGGGGCGATGGGACTATCGGTGAGAACGTCACTTTGAATGTGAAAACGATAGAATCAATTCCTATCCGCTTGAAAGAACCTATTGATATTGTTGTTGAAGGGGAGATATGGACGAGCAAGAAATTTTTTAAGGAGATTAATAAAGAAAGAGAGAAGAATGGGGAGGAGCTTTATGCAAACCCGAGAAACTTTGCCGCCGGAACTATTCGCCAGCTTGATCCGAAGGTGGTCGCGGGAAGAAAACTAGAAAATTTTGCCTATGATATAGGAAGCGCCAGTTTCCCGACGCCAGATTCTCAGTATGAGGAGTTAAACAAATTAAAGAGCTTGGGTTTTCGCGTGAACAAGCATTTTAAGCTTTGTAAAAATATTTCTGAGGTCATTGAGTATTGGAAAAAGTGGCAGAAGGACTCAGGAAAAGAAGATTATTGGATAGACGGTGTGGTTGTAAAGGTGGACAGTAGTAAATATCAGGAATTGCTTGGTTATACGGGCAAGGCACCCAGGTGGGGTATTGCTTTTAAATTTAGGGCCGAGCAGGCGACGACGGTCCTTGAGGATATTCATATTCAGGTAGGGAGAACGGGCGTTCTAACTCCTGTGGCACACTTAAAACCAGTCAGGATTGCGGGGTCAACAGTATCTCGTGCCACTCTTCATAATGAGGACGAGATAAAAAGGCTTGATCTTAAGGTGGGTGATACTGTTATCTTGCAGAAGGCGGGTGATGTTATCCCGAATATAATTTCTGTTATAAAGGAACTTCGCACGGGAAAGGAAAAATTTTTCAAATTTCCGAAAAAATGCCCTGTGTGTGGGACTCCTGTTGTTCGCGAAGAAGGGGAAGTGGCGCACAAATGTCCGAATCGGGATTGTTTCGCCAAGAAAAGAAGAAAAATGTATTATTTTACAGGGAAATCGGCTTTTGATATCGACGGACTTGGGCCGAAGATGATAGATTTGCTTGCCGACAACGGACTCATTTCTTCACCGATAGATATTTTTGATTTGAAAAAAGAGGATATGGAAGTGTTGCCTAGGATGGGCGAAAAGTCTGCCGATAACTTGGTACTTGCAATAGAAAAAGCGAAAGAAGTCTCATTGCCAAGATTCATTATTTCTCTCGGGATAGATGGAGTTGGAGAAGAGACCGCATATGACCTCGCCAAGCATTTTGGCGATATTAAAAAACTTGAAAATGCGACAAGAGAAGAACTCTCTAGTGTTTATGGGATAGGAGAAGTGACCGCCAGATCTATTTTTGAATGGTTTTCTGATTCCGCCAACAAAAATCTAGTCGCCGAACTCCGAAAAAGAGTAAGCATCACAAAAGAATCCACTTGGACTCCCGGAGTCCAAGAGGGCTTATTTTCCAACAAAATTTTTGTGTTTACGGGGACGCTCCCGACGCTTTCAAGAGATGAGGGCAAGAAAATGGTTCGCGAAAAAGGGGGTAATGTGTCGGAGTCAGTTTCAAAAGATACAGATTATCTTGTCGCGGGAGAGAATGCGGGAAGCAAGCTGGAGAGGGCAAATAAATTAGGCGTTAATATTTTGAATGAAAAAGAATTTTTGAATTTGTTAAAATAGTGGTAGTATCAAGAAATAATTTTCAATATTTGAAACACAATGATTAATAGAGATACAATAATCAAATTAGCCAACCTTAGTAGGATTGAAATATCCGAAGATGAAATGGTTAAGATAGAAAAAGATCTTGGTGCTATATTGGAATATGTTTCAGAGCTCAAGAGTGCACCTGAAAGAGAGAACGTTGTAGAAGGAACACATATAAATATTTTAAGAGAAGATGCCGAACCACATATTGCCGGCTTGTATACTGATGATATTTTGAATTTGGCACCAAAGACAAAAGATGGATATGTGGTGGTTAAGCAGGTGATGGGAGGGAAGAAATAGGAATTAAGTACGAAGCATCAAGAATAAAAATTTTTAATTTTTCAATAATCCAAACAAAAATCAATATTTGAAAATTATACTTTTGTGGATATCTCAAAACTTACAATCAAACAGGCAGTGAATGGTATTAAATCCCGGGAATTTTCTGCTACGGAAGTCACCGAATCATATTTGAAAAACATAGAAGAAAAAGACAGGGAGATTGGAGCGTATTTGGAAGTTTTTGAAGATGCAATAAGTGAGGCAAAAAAAATAGACGATAAGGTCAAAAAAGGTGAAGAATCAGGTATTTTGGCTGGTGTTCCTGTTTGTATAAAAGACAACATAATGATAAAAGGGAAACACGCATCTTCTGGATCTAAAATACTCGAAGGATATATTTCTCCTTTTGATTCAACTGTTGCCTCAAGGTTAAAAAATGAGGGTGCCGTTTTTTTGGGTCGGGCAAATATGGATGAATTTGCGATGGGTAGTTCTACTGAAAATTCCGCCTTCAAAATAACAAAAAATCCCCACGATACATCCCGTGTGCCTGGTGGTTCTTCTGGTGGTTCAGCCTCATCTGTGGCAGGGGATATGTCCCTTGTTTCTTTTGGTTCTGATACTGGTGGTTCGGTTAGACAGCCGGCATCTTTTTGCGGAATCGTGGGTCTTAAGCCTACTTATGGCGCAGTATCTAGACACGGACTTATGGCGATGGGTAGCTCTCTTGATCAAATCGGACCACTTGCGAAAACTGTTGAAGATATTGAGATACTTTTTAATGTTATAAAAGGTGTAGATCCTCTAGATTCTACAAGTCGAGACTTGGACTCCCGGAGTCCAAGTACAAATTCAATTGGACTCCGGGAGTCCAAGTCGGCTAATAAGCGAATTGGAGTACCGAGAAATTATATTGGAGAGGGTCTTACTGCTGAAGTGTTGAAGAATTTTGAGGACACTTTGTCTTATCTAAGGGAAAATGGATATGAAATCGTAGATGTAGAACTTCCTAATCTCAAATATTCTCTTCCTGTTTATTACGTGGTTATGCCCGCAGAAGTATCTGCAAATCTTGCTCGCTTTGACGGAGTCAGATATGGCCTCCACAAAGACGGAGAAAATTTGCTTTCTGATTATTACAATACAAGGGGGTCTGGATTTGGTCCCGAACCAAGAAGAAGAATAATTTTGGGGACATATGTCCTTTCATCTGGTTATTATGATGCTTATTATAAAAAGGCCGAGGATGTAAGGTCTCTTATTCGCGATGATTTTAATTTTGTTTTTGAAAAAGAGGGATTTTCTGCAATCATAACACCCACTACGCCATCTCCAGCATTCAAGATAGGGGAGAAATCAAAAGATCCTCTAACGATGTATTTGGAAGACATTTTTACTGTGCCTGCAAGTATTGTAGGGGCCCCCGCTATATCTGTTCCATCTGGGTATGCGGAAATAGAAGGTAAAAAACTCCCACTAGGGGTTCAAATTACAGCCCCACACTTTGGCGAGGATATTTTGTTTTCTATAGGAAAAGATATAGAAAAAATGCTAAAATAAGTTATGGTCTTTTTTGATAATATTCCATGGAATAATCTTGAGTACTGGTTCGCTCTTATTTATAAAATATTTGTAGATTTACCCAGTTATTTAATCTACGCTTTTTATTTTTGGGTAAGTGCATTTGAAAGCTTTTGGTTGCAGGTTTTTTTGTGGGTTACCACCACGATTTTTAGTGGAATAACTTTTTATTCTTTGTATAAAATATGGGAGATAAATAATTTTGATTGGGAAAAATACAAAGCAATTTTTTTTATTGAAAACAAGGATGAAGCCGAAAAGATAATGGTCGATAAAAAATGGGTAGATATTTTAGGTCATCTAGAAAGTGACCGTCCTGCAAGTTGGACATTGGCTATAATCGAGAGCGACAAGATATTGGACGAGCTTCTTAAGGAAAAAGGTTTTGATGGTGCAAACGTGGGAGAGAGACTAAAGAGCGAAAAGGCTGGGAAGCTAAAAAATCTTCAAGATGCATGGGAGGCTCACAAAATAAGGAATAAGATTGCTCACGAGAGCGGATATATTCTAGAGAAGAGGGACGCCAGAAAGGCAATAGCACATTATGAGTCTGTGTTTCGCGAATTAGGTTTTTTAAATTCCTAGAAGCAGAACTTCTACGATTTTTTCAAACGCAGAAGTTCTGCTTCTAGGAAATATAAATATTAATTAAAAAATAAATTTATGAATAAAGAAAATTGTTGTGAGGATGGTTTGTTTAGTCCAAAAATAAAGAAATATTTGGGTTATGCGATTTTGTTTTCAATATTGATCTTGTCTTATAGTGTTTTTGTTTCTGCTGTTTCTTATTCAAATTCGGTGGAGCCAACCTCCTTTAGGAGTTTTAATGTTGCTGGTGAGGGAAAGATAACAGCTATTCCCGATGTTGCTAGATTCTCGTTTGGACTTGTAACGGATGGTGGTAAAGATATCGCTAAGCTTCAGAAAGAGAATACAGAGAAGATGAACAAAGCGATAAGCTATATAAAAGGGGAAGGAGTTCTGGATAAAGATATAAAGACAGAGAATTATAGTTTGACACCAAAGTATCAGTATTTTGATTGCAGTCGTTCTGTGGTCTATGGAAATGAAGACCCAAAGCCTTGTCCTCCTCCTGAGATAGTTGGATACAGTATAAATCAGAGAGTATCGGTAAAGGTTAGAGATTTTTCCAAGGTTGGCGATATTCTTTCGGGCGTTGTAAATAATGGCGCCAATAATGTTTCAGAGCTTTCGTTTGAGATAGATGACCCCTCAAGCATTATTGAGGACGCAAGAGAACTCGCGATCAAAAAGGCGATAGATAAGGCAAAAAAGGTAGCAAGGGCCGGCGGTTTCCGTGTGGGCAGACTTATCTCTATTGAGGAGGGTTACCAACCTTATCCTGTGTATAGAAATTACGCAAAAGCTGAAATGCTTTCAATGGATTCTTCTGGGGCGGGATCTCTCCCAGCACCACAGCTTGAGGCAGGTTCTCAAGAGGTTATTGTTAATATAACCCTCAGATACGAGATAAAGTAAAATTTTAAGTTCCGAATAGAATACGTAAAAAATTTTAAAAACCATATTGTCTTTTGACAATATGGTTTTTAAATTGATATCAAAATTATTTTTAGAATAACCAACTACTATTTACTAATAACTAAAAACTAATCACTGTTGTCTAAATATTGCATTTTGCGCTTGAAAATATAATATAGAAATTGTATTGAATGGTACTTTGAAAATTGAGAAAAAGGAGTATTTTATGTCCAGAGTCAATTCGACAGCAAAGATGCAAAAAGAGAAAAATACGGAGACGAAAAAAATGAAAGAAAAGAAAAAAACAGCTAAACAACTCACCAATGGAGAAAGGCTTCAAGAGATGCTTCGTCTTATCAAGAAGAAGAAGCGTGTTTCTGTGGCTTGGCTCTCCGAACATTTCGGCATTTCAAAAAGTCTCACAGTCAGTTTGGTAAAAAAACTCAGCAAAAAAGGGCACAACATCACTCTCTCTGAGGGAGAAGGCAGAAGTAAGTTTGTTCAGCTAAATCTTTCCGAAGATGGTGAATTCAGAAACGACACCATCAACATCAAGGATGCTGGTGAACATATCCGCATCGGTTTCATTGCCGAACCCCGCTTTGGTTCACTTCAGTGTCAAAACTCCCTTCTTCACTGGATTTACAAGGAAATCTTCGAACGCCACGACGTCAATTTTGTCGTTGTTGCAGGTGGTCTCATTGCTGGTAAGCCGACACCAACCATTGCGCCCGATGTTTTTCTTAAAGAACCAGAAGAAGTCGCAGAGTACGTTTTCAAGCATTTCCCCAAGACAAGAAAATTCAAGACTTATATCGTTGCCGGCAAAAGAGATCTTTCTTTCCAGGCAAAAGACGGTTTCAATATCATGAATGCTATTTGTGAAAGGGACGACCTAGCTCATGCTGGAGCCCTTGAAGCTATCTTTAATGTTCGTGGGGTCAAGATTAAGGTTATGTCCCCATACGACGACAACAGCCCACAGGGGATAAGTTACGGACCCCAAAAGAATGCTGAAAAAACTAGCGATAATTTTAACATCATGGTTTTTGGTGGAACTCACGAAAGGTCTGAGATTCCTGGTTACGGTCAGGAGAACAGTCTTCTCGTTACTGTTCCTTCTCTCCACACTCAGATGAGACGTCAAGCAAGGAAAGGCCTTCGTCCCAAACTTGGTTGCACGATTATTGATTTGCACTTCAAAGAAAAGGGTGAAGGCTGGTCCATTGACCTTGATAAAGATGTCGAGGTCAGGCACTTCAATTTGGACAACTACGCTGTTTCTAACGACTGGTCTGTGACGTCTAAAGATTTCGAATCTTGCGGTCTTTCTGAGCTTGAGTTTAAGGTTGTTAATTGGCTTATTGACGAAAGAGGGCTTTCTGGAGGCGAGATTTCGCGTCGTTTGGATATGTCCAAAAACGATGTGAAGAAGCTTATCTCTGGAATCCGCGAGAAGAATCCTGTTCTAAATATCACAATAAATCAAGCTTCTAAACGTTATGTTTTTCCTCCCATATTGAAGAATAAGTTTTCTCCAATTCCCATAAAATACGATGACGTTTTCATCAGCAAAACCAAAGAAGTTTCAATGGCTTGTACCCACTTCGGTTCCAAAGAAGATATGCCCGATGTTGTGGCAAAGGCCTTTGAAGATGCTGTGATAGATGGAGTTCGGGCGATTTATATCGCTGGTGATATCACCGAAGGTCCAGGCGCTTCTGGATATCGAGGACACCAATTTGATGTGAGATGTCCGACTCTTGATGAACTTGAAGACTATACGATTGCCAAATTTCCAAAAGTTAAGCTAAAGGTTGATCCTGCTCGTCCCATTGTTAAACCAGAGCTTCGCTATGATGACGAAGGCAAACCTTATTACGAGGAAGTCATCGTAAAAGATGGCGATATGTATATCCCTGTTTATATTATTAATGGCAATCACGATGCCTGGGCAAACAATTCTGTTGGTCACTCAATAGCAAGAACTCTTGCGATGCGTATGCCTGAGCGGGTTTGCTTCATCGGAAGCCGTGACGGATCAATTACACAGCAAGGTTCTCGGGTTGTTGACGGAGTTTACCATAGTTTGATACACGGATCTGGTGGTATTGGCTATGCGATGTCCCAAAAGCTTCAGAAATTCGTTTCTGCTATGAGAAGGAAGAAAGAGGGTATCGGTTTCCCAAGGGTTCTTCACGCGGGCAACTGGCATCTTGCTTATCTTCTTTTCCAAGAAGAGCTTGGTTTGCTCTGTGCAAGCTTCAAGTATGGTGATGAGTTTCACGAGACGCACGGTCTTGTCTCTTGGATCGGTATGTATGTTGTTGAGATCTTTGCCGATAAGCAGGGTAATCTCACTCAAGTAGTTGCCAGCTATAAGAATTATCGGCAGTACGCCCTTTCTCTCAAGAAAAAGTAAAATTGTTCTTTGTGTCGCCCGCACAGCTAGTCTGTGCGGGCTTTTTTATGCAAAAAAGAAAATTATTTTTTGAGTCAAATATTAGTTATGTTGTTCATTAAATTATTGCTATTTTTGACTTTTTGAGATAGTCTTCATTCGGGTAATTTTGTTCCTTTAAATTTATTTTGTATATTTGGATGTAAAATTTTCTGAAAACGAAAAAGGGAGGGAAAAGGATGTCAAAAAGAACTGTTAGTGTGATATTTATTTTTTTGTTCGTTGGTGTAAATGCAATTTGTGGTTCTGAGGCCGTTTTTTCTCGAGAAGAAAAAGAAAAGATTGCGCTTATCGCTAAGGTAAAAAAATTTGCAACGAGTATTGGTCTGAAACCAACTAATAATTTCAAGGAATATCAAGACGAACCTGGAAAATACAATCTTTTGTTTTTTAGTAAAAAAACAGACGTTCCTTATTCTTATATAGACCCTCTTTTGAACTATAAACAAAGTGATTACAACAATCTGGCATCAAGTGTTTTGGCTTACGATATTGATCTAAACACTTATGATGTTTATTTCTATACGACACTTGGTATCGCTAGCGGTTCTTATATCACGAAAAATCTTCTAAAGTGCGAAGATGCGTTAATTGCCGATGTAGTTTTGCATGAAGATATGCACGATAATACCAACTTGCCTCGTCAGATTGACGAGGGGACTGCGTTTATTGTGGGTATCGCCGGTTCGGCCATGTTTATGAAATCAGATGAAATGGATTTCATTTGTCTGATGGAATATCTGATCGCCGAAGCGGAAAAGATAAAAAGTTTACATTTCAATATCACAGAGATGAACAAAACATACAAGAGTGGGAAGATGTCTTTTGCAACTTATCTAACGATTCGAGATTACAAAATGAGGGTTACAGGACAGGATTCAATGGCGAGTGTAGCTCAGAATCATACCTATATGTGCTATGTTCCTTTGTTGTTGCGTTTGTTTCGTTCTATGGACTATGATATCAAAAGGTTTATTTCTTTTATGAAAGACTTTCCCTACAAAGAACCTTCATGGGAACAGGAACATCTTTCTTATTTTAAAGAGACCCTCGCGATTGAGGTTGAAGCAAAAAAATATTTGGAAGACAAGATTTTAGAGTTTGAAGGCACTGGTATCAAGGAAAATTTTTCCTTTTTAGGATACAGAGAACATTTTTTCTCAAGTATTGATATGATATATCTTCTCAATAGTTTTGAAAGAATAAAGAATTTAACATATTTACGTCGCATGAAGTTTTTAAGGAAATAATACCTTAATCCACCCGTCTGATTGACAGGGTGGTTTTTTTATTTATACTGTATTTGCTAACCGCAGAAAGTGGGTTTACCAAATAAGGTAATAAAAATTTTCCCATTGAGGTCGAGAAGACGGTTTTAGCCGTTCTTTTTTATTAAAGAGAACATAAAATCAGTTAAATTTAGTAAAGCGAATAAGGTTAAAATTAATTATTTTTAATTTTTTGCTTTACGTTTTACATTTTTTAGATGGCAATAACAATAGAGAAGAAGAAAGAATTAGTAAAAGAGATAACGGATGGTGTAAAAAGTTCCGCATCTACTGTCATTGTTGGTTTTGATAAGCTAAGAATAGAGGACATAACTCCGCTTAGGAAAAATCTTAGGACACAGGGGATAAAGATGACCGTTGCCAAAAAAACCCTTATGAAAAGGGCCTTTGAAGAGGCTGGGGTTTCGGGTGAAGTCCCTTCTATGGAAGGTCAGATAGCACTTGCTTTTGGTGGAGATCCTGTAATACCAGCAAAGACTGTTGCTGAGGCTTCTGGAAAATACAAAGATAAGGTCTATATTCTTGGAGGAATTTTGGACGGGAGGTTCTTAAACAAAGAAGAGATGGTCTCCCTCTCAAAGATACCAGGGAGAGAAGTTCTTCTTTCACAGCTTTTGAATGTTATGAATGCACCTGTTCAGGGCTTTGTTGGTACATTGAATGCTGTTGTTAGAGATTTTGTTTGTACTTTGGACCAAATATCCAAAGCTGAGGCAAAGTAAAATTAATAATATTTAAGATAATTAAAATGGAAATACCGGAAAAATTTAAAGATATTGTAGAAAAAATAGAGAAAATGAGCGTTTTGGACCTTTCCGAACTCGTTCATATATTGGAGGAGAAGTTTGGAGTTAAAGCTCAGGCTGCAGGAATGATGATGGCCGCCGCCCCTGTCGCTGGAGCAGGTGAAGCAGCCGCCGAGAAAACATCTTTTGATGTAGAGCTCGCTTCTGCTGGAGACAACAAGATTGCTGTTATAAAAGTTGTTAAAGAAGCAGTTGGTTTGGGTCTTAAAGAAGCAAAAGACCTTGTAGACAAAGCTCCTGCTATGATAAAAGAGGGAATGGACAAAGCTGCCGCTGAAGCTCTCAAGAAACAAGTAGAAGATGCTGGAGGAAAAGTTACACTCAAATAATTTTATAATTTGAGTCGCAGTACACAAAACACACCAATAATTTGGTGTGTTTTGTGTACAAGGTAACTTCCCATAAACATTTTTAAAAACTTATCAGTTTTTTGTTTACATGATTTAACATAAAATGATATAATGTAAGAATGAGTAAATTTTTAAAAATATTTTTATTATTAATGTTGTTAAATTAGTTAATCAAAATGAATAAAATAAAAACTCTAATCATTTTAGCCCTGATGTTCTTCTCAGGGACATCCTTTGCTGCATGGTCTCAACCGACAGCTGTTCCTCCTGGAGGCAACACAGAGGCCCCAATAAATGTGGGGACACTAAAACAAGTAAAGGGTGCTGAAATAGGTGCCACTAAGTTTTGTCTTTACCAATCCGACAGAACAACTGTCATCGGGTGTTTGGGGGGGGCTAATACGACTAATTTTCCTTTCATCTATGATGGAACGACAAATAATATAAAAAATACGAACGAGGCAAATAGTGTTTTGATAAACAAACCGAGGATAACTGATCTATGGGGAAGTGCTTACGAAAAACTTACAGTCGGTGGCAAGGTTAAAGCAGAAGGTTTTTGTTTAGGTCAAAGTTGTATAGACATAAACACAGGTGGAGCAGGTGACACTACAAACAATTGGTCTGAGGTGATAAAAAGTTTTGTTTCAACTGTCGAAGGACCCATGGGTCCAGTCGGCCCTGCTGAAACAGATGGTGTCTCTCCAACTAATCCTGTAGGTTGTGCAGAAGGAGAAGTTCTGACATGGTTAAAAGTAGACGGCACTTACAAATGGACATGCGGACAGGGAGGCCTTACAGGCCCCACAGGAGCCACTGGAGCGACAGGAACTGACGGTCAGAGGGGAGTACCAGGTTATGGTGTTCCCACAAATTGTGACGACGGAGAGATAGCTGTTTGGAACGATACCGCAGAAGTTTGGGAGTGTGGTACTGGCGGTGGTGTGACAATAAACAATACCACAAATGTTTCAAATGTTGGTGAGGGAACACCGGGTAGAATAATAAAATTCATCGACAAAACATCTATTGGTGATTCTGTGATATCTGAAGTCGGAGGGAATATTGGAGTGGGGTCTGGTTCTTACTTTTACGCTAGATCATCTTCGAACGTCTATGTTCCTAAAATACCAAACCCAAACAGATGTCCTTGTGACACTACTAGCAGTGGCGATAATTCTTGTTTTTCTTCAAATCTCAATTCTCAAACAGGTTTTTATTCCGAAAGAGATTTGGGGGAATTTTGTATTGACGTGAATGGTTCCTCTGGCACATACTATCTTGCCAAAAAACACACAAGAACCAGTGCCCCACTCCCAGCAAAATTAACAGTTGGCGGAAAGATTGCCATAAAAGACGGAACACAAGGTGATAAAAAAGTATTATCATCAGATGTAAATGGGCTCGCGACATGGAAAAAAATTTCAGATTTGGTTGACTTTAATTTAACAGGCACAGCAAATGCCATAGCTAAATATGACAGTACGGGAAAACTTTCAAGTTCTAGTATTGTTTCTGAAACAAAAGGGTTCGTGTATGAACGCATTACTAATCCCTCTGATTTTCCCCGAACAGCTAGAATTAATTGTGAATGTGACAGAGATATCAACAAAATAGAATGTCCTGATGTTTTTGCAACTTCTCTTGAAAACCAACCAACTTTTTGTGTTGATAAATATGATGATACTTATGTGCGGTTTTTTGAAAGGAAACCTTCAAACCACCTAGTAATCAAAGACGGAACGCAAGATGATAAAAAGATATTATCATCAGATAAAGACGGTAAAGCAAGTTGGAGGTCTTTTTCAGAATTGGGAGTCAGTCTTGAAGAGAAAGATACCTTAGATTCTGTGTTGGGGAGGAAGAACGATACTTCTAAAACAGCCAAATTTACAGGAATTTTAAGTGCAAGCAATCTTATCGTTGGTAAATTTCAATTTCCTTTTGGTGCAGGTGCGGGCAAAGTCCTCACATCTGATAAAGATGGTAACGCAAGCTGGGTGGAACTAGGATCTGGAGAGCTGGGCACTCCAGGACCAAGGGGGTGTACTGGTCCAAAAGGAGACAAGGGGGATACAGGATTGCCTGGTCCAGTCGGACCCAAAGGGGACACTGGATTAACGGGTCCTCAGGGATTACAGGGTCCAACAGGTCCTCAGGGGCCAGCAGGCCCCGCTGGGACAGCTAGTGCCATAACAAGCTACAATCAATTACCGAGCGGTTCGTTGGCTGGTTATTGTACTTTTGGAATTACTGATCCAGGGGCAACGGGTAAGAGTAATGTTATGGCATACGAAGGTTCATTTACCGGGGATTATGCAATTCCACCAGCGACATGGAGGAACACTGGAGTAGATAATAGAAGTTGTAGTTGTGAAGCAGGGTGGTTCCCAATGATTATGGGAGCCGACATAGCCGGGTCAAAAACTTATACTTGTATGAAAAAATAAAATAAAATAAACCACAGACTCAAAAACGTGCTTATTTAGGCACGTTTTTGATTTTTAATATAAAGTTTTCTGTTTTAAAATAATTTTCTAGAAACATTTATAAAAATTTAGAGCTTTTTGTTTACATGATTTAACATAAAAGATATAATATAGAAATGAGTAAATTTTTAAAAATATTTTTATTGTTTTTTGTTTGGAGTTTGTCTGCAGGAAACGCTCATGCTGTTATCGAATTTAATGATTGGAGTTTCAGGTCTTGGGATCAGAGTAATTATTCCCTTAATAAAATTAACCCTCATCCCGATGTTAGGGCATCTTTACAATTAAATAAGTACATTTATCGCCCTGGAGAGAAAATATATGTAGGGTTTGATTCTAGCCCTTGGGCGAGGATACCGGCATCTCGTTTTGGAGAAAATACTTTTTCTGTTAAAACATATTTAGATGGTAATCCGCTCTCTGATCAAACAAGTTTTCATACCCTTCATCCGACCAATAACTTTAGTTCTTTTTGGGCTTATGGTAGAGGTCGTGTTTCCGAAGACTCTTTGCCACCATTTTTAAATGAACATGGCCTAGAATTTTCTCAAAGTGAAGTAGATTTTTTGGAAGAGAAAGGCAGTTTTATAAACACAACAGATGTTTTTTCTTTGATAGATGCCCCAAGTAGAGAAGGGGCGCACAATTTAACATTTTATGTATATTCGGCAACAGATACTAGTAGGCTTGTAGGTTATTATCAGAAAGATGAACTATTTAAAACAATAACAATACCATTTGAAGTTGTTGTCCCAGAACAGGCTCCAAGTTCTCCCACTATTACTTCCAACATCCCTATTGTTTCCGGTAAACCGCTTGGTGTAACAAATAAAATATATACTTTCAACATCACATCAACCGATGTTAACGTCGGTGATACGATCATTTATTCGGCTGATTTTAATGCCTACAATACAGATGATTGGAAAAACATATCAGTAAACAGACTTCTTTCCGGGCAGACACAAGAGTTTAAGTTTTATTGGTCCACTCCTGGAGATAAGGCAATAAAATTCAAGGCAATCGACAATAAGGGGATGGAATCAACTTCCTCAACTTACTATTTTAGAATAAATGACGACAACAATATGGAATGTAATTCTTGTATAGGAAATCCTCCTACTGAAATTGAAAATTCCTGTCCTTTGTATTTACAACCAAAAGTTTATTAAAATATTTAGTAAATTAGTATAATATTCAAAATGAATAAAATAAAAACTCTAATCATCTTGGCTCTAATGTTCTTCTCGGGAGTATCCTTCGCCGCATGGACACAGCCTACAGCCAATCCACCCGCAGGGAACACACAACCGCCGATAAATGTGGGGACAAGCGACCAAATCAAGAAAGCCATGATAGGTGCGACTGAGTTTTGTATATACAATAGCGCTGGAGCTGAAGTAAGTTGTTTGGGCGGTAGTAACCCGGACAACCCAACACCTTTTCCTTGGATATTTGAAGGCGATAACATCTATAACACAAATACTACCAATAAAGTTTTCGTGGGTGGAAAAAACGCGGATTTTTTAGGCATATGGAAAAATCTCACAGAGTGGACAAATAATCAGATAAAACTAGCAGTCAACGGAACAATTATTGCCAAAGGCTTCTGTCTTGGGCAAAGTTGTATAGACATAAACACAGGTGGAGTAGGTGATACTATAAACAATTGGTCTGAGGTGATAAAAAGTTTTGTTTCAACTGTCGAAGGCCCCTTGGGGCCTGTCGGCCCCGCTGGAGCTACAGGTTCTTCCGCAAGCAACCCTATGAATTGCAAACCAGGAGAAGTTCTTACTTGGACACAGTATGGTATATCTCCAACTTTACATACGAGTGGACATGTGGACAGGGTGGTCTCACGGGTCCGACAGGCCTGACCGGTCCTACTGGCACCAACGGACAAATGGGTGCACCTGGTTATGGAGTTCCCACAAATTGTACTGACAAACAAATTGCCGTCTGGAATAGTACCAAAAAAGTCTGGGAATGCGGTACCTCTGGTGGTAGTACCACAGGCACAGCAAATGCCATAGCTAAATATGACAGTACGGGAAAACTTTCAAGTTCTAGTATTGTTTCTGAAACAAAAGGGTTCGTGTATGAACGCATTACTAATCCCTCTGATTTTCCCCGAACAGCTAGAATTAATTGTGAATGTGACAGAGATATCAACAAAATAGAATGTCCTGATGTTTTTGCAACTTCTCTTGAAAACCAACCAACTTTTTGTGTTGATAAATATGATGATACTTATGTGCGGTTTTTTGAAAGGAAACCTTCAAACCACCTAGTAATCAAAGACAGAACACAAGGAGACAAAAAGATATTGTCATCAGATGCTGGAGGTAAGGCGACGTGGAAGACCTTTTCGGAATTGGGAGTCAGTCTTGAAGAGAAAGATAACTTAGATTCTGTGGTGGGGAGGGGGAATTCAACCGAACGGCTAGTTTTCTTTAAGGGGCTTGTTGGAATAAAGAATTTAATTAGTAATAGTTTTCAATTTGTTGACGGAAAACAAGCTACCGGCAAAGTTCTCACATCTGATGCAGGCGGTAATGCAACATGGGAGAATATTTCTAGGATTCCTTCTTGTCTTCCAAATCAGTATCTACTTAATGATGGTAGGAGTTGGATTTGTAAGGAAAAAACTTTTCCAAATGTATCTGAAAATGCGCAATCTTTTAAAATTGCAGCATTTGGTTTACCTTCTATTTCTTATTATTCATACCAAGTTGAGGATCAGGTCTTTGAAAAAAGAGCTACTGATTGGACTTTAATCAATTCTCCGCTTTCTATCTCAGACGACGGAACAAAAATATGTCTAAATGGGTCCTGTATTTCTAACTGGACAGATATAAGTGGGGGGTAACATTGAAGACTTCATGTGTCCATCTGGACAATATTTAAGGGGTTATAGTAACGGGGAGCCTGTGTGTGAAAGTATGACTTCAACAAATAGTCTTTCTTATGGTTCTCAGGAGTGGTCTGTTCCGGGAACTTATTCTTGGAGTATCCCTAGTGGTGTAACAAAAATAAAGGTAACAGCTTGTGGAGGAGGGGGTGGTGGAGGACGTTCTGTTTTTATCGTAGCCAGACAGGATTTACACACTGGAGCGGGGGGTGGGGGTGGTAGTTTGGTAAGTGGTTCCGTTTATAATGTATCTCCAGGAACAAGTTTGCCTATTGTTGTTGGTAGTGGTGGCACTTCAGGAGGTGATGGTGGTATAACCAGCATAGGTTCCCTGGTTTCTTTGGCTGGAGGCAAGAGCTCCTCTCTTCCATCAGGCGGAACTTGGCAGAATTTTCCAGGACAAGGGGAGATTATGATTGGTGGAAAAGGAGGCGTGAGCGCAGGTAATGGAGGAAATGGAGGTTTTGTTGGTAACGGATTATCGCCTATTACGACTCCTCAAAATGGATTGTCTTCTTCTTTTGCTGTTGGTGGTTCATTTGGCACAGGCCCCCTTGCTCCAGGTGGTGGAGGTGGTGGCGCTAGTTTGGGACAAGGAGGAAAAGGTGCGTCAGGCGTATCTTTTAATTATCCGCAGACAAATGATGCCGGGGCTGGTTTTAGAGGTGGTGGCGGGGGTGGTGGTGGTGTTGGGGGTGCTGATAAGACTGGTGGCTATACATCTACTGGCGGAGGTTATGGAGGAAAAGGTGGAGATGGCTATGTTAAAATAGAGTGGGGGTTTTAGTTTATTGAAAGATTTTTTAGAATAAAAATAAAATAAACCATAGACTCAAAAACGTGCTTATTTAGGCACGTTTTTGACTTTTATTACAAATCTTTGTGTTTTAAAATATATTATTTTGAGTTAATCATTTGTTCTAGTAGAATAGACGGTATGATAGATATTTTAGGTAAAATTTTTGGAAGCCCAAATAGAGTTAAAATAATGAGGTTTTTCTTATCTAACCCTGACTCTTTTTTCTCCGCAGAAGAGCTATCTTCTAAATTAAAGATGAAAAATGATGTTTTGTTGGTGGAGATAAAAATTTTGGAAAAAATAGAATTTTTAAAGAAGGAGAAGGCGACCAGAATGATAGAAGGTTCGTTAAACAAAGGAGTTCTAAAAAAGAGAACGGATACGGTTTTTCGTTTGAATAAATTATTCCCCTATGTTGTTGAGATGAACGACCTTCTCATAAAAAAGAGCTCATTTGACAAAGAAGACCTCCTAAAAAGACTTCGAGTTTCAGGAAAAATGGAAATGGTCATTATTTCAGGATTTTTTACAGACAATCTTAAGAGTCCGGCAGACATACTTATTGTCGGTGACAGGCTAGATAAGGTGGTTTTAGGAACGATAATTAAAGCGATGGAGAGAGATATGGGGAGGGATATAAAATATGCAGTTTTGGGCGTAGAAGATTTCAGATATAGATTTACTGTATATGATAAGTTTGTAAGAGATATTTTAGATTTTCCTCACGAGAAAATATTAAATAAATTGGGATTTTAAAAACCGCCATTTATGGGCGGTTTTGTCTTACCAACAAAGCCATCTTTGAGAAAGTATGGCGACTGGTTTATTGTGCCAACCCATTTCTTTTTCCATGTATTTGTTAAGCTGAGAAAGAGTTTTAAAGCATATAAGAACTTCGTTGCTCTGATACCAGACCCTCTTGGTTCCTTCATAAACAAGAGTTATCTGGTGCCTGTCATCTTTTGGGTCCAAAATTCCAATTACCATTTGTTGAGCACCATCAACATCGTGTTTTTGGAGTATTTCGACAAAAAGCTTGCTCATTGCCACACAATTACCTCTTCCTGTTTGTTTGAGCACTTCTAGTTTTGGTTGATTGCCGGAATATATCTGTCTATCCTTGTTCTTTCTCTTAAGTTTTTCTATTTCAGTAAGAAATTCTTTGGCCCACAAAGGGAACTTTAATCTTGCCAAAGTACAATACCTCCTTTTTTATCATCTAATTACAATCGTAACTTATTTTTCCTAGAAGCTCAACGCCTACGAAATGCGGAGTTATACTTCTAGGAAAATTAAAAATATGAGATAATAATCTTATATGAAATATTTTAATAAAGATTTTTGGAAATTTTCCGCGCAATTTGTGATAATAATTGCGATATCTTTATTTCTTATGTCTATGATAAGTGGGTATATTGGGAGCGGAGGAGGGGAGGCAAGTTTGACCAGATAATTTTTTCTCAGTATCTCATCGCAAGGAAAAAGCTCCTTTTGGAGTACTCTTTTTATTCGCAGGGAGAAATTATTTTCCCCAACTCCCTTCTGTGTGAATCCTCTTCGCAAAAGAAAAACACCCGAAGGTGCTTTTCTTAATTGTTGCGGAGGCCGGATTCGCACCGGCGTCCCGAGGTTATGAGCCTCGTGAGGTACTGCTCCTCCACTCCGCTATCTATATCTTAACAGTGAACCTTTTTAATGATGTTGTCAAATCATTACCGCTTTATACGCGGTCGACCGGGATCGAACCGGCAACCTCTCGCGTGACAGGCGAGTGCTCCCCGCCCGAACGTACCGACGTTCGGTACGGGCGGGTAACCAGTTGAGCTCTCTCTTTTGAAGCTACAACCATGACCGCATTTTCAACTTTTCAAATACTCTTTAAGCGTGAACAACTTATTTTTTCAATGTATTTTCCTACGCGGTCGACCGGGATCGAACCGGCAACCTCTCGCGTGACAGGCGAGTGCTCTAACCAGTTGAGCTACGACCGCATGCTTTTTTTATAAACCTCCCATCGGCACTCTTGAGATATATTTTTCTCTCACGAGCCTCCTTTCGGGTTTGGTATATTTCTTTATATATAATTTTCAATTCATTCATTCGCGAAGTTGTTTTCGTCTTTCCGCGAACATGCTCACTGAAACGTCTCGCTAAATCATTGGTCTGGCCTTTATAAATTTTACCATTTTGATCTTGTAAGACGTATACAGCGTACATACTTTAGAGCTACGACCGCATTTTCAACTTTTCAAATATATCATATATATCTTTTTAGACAACTTTGTGTCGGGGGCGAGAATCGAACTCGCGACCGCAGCTTTATGAGTGCTGTGCTCTACCGACTGAGCTACCCCGACGTTTGTCAAATAAAAACATCCACGCTCGTCAGTATTTTGTACCATATGTTGTTATTTTTTTCAACACCAAGCAATCATCCTGTAAATTGGTTTGAAAAAAAAAGCTTAATATATTAGTATTTGGAAGTTGTTAAAAAAGTGAAAGCCGTTGTAGCTCAGTTGGTAGAGCACGTCATTGGTAATGACGAGGTCATCGGTTCAATCCCGATCAACGGCTCATTGAATTTTGCCAGTGTAGCTCAGTTGGTAGAGCAATCGCATCGTAAGCGATGGGTCATCGGTTCAAGTCCGATCACTGGCTCCATTTATAAAGCTTTCTTGTGAAAGTTTTTTGTGTATAATTATAGAAATATGACTGAACAAGAAAATGCCGAAAAAATAAAGGCACTTGAAGAAGAGATGCAGAAATATGATTTCTGGGAGAATAAAATGCGTGCCCAGGAGGTTTTGAAAGAGCTGTCTCGGCTCAAAGAAGAAGCTTTGGGTGCAAGAAAATATGATAAAGGGGATGCTATAATAACTATTTTTTCAGGTGCGGGTGGAGATGATGCCGAAGATTTTTCGTACATCCTCTATGAGATGTATTCAAAATATATATCAAAGAAGGGTTGGGGTATATATATATTGCACAAAAACGAGAATGACCATGGCGGTTATCGAAACATAACTTTCGAAATTACTGGTAGTGGATCCTATGGCACTCTCAAGAACGAGTCTGGGGTACATCGCCTTGTAAGAGTTTCTCCTTTTAATGCAAAAAAATTAAGGCACACTTCTTTTTCTATGGTTGAAGTTATCCCGAAATTTAAAAAAGGAGAGTCATTTGAGATACCTGAATCTGAGCTTCAGATTGAATTTTCGCGAGCTGGAGGTCCTGGTGGTCAAAATGTGAACAAGAGAGAGACGGCTGTACGTGTTGTTCATATTCCTACAAATATTTCTGCCCATTCAGAAGCAGAACGATCTCAGGCGGATAATAGGGCGAAAGCCATAGATATTCTTCGCGGAAAGTTGTTTAAATATTTGGAAGAGGAGCGTATCAAAAAAGAGGAGGGTATGTATATAAGCAAGATAACATCAGCTGAGTGGGGGAGTCAAATAAGATCGTATGTATTACATCCTTACAAAATGGTAAAAGACCACAGGACGGATGTTGAAACTAGCGATATTGAGGGTGTTTTGGATGGAGAATTAGATGAATTTATAGAAGCAGAAAGAAATCTTGAACCAAAAGGTAAGTTGGTTTAGGTGAAGGTTTAATGTAATCTTTCTATCGTTTTGTTTTTTTAGTTTTTTTAGTATACTAACATAGTGAGTTTTTGTCTGTATTGGATTTAAATTTTTAATATTTTCTAATTATCATCCGTTAAAAAATGCTTTATCTCGAAAACGTTTCAAAAAGATATTCGGACACGACCTTGGCCTTAGATGAGATTAATTTTGATATAGGAAGGGGTGAGTTTGTGACGGTTGTTGGTCATTCTGGTGCCGGCAAGACAACTATTTTAAAGATGATAACAGCAGAGGAATCACCTACATATGGCAAAGTTTATTTTGAGTCTTTAGACGTTCACGGTTTAAGAAGCAGAGAGGTTCCAAAATACAGGAGGAAGATTGGCGTTGTCTTTCAGGACAATCGCTTGATACACAACAAGACAGCTTATGAAAATATTGCCTTTGCGATGGAGGCTGCCGGAAGGACTGATCATGAAATAATAGGAGATGTTCCTGAAATACTTCGTCTTGTCGGACTTGAGGATAAAATATGGAATTTTCCACACGAGCTTTCTGGCGGAGAGAGACAAAGGGTTTCCATTGCTCGGGCAATTATAAATCAGCCTGAATTAATTATTGCAGATGAGCCAACCGGAAATTTAGATCCAGTAAACACTTTAGACATTGTTAGTCTTTTTAAAAAAATAAACGAAATGGGAACGACCGTAATCCTGACAACCCACAATAAAAATGTTGTTGATATGGTGGGGGGGAGGGTTATTACTGTAGAAAGAGGTAGGATAATTAGGGACGACAAGGAAGGGAAATATGCTATTTAGTTAGAGTTTTTTATGGTTGGTTGCGTTTATAAATTATTTTTATCGCTCACCAACAATCATAAACTAAAAGCTAATAACCAATAATTAAAAAATAGAAAATGTCATCGGTTAATATAAAAAGAGTCATAAAAACAGGGTTTATAAATTTTTGGAGAAACGCAACCGTTTCGATTGCTTCTGTTCTTGTTATGTTTGTTTCTCTTTTTGTTATAACGGCCCTTATTCTTGCAAGCGCACTCAGTACTTCAATGATTTCTATTCTTAAGGATAAGGTAGATATAAATATATATTTCAAAACAAGCGCAATAGAAGATGACATTTTTGAATTAAAAGGAAAATTAGAGGTTTTGCCTGAAGTAAAAAGTGTTCAATATGTTAGCAAAGAGGAAGCCCTTGCTAATTTTAAAGAGAGACACAAGGATAATTCTCTGATATTGAGCTCTTTAGATGAGCTTAGCGATAATCCTCTCGGCGCGATGGTGAGCGTAAAGGCCAAAGAGCCTTCTCAGTACGAGGGAATAGCTAATTTTCTGGAGGGGGGTGATATTGGAGTAACTACCGACGGTGCTAGTATTATAGATAAGGTTAATTTTTATCAAAACAAGTTGATAATAGATAGACTAACAAAGATAATAGAATCAACAGAAAAAATAGGTTTTTCTTTGTTTGCCATATTCGCTATCCTTGCTATATTTGTGTCACTTAATACGATAAGACTCGCGATATACACCTCAAGAGAAGAGATATCTGTGATGAGGCTTGTGGGGGCAGGAAATTGGTACATAAGAGGGCCGTTTATTGTTTCTGGTGTCATGTCCGGGATATTTGCATCCATATTAACTGTTGCCATTTTCTACCCGATAACCATTTGGATAGGGGACAGAACAGAGAGCTTCCTTTCTGGAATAAATCTTTTTACTTATTACAAACAAAATATTGTTCAAATATCCTTAATAGTGCTTGTGGCAGGAATCTCAATAGGTTTTGTTTCTAGCTATATTTCCGTTAGGAAATATTTACATATTTAAATATTTTTTCTTTACTTTTTTTTGGATTTTATCTATTGTATTCATAAATTGTATTTTTGTATTGCGGGATCGTCTAATGGTAGGACACATGCCTCTGGAGCATGTTATCTTGGTTCGAATCCAGGTCCCGCAGTTAATAGCTTGATGTAAGCAAATGAACTGCTTCATTTGCGCCCTGGATTCGAACGCCGGAGCTATAATTTTATGAGCTTGCCTACCGGCAGGCAGGCATTTGGCGAGCAAAATAGCGAGGCGGTGACCAGGCAAATTTTTTGGAAGAAAAATTTAGCCGAGGGAGAAATTCCAGGCCCCGCATTTTAAATGCAGTGAAAAACTACGGGAATAAAACAAACTTCTTTAATAAAGTATTTTTTAATTAGTTTCTATGTTGATTTCCTCTTTGAGTCTAGTTATCTTATCTAGTCTTTCTTTTTCTTCTTGTTCTTTTTGAATAACTCTTGAAAGTCTCTCTTTTTGTTTTTTTATATCTTCTATATCGCCTTCTGAAAGAGCGTTTCCATATTTCAAAGGAGCCTCTGTGCTTTCTATTGAATTATTCAAGGTTTCTTTTGGGCCCCATTCTGGATTTGATCTTATAAAATTAAGTGGTTGTAAATTTACCAATTGTCCAGAATCGTCTTTCATAAAAATAACACCATAACCTTTCCAAATAGCGCCTTGCCTAATTGCCACGTTGGCATGAGCATTTTCGTGTGCCAGTAAATCCTCAGCCCATTCTTTCGGTAGATTAAATTTTGTGCTCAGTTGATTTAGTAGTTCTTTAAATTCGACAATATTATAAGACATTGCGCTTGATTTTATTGTCTCTGCTAATAAAGTATCTTCTTCTAGCATTTCTTCCGCCAAAGGACACCCCCTCTCTATTGCCTTTTCGGACAAAATATTTAATTGCTTTTCTATTTCAATCATCCTATCTATAAGAATGGGATTCTTTTCGGCATTTTCAATACTCTCTAATATTCTTTTTTTAAGCTGTTCTGTCTCAGGCGTTTCCGCTTTATTTTCTTTTATTATGTTTTCCATTTCGATATTATATCAGATATGTTTTCAAACTAAATAGTCATAAAATAATTCATATTGTTTGAATGAAGTTAGAAAATTGCTAGAATGTAAAGATACCAAGTTAATTTTATTTTTTATGATTAAAAGATTTTTTCTTGTTTTGTTATTTTTTATGTCGTTATCTGGAATAGCTTTTTCGGCCCAACTTTTGAATCCGGAAAAGATTAATTCTGAGGTTATTATAAAGCCTGACGGTAAAGTTTCTATTCAGAATGCAAAAATAATGCAGTTTGCTGGTTCAACTATATATGTGAGACTACACTGGGAGGAGTCTTTCATAAGGATGACGGTAAAGACGAATACTAAAACTTCTTTGACTAGAAAATTTGGAGAAAATATCAGCGTTTCAGACATAAAGATTGGAGATCGAATAAACGTAGAAGGAAACCTTGAGCCTGGGCCAGATTCACTCACGGTTAATGCGTCCTCTGTGGTTAACTTATCCGACGAAAGAGAGCAAAATAAATTTTCTGGAAAAATATATGAAAGGATTGGAACCCCTGGTGGGTTTTTGATGATGACGAACGATGGACAAATTATTACAATTATTTTTGACGAAAAAATAGAAATATTAAAAGGAACAGGGGTTGTGGGTTATAGAGATGTTTCTGTGGGGGATATTGTTCAATATTCGTCCGGTGTTTTTGACCATTCAAAAAAGACTCTATATGCTAAAATGGCTAGGATTTTCTTGGATATGAACCAATTTAAATCAAGAAATTTCCAAGGGACATTGAGGAGTATTTCGGGGACAACATTGCCAACGATCATTACCGTAAATGTTGATTCAAAAGATTATACTATAAAGTTAGGAGCTGAATGTTCTGTTATGAACACAATGAGGAAACCCCTATCTTTGTCTAGGTTTGTGATTGGCGATACTGTGAGGTTTTATGGGGCGATAAGGGAAAGGGAGCCTGAGATAATTGATGCTATTGTTGTTAGAAATATAAGCCTGTAGTTTTTTTATTTAAGACTTTCGTTTGGAAACTTCGCTCTCGGATGGAAAAATGAGAATAAGTCTGTGAGAAAATATCTTAATAACTGACCCGGGAGTGAAGGGAAGGTTTCATTTATAATATCCGCACTTTCTTTATTTAGAAGGAATATAGGGTGTCCATCCTCTTTGAACGGGTCCCCAATATCTACCAGCCCCATTTTTGATGGAATTATTTTTTATAACTAACGATTCATGAATGCTAATTGCCGCATCCATATTCGTGTCTGGATCTCTAAGTTGTTCCATTGTAAATGGTTTACCCCCGTTTAATTTGTAATTAACCGCATCGTTTTGAGAAAGCTGAAATAGGCCGTTTGATCCGGTTCCAAATCTTCCAATGTCCCCCGCGGCGTTGTTGTTGTAGCTTGATTCTTTCCCTGCCAATTCGGTAAAATAATTGGCCCACTCTTCTGGTGATCCGGTTGTGATTCCGTATTTAGCCCCATCTGACGGCACATATCCATTGAGTTTAGATTTCTCAAGTTTTTTTGTAATTTGTGTGCGAAGATCTTCTTTTTTAATGTAACTTGGACCACTTCCGCCTTTTTGTGGAACACCACTTTCTTTTGGAGGCGTTACGGTTCCAGTCTTCGGTGGTGTTTGGGTTGGCTGTTTTGGCGTCGTCGGCTGAGTTGGTTTTGTTGTGCCAGGTCCAGAAGGTGTGGCACCAGAAACGCTACTCATACTTCCATCATCACATCCACATTTTTTGGAATCCATATCCCAAATAGCATTTTTCGTTTTGCATTTATAGTTTAGACAACCAGCTAGGGGGCCATCTTGAGGATTGCTTTCTTTTGGTGGGCAATATCCTCCTCCTGCTATGTGCGCAGCTGAGTCACAAAAAATATTATTTGGTCCGCAGTCTACTACGAAATAAGAAGAATAACATATTTCATCGTCACCACATCCATAAATATAACACTTAAACCCCCCGTTACATGTTTCCGCTAATTTTAGTCCTTTTCTACCAGGAGGGCCTGAGTATTTATAACAAAGTCTATTGTTTGTGCTATAAGCGCTCCCTCCTCCACTAAAAGGTGTAGAATATGTTGTTGGGGTTTTTGTTGTTTGTTGTGGGGGTTTTTCTGTTTTTTGGGTTTGTTGCGGTTTTTCTTGGGTTGGTTTTTGTGTTTCTTGTTTTTGTTCACATTCCTGCCTTTCCGCTTCTGTTGGTTTTAGCGCGCACAGTTCTTTTGTTTCAATGGGTTTTGTTCCTTTGCCTGAAACTTTTCCTGATTCCCAAGTAGTTTTTGTCTCTCCTTTTCCGTCGTTTCTTTCAAAAACAATCCCTTGTTTTTCTAAACTTCCAGCATTCTGTATTAATTGTTTGTCCAAGCCACTGCCACTTGAAAATCCGGTACCTCTATCTATGGCAATATCAAATTTATCTTGTCTGCCCTGGAAGGCTTCTCCAGTGTCGTGTACATAAGCTTTAACATTGTACATTGTATAAGTCTCACCCTTAGTGTTTGTGTAAGTGATTTTGGGGATTGTATACCACTCTTTGTAGTGTGACGGATCGGCTGCTATTGTAACATAATTAGATTCTCCTTTTCTTACCATTTCAAGAGTACTTGGTACGTTGGTTGTTTTCCAGTTTCCTGTTGCACCTGGTCTTGGCTTAGAAGTTTCCCATTTACCCTCTATGCTTCCGCCTGCACCTGGCCAATAAGATGTGACAATTTGTTCATCTAGGGTTTTCCCAACCGGAACATAAGCAGTAAATGCTTTTTGGGAATAAAAAAGAATAATTATAATAATTATTATAGAAATATAATTAAATAAAATATTTTTCATATTTTAATTATAGCATTCAATCTACCAAACAAAAAACAACCGCAATTCTGTTGCGGTTGTTTTTTGTTTTCCTCGACTACTCTTCTGATTCGTCAGATACAGCATCTTCTGTATCTAATTCTTCTTTAGAACCTCCCGTTGATTTTATGTCTATTTTCCAGCCTGTTAGTTTTGCCGCTAGTCTAACATTTTGACCTCCTTTTCCTATCGCTAGAGAAAACTGATCTTCATCCACAAGAACTTTTGCTGTCTTTTCGTCTTCATCTAATTCTACACTTGATACATTTGCAGGAGAAAGAGCGTTGGTTATGAAAACAGAAGCATCTTCAGACCATGGGATTATGTCTATTTTTTCTCCTCCTAATTCGCTTATTATTGTTCCTACACGAACTCCTCTCTGTCCCACGCAAGAACCAACAGGATCAACATTGTTTTCGTTTGAATGAACGGCTATTTTAGATCTTTGTCCTGGTTCTCTTGCGATGCTCTTTATCTCTACAACCCCATTAGCTATCTCAGGAGCTTCTATTTCAAAAAGTTTTGCTATAAATAGGGGATGAGAGCGACTCAATTTAAGGTTTATACCTCTTGGTGTGTCTTCTACAGAGTAAAGATAAGCTCGTATTCTTTCTCCTTGTCTGTATCTTTCCCCCGGCACCTGCTCATCTCTTGTTATCATTCCCGTTGCTCTTCCCAGGTCAACAAAAACGTTACCACCCTCTATTCTTTGAACTTTTCCGGTAATAACTTCTCCCTGTTTTGCTCCAAAATCATTTACAACTGAAATTTTCTCGGCTTCTCTTATTCTTTGAATTATAACTTGTTTTGCTGTTTGAGCAGCGATTCTTCCATAGTCATCTTTCGATTCAAGGGGGAAGATAAGCTCCTCTCCAGGCTCAACACCTTTTTTTATTTTTTTGGCATCCTCTATCATTATGTGATGATCTTCGTTGAAATATACTTTTTTTATCATTCCATCATCTTCTTCTGTTTCGTTTTCCTCTGGTTTGATGATAGGGTTTCCTTTTTCATCTAATTCAGGCTTTGGTTTTATCATTTCGTCATCAACGACTATCTTTATTTGGTTGAACTCCGTTTTGCCTGAATCCATGTCGAATTTAGCTCTGATTATTTGGTTTTTCTTTCCATAATCTTTTTTGTATGCTGCCGCTAAAGCCATTTCAATGGCCTCAATAACCTTATCTTTTGGTATACCCCTCTCTTCTTCAAGCTGTACAAGAGCTGAATTTAATGCTTTTAAATCAATCATAAAAAATCAAAAATCAAAAATCAAAAATCAAAATTTATGAACAATAAATAATGCTTTTAATTTTTTGGTTTTTATAACTTAAACTAATAATTTTTTTAAAAAAAATAGTCGCCAACTTCGCGACCATTGACTTAAATATAATATTAACGTCCTTTAAAGTCAAGGCAAACCATGTTTCTTGTTTATTTGAGCTTTTTTCTCTTTGTGTTATGCTGATGATATTAAAAAATAATCTGAATTTATGGAAAATAAAAAAGATAACAGTTTGCCTATCGCCATCATTACTGCTGGTTTACTCATCGCCTTATCTATATATGGCACAGGTGGTATTAAGGTTCTAAGCGGTACTTCAAATGAAGCTTCTTTGGGTGCGACGGGAGAAGAAAAGCCCATTATTATAAAAGAAGTTGATAAAACCGATCACATAATAGGCAGTATCGACTCTAAAATAATCATAGTAAGTTATACAGACATAGAGTGTCCGTTTTGCAAAAGGTTCCACTACACAATGAAGGAAGTTATGGAGGAATACAAAAATTCAAAAGATGTGGCTTGGGTGGTTAGGCAATTTCCGCTAGACCAACTTCACCAAAATGCAAGAAAAGAGGCAGAGGCGACAGAGTGTGTTGCTTCTCTTGGGGGAAACGAAAAATTCTGGCTTTTCTTGGATAAGGTAATGAGTGCTACTCAATCAAACGATGGTCTCGACATGGCTCTTTTGCCTAAATTTGCTAAAGAAGTTGGTGTGAATGAATCTGAATTCAGTCTTTGTTTAAATGGAGGGAAAATGGAAGGCATGGTGCAATCTCAGCTTGAAGATGGTATTTCTGCGGGCGCAAGAGGGACACCATACAGTGTTATTTTGACTAAGAGTGGCAAAAAATTACCGATAGATGGGGCCTTGCCGATAGAAACAATAAGATCTGCAATAGAGATGGCCCTCAAATTGGAGTAAATTTATTTATAAATTTACATCAATCGTGTTATAATTATTTTGGTCAATTCTTAGATTATCAGTTTAATTTATAAAATTAAAGAGAAAATGTTTAGTTTTGGTTTTTAAATTGAAATTTTACATTTTGATTTTTGATTTTTGATTTTTTATGATTTGGGCAACGCTCGGAGAACTAGACGAAGAAGTAAAGGTTAAAAACAAACAGCCTGTTTCCCATGCAGGTAAGTCAGATTGGATATTGGCCACTGATGTATACCAAACTGGCAATAATGTTGTTGTAAAAGTTAATTTACCAGGAATAGATGCCGAAAAGATTGATGTTTCTGTGGGGAGCGATTCTATAAAAATATCAGGAAGCGCAGAAGAAGAGGAGGTGACAGGAGGAAATGATTATTTTATGAAAGAGATTAGAAGAGGAACATTTGAGAGAACGATTAAGCTTCCCGTAAAGGTAGAGATGGATATGGCAGAGGCTGATTATAAAAAAGGCATACTCAAGATAATTATTCCCAAAAAGGAGGAGAGTAAGGTAAATAAGCTTAAAATAAAATCAGGGAATTAGTTTATGCTCTCTGGCAAAGAGATACTCGTTATATATCATGCGGATTGTCCCGATGGTTTTGGGTCAGCTTATTCTGCTTGGAAAAAATTTGGAGATACAGCTGATTATTTTCCCGTCCTGCACAAGACAGAACCGCCGGATGTTTCGGGAAAAGAAGTTTTTACCCTTGATTATTGTTACCAGAGAGAATATCTAAATTTAATATTAAAGAGTGCAAAAAATCTTACAGTTATAGACCATCACAAAAGCAATGAAGAAGTTATTAAAATAGTTCCAGAACATATTTTTGATATCGAACATTCCGCTACTGTTTTGTCGTGGAAATATTTTCATCCCGAAAAAGATATACCCAAGATGCTTCTTTATGTTGAAGAAAATGATCTTTGGAGATTTACCCTTCCTAAAAGCAAGGAGGTATCAATGTTTATAAAAGATCTTAAACATGACTTTTTGTTTTGGGATAAAACAATCTCTGAATTTGAGGATGACGCAAAAAGAGAAGAATTCATAAAGACAGGAGGTGTCCTGTTAAAGAAGGTTAATGATTATGTAAGTGAGGCGATATCTGAGGGTAAAGAAGTTTATTTTGAGGGCCACAAAACAATAATAGTTCATTCAGATAAGTATTCTTCTGAGATTGGCAATGCAATCGCTAAAAAAATTTCTCCGATAGGTATTATTTGGAAAGAGGAAGGGGGAAAGATAGCTGTCTCGCTTAGGTCTGACGGCAGTATCGATGTTGCCAAGATTGCAGAGAAATACGGAGGGGGAGGACACCGTTCTGCATCTGGTTTTATTTTAAATAAAAAAGAAGATATTGAAAATCTTTTTGGGGTCAAGTGGTGA
>CAZYTH010000007.1:0-55502 GCA_964649715.1 uncultured Candidatus Saccharibacteria bacterium
CTGCTGTGAGAGTTTGTCCGTATTTTAATGTACCTGTGACTGAGACTGTGCCGGAGATTTCAGGAACTGTTAGAATTTGAAATTTAACAACATACACATCACTGCCACCTCCACCATGTGCTCTTACCGGAGAACCCCAAGTAGCGTCACTGTATCCTAATACATAAAAGTCATAATCTGAAGCTCCGGGAGGTAAATCGATTAAAACACTATAACCACTACCGCTACTGCTTCCATCAAAAAATGTATTGCCTTGTAAAACACCTGTACCATCTAGTTTTGCTGCGAAAGAATCATAAATTCCACCACCATATACCATACTAGGAGAACCCCAAGTGGCACTACTATTTCCTGCAACAAATATACTCCCTCCTAAAGTAAAAATTCCATAACCAGCATCAGAACCAGTGCCTCCCAAGAAAGTATGCCACTGAAGAACACCTGAACTATTTAATTTGGCAACAAAAGCATCGTTGTTATAGTTTCCACCATGTGCTCTTACAGGAGACCCCCATGTCTCACCAGCGGTTCCTGTCATATATACATTTCCAGAAGTGTCTGTTGTAATACCATAACCGCGATCCGTACCATTACCTCCCAAAAAAGTATGCCACAACATACTACCTGAACCATTAAATTTAGCGATGAAAGAATCAAAACTTCCCCCACCATATGCCCTCACAGGAGAACCCCAGGAAGCAAGACTGTTTCCTAGTATAATTATATTTCCAAATAAATCCACCGAGATGGAACATTTTTCAGTAACACTATTTGCATTTAAAAATGTGTTCCACTGAAGAGATCCCGAACTATTTATTTCTGCGACAAAAACATTATATTCAGTCCCACTATGTGAGTTTAGTGGGGAATCCCACGAGTATCTACTCACTCCTGTTAAATATATTTTTCCTTCTGAGTTTATCGAAATATCGTGACCATAATCAGCACCGCTACTACCCCAAAATGTATTCCACTGAAGAGCCCCTGAGCTATTTAGTTTAGCAACAAAAATATCAGCACTCCCACTATGTGAATTTAGTGGAGAGCCCCACGTGGCGTTACTACCTCCTGTTACATATATATTTCCACTTGAATCCATTGAGATACCGTAGCCAGTATCAGATCCACCTCCTCCTAAAAATGTATGCCACTGAAGAGCCCCTGAGCTATTTAATTTGGCAACAAAAGCATCGTAACTTCCTCCGCCGTATGTCCGCACAGGAGAACCCCAGGTGGCATAGCTGGTTCCCACCACGTATATATTTCCGCTTGAATCTCTTAAGACATCATATCCTGATTCTTCAAATCCATTTCCACCCAAAAATGTATTCCAGCTTATGTCACCAGCAAAAGCAGTTCCTGTTCCGAAGGATATAAAAATGATAATAACCACAACTGTGGTGATGAAAAAAGACAAACACTTTGCTAAATATTTATTCATAAGAATACATTTATATTAATTTTTTAATTAAAGTTTCACTTCTTATGAAAAAGTATAACATTTTTAAAAAATAAAAAACACAAATTAATTTTTCCATAAATAAAGATAAAAAATCTCCCTTCATACGGCAAGGGAAATAAGAAGCAAAACAAAAAAAATGTCCAAAAGTTCCTCGACTTATCAAAAAAATAAATTGAACCTTAGATTACAATTTTTATGTTTCTAAATTAAATTTATTAGATATTTTAGCAGAATATTTAAATAATAATTTACTATTTATTTTTAATTTTCGCCCTAAGTTCTACCAATTCCTTTTCACACACTTTTATTTTTTCTTTTAATTCAGCCATCCTTAATTCTCGACCCGTAAAAAAATTATTCATTTCGTTTACCTTCTTTACACTCCTTGCTAACTTTTCAGCCTCAAGAGCACTTTCTGTTAAATCTTGCACAATACCGCGCAACATAACCAACCTTCCATCATTATTTTTGAATCTTTTAGCAATCTCTCGAACAAACCGCACCTCTCCATTTGGACGAATAATTCGATGAATTATATCATGCAATCCGGTCTGCTCTGAAAGCTTTTCGCTTTCAGCTACCCTTATTTTGTCATCAGGATGAACAGCATTATAAAATGCCTCAACTGTTGGTTTAAATGTTTTTGAATCTAAACCAAAAATATCAAATATTAATTGGGACCAGTGAAGTTCACCTGTAGTAAGATTTGCTTCCCAGTCTCCAATATTCGCTATTCTCTGCACATCTTCTAAACGAGAGAGACTTGATGATAATTTAAGCTCGGCTATCCTTCTGTCGGTAATATTACGAATATTACATTGAATAATTTTTTCATTCCCAACGTCATATGAATTAGCGACAAACTCAACATCAATTTTTCTACCATCTTTGGTTTCAAGTGGCAAGTCCTCAAATCGAACATATCCCTTTGTTTGTAATGTTAGATAATTATCCTTTGAGGCCACAATATCTTTAAAAACACCAACATCCCAAAGGTGTTTACCCAAAAAATCTTCTTTTGAATAACCAATAAGATCAATAAGATATTTATTAACATCTATTATCATCCCGTCTTCAAAACTAACCAGAAGAATTCCGTCTTGCGCTGTTTCAAAAAGACGTCGATATCTTAGTTCAGAAACAATAATATCTTCATTTTTTTTATTACCAAACATGACATCTTAATTTAAAATAATAATATATTAATTATAATCCCTTTAACTCCTCCTAAGCAAATAAATTTATATTCTTTCCTTGATTTTGGTAATTATAAAAAATTACATACACTAAAATAATCTCAGTTATAACCCCATTCCTCTGTCACAAAAATAACCCAGCAAATGCTGGGTTGTTTAAATGTGTGTAGGGAAGGAATTTCTGCCTCGACTAAAATTTTCTTCCGAAAATTTTGTCTGGCCACCGCCTCGCGTTTTTGTTCGCCAGATGCTCACAAAAATCTCGCTCCGGCGTTCGAATCCTTCCCTATCGCTAAAACAAAACCACACAAATGCTTCTCATTTGTGTGGTTGTTTTATGCGGAGTAGTAGACGACGTTAGAACTGAATTGATGAAAAGTAAGGTTATTCCGTATATACCGGATCTGTCAGTTTGGGCTCAAAAAAATTAAAACTTTTTATCATAAAATCGAATTTATCTTCCTCTCCACTCATAGATCTAATTTGATAGAGACGTTCGTTGTGTCTAAAAAAGAGATCTTTCGCATACAATTCATAATTTTTTGAAAAATCTTCTGGTTTAGCAATAACCGAAAATAAAATAGCATCTTCCCCAGCTATATTTAATTGAGATTCTAAAGTCTTCCAATTTAAGTAGAATTTTCTTTTGCCCTCAATATAAGTTATGAAATCTTGATTATCTCTACTAATCGCTATTGCGATACTACAAGAATGTTCGGTGGGATTAAAACAAATTGAATAAACTCCATCATGATCAGTCTTTTCTTGATTCCATCCATTAGGGTATTTCAATTCGAAACCATACCAAGGATCTTTATACGTATTCCAATCGGTCATGTCTATTAATGAATCTATTTCATTTTTATTTGAAAACGTCGGCATGGGTGTCTGCGTTTCTTTGTCATAGAAATCACGGTCCAATAAATTACGATTGAAACTCAAAATCGCATAGATTATAAAGAAGACAAGCCCTATTAAAACTGTAATAGGCTTATTGGTGCGAGAATACTTTCTAACAAAACGAGAGGCGTGGATAACTCCAATCGCCTCTAGTTTTTGTAATTCTTTTTCGTCTTTTGGTCGCTGTGGCATATCCGGTAAAAATATTAAGCCACCTTCTCCGCAAATTTTTCGAATTCCTTTCTGGAAATTTTACTGCCCTCCAAAGCACTGGAATAATAAGCATGCTCAATATCCCAAGATTTCTCTAAGGATGATTTTTGCTCTGGAGAAAACTTTGAAAGTTTCTCTTTTGCCTCTCTAATGCTAGTAAATAGCTTTTGGGCTAATGTATTTTTCATATATTTTACAGTCCAATTATACTATACTTTGTGCAATTTGTCGTCAAGAAAAATCACAAGTTCGAACTCTAAAACTCCCCCACCTACAGGAGGCTCAAAATAAGGACAAAATATTTATGCGCCCTCTGGAACGAAATGGGAAATAAATCGATGAAAAATAATAATCTTATTTAGATAATAAATGACAAACTGTAAAAAATTAAATATATTAATTTTTTATTGCAAAAGAAAGCTATTAAAAAGGCGGGTAAATATTTCCCGGTCGTTTCCATCGGACGTCCAAAACGATATATTAATTGGTCTCGAAGACAAAATGTTTACTCTTTTTTCATAGTATCCCGTAACATCTGATTGCTCCCATTCTTTTTCAACTACCCTTATCCCAGAAGTCTGTGTTTCTTTGCCAGTAAAATTCTCTAGACGGGAAAAATCTTCATAGACTTTAATCTCAAAGCCAGGAGAACCAACTTTTGTTTCATTTGTCTCTTTTTGGGCTTTCAAGCTTAGAATATAAATGTCCCTCATAAACTGATAGTCTTTTAATTCGAGTTTCCAACCCGAAGGATAATTAAAAGAAAATCCATATATTTCGTCTTTATATGTTTTCCAATCAGATACATCTGATAATGAATTTTGCTCATCATTCTTACAGATTGTTCTTTGACAATCATAAACATATCCCAAACAACCCTCTGGTGGCGGCATAGGTTTTCCTGGAATGGGTTGATAAGTAATCCCGTAAACAAGACCGAAACATTTACACCGTAGATGTGAGGTTAAACGACCCGTATCATTAGGACAATCTAGCACTTGCCCCGCATGAAAATTTTTCGGATAAAAAATAAACATCAAATAAATAATTAAAAAAAGACCAAATATTTTTAGAATTTTTTTCATAAATCTATTTTACCACAACCACAAAAATAGTTTCAGTTCGAACATCATTCCTCTGTTACAAAAATAACCCAGTAAAAAATGGGTTATTTTATTATGCGCAGGGAAGCCCGCCCGTACCGAACAATGGTACATTCGGGCGGGGAATTTCGGTCGTTACACGACCAGCCTGCCCGAATGGCTAAAGTCATTCAGTCGGGCGGGTATCCTGATTGGATTTTTTATAAGTGGAAGGATTCGGTCACGCATATCCGCCCGAGGCGGATTGCTCGACCCCGACTCAGCTCCCTTTCTTTCAGAAATGGGCCTGCCTGTCCGGTAGGCAGGCCCGCTTCCGTCTTTCGAATCCTTCCCTATCGCTAAAACAAAACCACGCCGATGCTTTCGCATCGAGCGTGGTTGTTTTATGCAGAGTAGTAGAGGACGTTCGGACCGAGTTGATGAAGAGTGGGATTGTTTCGTATATACCAGACCTATCGAATTAGAACAAATAAAATAGACCTGGGTAAATTTACCACAGGTCTAAACGATATACACACACTTCATGTTAAGCAAAGGCCGTTGCATAGGATGCGAGGGCAAGACCCAACAGAGCAAAAAACACCAATCCTCCTCCGAAAAAACCGAGAGGGAAAGCCAAGAAAAAGGACCATTTTGCCAAACGTAGAAAAAACTCAACAAGATTTATCATACAAATTCCCCTTTCTTCTTAATTAATTTACAAGCCTTCTATTACTAATGATACACTAAAATAGTTATTTGTCAAGTCCAAAAAAGACAACAGCTAGAATACCCTTGTTTTACTTGCTATATTAAATCGATGCGCAGGGAAGGATTCGAACCTTCGTAGGCCGAAGCCGACAGATTTACAGTCTGTTGTAATTGACCACTCTACCACCTGCGCAAGAGGCGATGTTTCCACATCGCCAAATATTTAATTTTCAACTATTTCTTTCTACTCTTCCTTGTGACTACTCTCGTGGAAACAACTTCTTTAATGCCGACTATTATATCATTATTTTTAACTTCGACAAGGATTGTGGACCTTGGATCTATCATTTTTGATATCATGAATTCGGCCACCTTATTAAGTATTTTTGTTTGGATAAGTCTCTTTAATGGTCTCGCTCCATATTGAGGGTCATAACCTGCATTTACCAAGTGATCATAAACCGCTGGAGTTATATCTAAATGAACTCCCCTATCCAACAATCTCTTCCTTACAAGTCCAAATTGAATTTCAACAATGCCTTTCATTACTTCTCTACTCAAAGTATCAAATATAATTATTTCATCTAGTCTGTTTAAAAACTCTGGCCTAAAACTATCTTTCAATCTTTCCATTATCCTCTCCTTCATGAGATTATATTCTGTTTTTTCTCCATTACCGTTACCAAAACCAATAGTTTCCATCTTGTTCACAAACTCAGAACCGACATTTGATGTCAAAATAATTACAGTGTTTTTAAAATTAACAACCCTACCTTTAGAATCAGTCAGTCTTCCGTTATCAAGAACCTGTAAAAGAATGTTAAATACCTCGGGATGTGCTTTTTCTATCTCATCAAACAAAACTATTGAATAAGGTCTATGTCTTACTGCCTCAGTGAGCTTGCCTGATTCATCATAACCGATGTAACCAGGCGGTGATCCTATCAACTTAGAAACAGAATGTTTTTCCATAAACTCAGACATATCAATTCTTATTATTGCCTTTTCGTCATTAAACAAAAAATGCGAGAGACTCTTTGCGAGCTCAGTCTTACCGACACCCGATGGTCCAAGAAACATAAAAGAACCTATCGGCCTATCAGGGTCAGAAACACCAGCCCTAGACCTTCTTATCGATTCAGATATCTTTCTAATAGCTTCATCCTGTCCCAGAACTCTTTTCCTTAATTCGTCTTCCATTCTTGAAAGCTTCTGCATCTCTTCTTCAAGCATTCTTACAACAGGGATCCCAGTCCACTTTGAAACAACGTTGGCAATATCCTCTTCAGTAACCTCTTCTCTCAATATTCTTCTTGAGCTAAGTTTATTTAATTTTGTATCCAAAGAAGCAAGTTCGGTATGCTTCGCGGGTATTTTTCCATATCTTATCTCTGCGGCAAGTGAAAGGTCAGACCTGAGCTCCGCTGACTCAGCTTCCAAACGAAGATCATCAAGCTCTTTTTTAATTGCTCTTTGGTCGGCTATTATCTTCTTCTCATTCTTCCATCTCATATCAACTTCTGATATTTTCTCTCTTAGATCTGCTATCTCTTTATCTATCTTCTTTAATCTAGACTTTGCTTGTCCATCTTTATTATCCGCTTCTTTCTTAAGGGCCTCCTTTTCAACCTCAAGTCTCATTATTTTTTTATCAGTATCCTGTATCACTATTGGCTTATCTTCCAATTGAAGCCTAAGAGATGAAGACGCCTCATCGACAAGATCTATCGCCTTATCGGGCAAAAATCGATCCGAAATATATCGACTAGAAAGATTAACCGCGGCAACGATTGCGGCATCAGTTATTTTTATTCCGTGATGGAGAGCATATCTATCTTTCAGACCACGAAGTATTGCTATCGCATCTTCTACGGACGGTTCACCTATGTGTACTGGTTGAAACCTCCTCGCTAACGCGGGATCTTTTTCTATGTGTTTTTGATATTCATTTAAAGTTGTAGCACCTATCGCCCTTAGCTCTCCTCTGGCCAATGCTGGCTTTAACATATTGGAAACGTCCAGTGAACCTTCCGCAGCACCAGCTCCAACGATTGTATGTATCTCGTCAATAAATAATATTACGTTTCCTCCCGCCTTTTCAATGTCTTTCAAGATAGCCTTCAATCTTTCTTCAAATTCGCCTCTAAACTTTGTTCCAGCTATCAGAGACCCAATATCAAGCGAAATGATCTCCTTGTTTTTTAACATTTCCGGCACATCACCTTTTGCTATTCTATTTGCAAGCCCTTCAACCACAGCTGTCTTTCCCGTACCGGCTTCTCCGACTAAAACAGGATTATTTTTTGTTCTCCTTGTGAGTATCTGCATTATCCTTCTTATCTCCTCGTCTCTCCCGATAACAGGGTCAAGCTTGTCTTCTTTGGCCATCTTGGTCAAATTTCTAGTAAATTTCTCAAGAACCCTCGGCTTTTTACTTTGCCCAACATCTGTTATTTTACCCTGTCTTATTTCTTCAAGTATCCTTATCACGCCATCTTTTGGTATTTTAAATCTATTTAAAAGTTCCCTCGCTGGACTTGGCACTTCAAGTATCGCAATAAAAATATGCTCTGTTGAAATAAAATCATCCTTCAGCGAAGAAGCAACTTTAGCAGAATCGTCTAAAACCTTTACTAATTCAGCAGTTAAATATATCTGATATGAAGGAGAAAGAACATTTGGACTTTCTGTTCCTTCGACACTTTCGAGCAACTGATCTATTAAAAGAGTTGTGTCTATCTCGAGCTTGTCTAATATTGAAAGAATAAGACTTTCTTCTTGAATAAGTAAGGAAACCAAGAGATGGGTCGGGTTGACTTGATTCTGTCCTCTTTCTATTACAAGCTCGTGAGCCTTTCTTATGGCCTCTCTTGCCTTTGAAGTTAAATTGTTGAATGGAATCATAATTTATTGAAAATTAAAGTTTTTAGGTATTCTAATAACCAAATCCGATACTGTCAATGAAAAAGAGAGCAAAAATTACAAATTAACGATAGAAGAATCTTCTTTTACAATCGATGAATCTATAAAGGAACGTATCTCAGCATAAGTAACGACGTTCCCCCTAACACCATAAGCACCAATCAAATATCCGTCTATGTCCAAAACGGGCATCCCGCCCCAATCGCTATTTGTCTTTAGACTTGTTTTAACCACAGATGAAGATGAAGCATTGCCAGATCGATAAGAAGAAACATAACCAATAGAAACACTGCTCAACCCCGACTCACTTCCGGGAACCAAAATAGTTTGCCCCAAAGACAAATGTTCTCCCGAGAGAGAAGTCAAAGAAACTATCTTAACCTTACTCTTATCCTCATCTAATATCTTGAATAAAGATATACCCAAGTCCTTGTCGCTTTTTAAAAATTTTACGGATAACTTAGTGCCATCATACAGAGAAACTTTATAAGTAGGTTCTCCGGACCCAACAATATCTGAACTCGTTATAATAAGACCGTCATTGGATACAAAGAATCCGTTTCTGGTCATCTCTGAATTGTTCAACGCTAAAACTTCAGAAACAACAAAGTCTTTTGTGGTTTCACTTACCTGCAAAGAAGCCTGCATTGATTCAGGCAAAATATTATCAACACCTAAATAAATTTCATCCTCTCTGGTAATTCTAACCAGAGATTGTCTTGTCCTTTTGATAGAATCAACGATAGCATCATCTTCTTTTATTATTTGCTTTATTTCTGTGGTCTCTATTTTGCCAGGAGAAACAACTCTCTCTACTGTTCTCTCGACAACCCTGTTAACTGTCTGAGTAATACCAGGAGGAGCTTGGTCCAACAAAGTAACCGTAATAACCCCAGTCGCAGTTGCTGTAACCAGCGTTATAAAAATAGAAAGAAGAATTATTTGTGTTTTGTTGAGATCCTCCATGAGCCCTATTGTATAATAATTACAAATAAAATCAAAATTTAAACCCGTCCAAATAAATGAACTCATTCATTCAGATTTAATTTTTGATATTTTATGTTTGTTTTAATCTCATTACAATTTCTTTTAACACTTTAATTGTTCTGTCTATCTCCTTCTTTGTTGTTTCCCTCCCAAGAGTGAATCTAATAGAACATTCCGCCCGTTCCTCGCTCCCGTGAAGAGCTGTGAGCACATGAGATGGTGCTTCCTCACGTGAAGAACAAGCACTTCCCGTCGAAGCCATTATTCCTTTCACATCCAACTCAATAACCAAACGCTCTCCTGATATTTGGGGTATATAAATATTTAAATTATTCGGCAAACGAGACTCATCATCACCATTCAACTCAACATCCTTTATAACTTTTTTTATTTCTATCCAAAAATAATTTCTTAATTTCGATATCCGCTCTGAATCCTCTTTCCTTCTACTATCCGCTATTGAAATCGCTCTCCCCAAACCAACACATGCTGGTATGTTTTGAGTTCCAGACCTTATTCCCCACTCTTGTCCACCCCCAAACAAAATAGGGTCTATGGGTGTTCCCTTTTTAACGTACAAAGCCCCTATACCCTTTGGTCCATAAACCTTGGCCCCAGACAGAGACATCATATCTACATGCAGATTAGAAACCTGAAGCGAAAGTGCCCCCGGTGCCTGGCACGCATCTGTGTGAAAAATAGGATATGGCCTATCCTTTCTCTCTCTCTTCAAAAAATTACCAATCTCTCTTATTGGCTGTATCGTGCCAATCTCATTATTTGCATACATAATAGACACAAGGACAGTATTTTCTCTTAGGGAATTTTTAAGATCTTCTAAATTTATGATACCTTTTGTCGAGACAGGTAAATATGTAACCTCAAAACCATTCAGTTCCAAAAAATTAAATGGCTTAATGACGGCATGGTGCTCTATCACTGTAGTAATAGCGTGCAATTTTTTACCCCTACCTACTCTTTTAAAAAAATTAGCTACACCTAAAATGGCGAGATTATCCGACTCTGTGCCTCCGCTTGTAAATATAATTTCATCGCTCTTCGCACCCAAAGACATCGCAACATCTCTTCTGGCTTGATTTAATGCGCGATCGGCCATAATCCCAAAAGAATGAATTGAACCAGGATTACCGAAATCCAAAGACCAATATTTCTTCATCTCGAGAAAAACCTTATCGAGAAGTGGGGTTGCGGCCGCATGATCCAAATAAATTTTTCTTTGTGTAATTTTTCCTTTCACGAGGGCAATCATACTGAAAATTTTGCAAAATAGCAAAAAAAAGCTTAGAATACTAAACCATGATAAATGACTCTTTATCCATCATTATATATTTGCTTATGGCCACGAATATCCTGCTGGTCATATTTATGGCTAGACTTGAAATGAGAGTAAGAAAAATGCTCAGGGGTAATAAATTAAATAATATCGAAGAAACCATTATAAGTTCCCTTAAAGATATAAAAATACTTGATGATTCTCAAAAATCTAACGAGAAAGAAATAGAAAAAATAAAAAAAGAATTAAAAAACAAATTAAACACAACTGAAACTATCAGATTCAACCCTTTTGGCGATGTTGGAGGAAAACAAAGTTTTGCTACCGCCTTTTTAGATGACAACGGAAATGGAACTGTTATTTCTAGTCTTTATTCAAGAGAAAAAGTCAGTGTTTTTGGCAAGCCAGTCAAAAAATATAATTCAGAATACGAACTTACTATCGAGGAAAAAGAAGCGATAACTGGGATTCAAAATTCACAAAAATAAAATTTTCAGTTAAATTTAAAAAAATAAAACATGACAAACAAAACCCAAGAAAATGAAAAAACCGAACGACCACCCATCATAACGGTTATGGGTCATGTTGATCATGGCAAATCAACCCTTCTAGACTTTATAAGAAAAACCAACACTGTCGACAAGGAAGCCGGCGGTATCACTCAGCACATGGGGGCATATGAGGTTGCCCACGAAACCGCAAAAGGCGAGAAGAAAAAAATAACTTTTATAGACACCCCGGGTCATGAGGCATTTACAAAAATAAGGTCAAGAGGTGCAGAAGTGGCCGATATTATTATTTTAGTCGTAGCGGCAGATGATGGTGTCAACAAACAAACGCTAGAAGCACTAAAAATAATCCAAGATTCAAAAACCCCATTCGTTGTTGCTATAAACAAAATAGACAAACCAAATGCGGATGTAGAAAAAACAAAACTCGATTTGGCCTCAAACAATGTTTATCTAGAGGGATATGGCGGTGATGTACCAAATGTTCTCATATCTGCAAAAACAGGAGAAGGTATCAACGATCTTCTAGACATTTTGTTACTTATGGCAGAGATGGGTGAATTCACAAAAGAAGATAATAAAAAAGGAGAAGGATATATAATGGAATCAAGCCTAGATTCAAAAAGAGGTGGTTCCGCAACCCTAATAATAAGAGATGGCACTCTTAAAAAGGGGGATTTTGTTGTAATTGACTCAGAGATAACTCCGGTGAGAACAATAGAAAATTATGTGGGTAAAAAAATAGAATCAGAGATAGCTTCTTCTCCTGTGAGAATGATCGGATTTGGTAAAATTCCCGCAGTGGGTTCGAGTTTCTTTTCTGCTTCCAACAAAAAAGAAGCAGAAAAAATGGCAGAATGTCAATCCATTCAAAAATGCGGTATCAAATGCAGAGAAGATTTGGGAAATGCAAAACTCATCTTGCCGGTAATAATAAAAGCTGATTTTCAGGGCACAGTTGAGGCGATTGAAAAAGAACTCCTGAAACTAGAGAACGAGGATGTAAAAATTAGAATAATAGGATGTGGCGTTGGTAATATAACAGAAAACGACATAAATTCAGCTAACAGCTCAGATCATCCTTTAATAATTGGTTTCAATGTAAAAATAGACAAAGATACTGCGGAGATGGGTCAAAAACTAGAAAACCCGCCGATGATATTTAATATAATTTATGAAATAAACAAGGTCATAGAAGAAGAAATAAAAAAAAGAATACCCAAACAAGAAATAGAGAAAACACTCGGACAAGCAAAAATACTAAAAAACTTTAGCAGACAAAAGGATAAACAGGTTGTTGGTGGTACAGTTCTTTCCGGCTCTATTATTCTCGGTAAAAAAATAAAAATAATTAGGCAAAAGAATGAAATTGGAAAAGGAGAAATAACAGAACTTCAACAAAATAAACTAAAGACCAAAGAAGTATCAGAGGGAAATCAATTTGGGGTGACAATATCCTCGAGGATCGCAATATCCGAAGGAGACACAATTGAAGCATTTATAACAGAAACTATATAAGAATTAAAATATTAAAAATGCAAGGACATCGAGGAGAAAAAATATCATCCATTATCAAAAAACTTTCGGCAGACTTTGTTGAAAGGGCATCAAACAAAAATTCCCTTATAACGATAACTGACGTAAAGCTATCTGACGATCTTTCAAAAGCAACGATACTATTCACTGTTATACCGGAAAGATATGAACTGGCTGTCTCAGATTTTTTAAAAAGACAACGAAGCGATCTTAGAGAATTTGTTAAGGGTAAATGGAAAATGCACACTCTCCCCTTTTTTGATTTTGAACTTGACAAGGGAGAGAAAAACAGACAAAGGATTGACGAACTTCTAAATCAAGCGAAACAGTAGGAATTTTTTTAAAAATATTATAATATCAAAAATACACTAAATATCGGCCTGGTTGCTAAGTCCCGCCAAAGGACGGGTAATGTCCAAGCTGAGTAGGAAATTTAAAAGTTTTTTGATGATTGTGTTTACAACCGGCCTGGTTGCTAAGTGGTAAAGCAACGGTCTGCAAAACCGTTATGCGCGAGTTCGATTCTCGCCCAGGCCTCAAGATTCCAAACAATGTTCCGGAGTCTTAACTTGATAAATATTTGCCTGAGTGGCGGAATTGGTATACGCTACAGACTTAAAATCTGTCGCCCGTAAGGGATTGAGGGTTCGACTCCCTCCTCAGGCACATTTTGAAAAAAAAATAATTTATGGTATTTTATCTGAATATCTATAAAATTTTGCGCCCATAGCTCAGTTGGTAGAGCAGTCGCCTCTTAAGCGAATGGTCGCAGGTTCGAATCCTGCTGGGCGCACAACAAATCCACGACAGTGGATTTTTGTGTGTCCAAGGAAGCAAACTGCTTTGCTTCCGGGCAGGATTCGAAAAGGTTGAGTATATCGCAGAGAGCCCACAGGGCGAAGTGAGATACGAAACCTGTACCGTTCCCGTAGGGAAAGAATCCTGTTAGATAACGACCGAAATTCCTGCTGGGCGCACAAACAATCCGCGATGAGCGGATTTTTATCTGTCCAACAAGACAAATTTCTCTTGACCACCCTACCTCTGTACGATAGTATCTATTTCAGATTTAACGTTCTTTAAAAGGAGAAATGGAAATGGGAATAAAAAAGATTATGGAAATTATTCGAAGACACGGACAAAATATCTCTGATACAGACAAGAAAAAGATCTTAAAGTACATTGAAGATATTCCAGAAGAAAACGATGACTCAAGTGAGGGACACCCCTTCAGTCATCTTGCACCGAAACGAACAAAAAGAAAAAAATTATCACGCTATGCCCACGTTTGTCCTTTCTGCAAAAATAAACTGGAGAAAAAAAGAACTTCTTTGTTTTGCAACGAATGCAATATGACCATTTCAGAAAACGATGCAATCAAGACGAGGCGCCGTCGGAAATAACCCCAAACCCCCAATCTCATAGATTGGGGGTTTTCCATAAAAAGCATAAACCACTCATACAATATTACTTTCATTTACAGGTGTGAAAACAAAAGAAATAATTTCCATTTCATCATAAGACTCGATTTCTTTAACCATTTCACCTGTTAATTCTCCAAAAAACATAATTGTTCTTTAGGCCTTCAATTCCTCCATTGATCTTTTTAATAGAAATAATTTTTATTTCTTGAGTCCATTCTGTCTTTAAAAAATCTCCTAATTTGTATTTATTATCCTACGTAAATAAAACGTGCAATTTTATTGCCGTCCACCTCAACTTCTTCTATAAACATCTTTAGTGGTCTAACCCAAACCTGACCTTCACCATAAAGTGCCCGATATACCACTAATTCTTCTAGTGTCTCGCTATGTTTTGCCAAACCAATAACCTCATATTCTTTTCCCTTGTAATGTCTATATCTCCCTAATTTAAACATCTTATTTCCAGTGACACTTCTTATTTTTTTATTTTAATAGATAAAATTTTATTTCCTATTCGCACAGCACTTCTTATATTTTTTACCACTTCCACATGGACACGAATCATTTCTTCCAACTTCTTTTTCTTGCGATTTTATATCTTCTTTTTGAGCTTCATTGGAATTGCCGATAGTTACAGCCGAATCTTTAACCTCATTCAACTGCCTTCTCTCCTCCCTCATATTCGCCTGCCCAGCGATAGCGGGTAATAATCTTATTATATTATTCGCCATCTGATCTTCGATTCCCTTAAAAAGTCTCAGACCTTCTTTTTTGTATTCAACGAGAGGATCTCTCTGTCCATATGCTCGAAGCCTCACACTTGATCTCATGTGATCCATAACCTCAAGATGCTCGGTCCATATCATATCTATCACCTGAAGACAAAGTTGTTTAAAAGATGCGAAGAATTCTTTTTTCCCCATATCTTTTATCATTTTATCAGCCTGCTCTTTAGATTCCTCATCTTCCAATAATATAGACCTCAGAAATTCTTCCAAATAATTTTCATTTCCCAAAAGTATTTTTCTCCTCTTTTCATATATAGTCTTTCTTTGCAAATTCATCACATCGTCATATTCGAGAAGATGTTTTCTTGTATCAAAATTTATACCTTCTATCTTTGTTTGCGCACTCTCTATTGTTTTTGATATAAGCCTATTCTGTATCGGTTCGTCTTCTGGTATTCCAAACTTCCCCATCATATTTTTAACAGTATCTCCAGAGAATACCCTTATAAGAGGATCCTCTAAAGAAACAAAAAACTGCGTTTCCCCTGGATCACCCTGTCTTCCAGATCTCCCTCTTAGCTGGTTGTCTATTCTCCTTGCTTCATGCCTTTCTGTGCCGATGACAAAAAGACCACCGAACTCGCGCACTTTTTCTGATTCTTCAGAGCTAGCGAGAGCTCCTCCGAGTTTTATATCAACTCCTCTTCCTGCCATGTTGGTAGCTATCATAACCCCGCTCCTTTTTCCTGCTTCGGCCACTATCTCTCCTTCTCTCTCGTGATTCTTTGCATTTAAAACCTCATGCTTCACACCTTCCCTAGAAAGATATTTCGAAAGCATTTCATTCTTCTCAATAGATATTGTTCCGATAAGAACGGGCTGTCCCTTCTCGTTTAGCTCCTTCACCTTCCCTGTTATCGCCAAAAACTTTCCATGTTCAGTTTGAAAGACCAAATCATCGTTATCTCTCCTCTTGCTCGGTTTATTCGGCGGAATAGCTATCGTGTCTAATCCATAGACACTAAAAAATTCTTCCGAAGAAGTGAGGGCTGTTCCTGTCATTCCCGCAAGCTTTGAATACATTCTAAAATAATTCTGAAGTGTTATCGTCGCCATCGTCTTTGATTCCTTCTGAATTTTTACACCCTCTTTTGCCTCTATCGCCTGATGCAAACCTTCAGACCATCTTCTTCCCGGTTGTAAACGTCCGGTAAATTCATCAACAATCACAATCTCGCCGTTCTTTACAACATACTCTTTGTCTTTTGTGTAGATGGCCTTTGCTCGTATAGCATTCTCTAGATGATGAACGTATTTTACTCCACCCTCAGTGTAGATATTTCCAATTCCTAATATCTTCTCTGCTTTATTTATACCAGCGTCAGTAAGAGTAGCCGCTTTCATCTTCTCGTCAATAACATAATCATCAACTTCTTTCATTTGAGTTGCGATTCTCGCAAAAGAAGAATATAGGTCCTCTGATTCTCCTGCGGGAGCAGAAATAATAAGAGGTGTTCTTGATTCATCAATTAAGATAGAATCCACCTCATCAATGATTGCAAAATTATAAGAAGTTTTATCATCAGCACCTCCAACTCCCTGTGTGATATCTTTTTCGTTGTAAGAAATATTGTCTCTTAAATAATCAAAACCAAATTCATTATTCGTTCCGTACACAATATCCGCACGATAAGCTTCGGCCCGAGTACAGGGTCTCAAAAATTCATAAACAACTTTGAAAGATCCAACTTCATCTCTCTTATTATCTTTATCCGTGTGGGTCGGATCATACATAAAACTCGAATCATGATTAATGACAGAAACCGAAAGACCAAGAAAAGAATATATCTGCCCCATCCAAACAACATCTCTTCTCGCCAAATAATCGTTTACTGTGACCACGTGTACATGACCAGAAAGAGCATTGAGGTACGTCGGTAACGTAGCAACCAAAGTTTTGCCTTCTCCTGTCTTCATCTCAGCAATATTACCATGATGAAGTATTACTCCGCCCAACATTTGAACATTATAATGTCTTTGACTTAGAGTTCTTCCTGCTGTCTCGCGAACTGTCGCAAAAGCTTCAGGCAAAAGCTCATCCAGCGTCTCTCCATTTTTAAGTCGCTCCCGAAATTCTCCCGTTTTTACAGAAAGCTCTCCATCTGTCAGTTTCCGAAAAGAATCCTCGAATGAATTTATCTTTTCAACTATCGGCATTATTTTTTTTATCTTTCTTTCACTAGTTGTCCCCAAAAATCTATCTAAAAAAGACATATATTTAACTTAAATTAAAATAATTTATATCTTTGTATACTACTCTATTATAATCAAAAAATAAACCGCCTCTTTTTTTGACACAAACACAGAAACGATTAGCATTAATAAACTATTAACAAAAAAGATTCTTAATTTTTCCATAATAAAAAAAATTAAAATAAAAAAATAATTTAAAAAAATTTTATTTTTTAAAAAAAATACAAAAAAAGTTATCCACATCTTTTATTTTTTTTTGTATGTGAGATAATAAAAGATGTTGGTGACGATATTTTGTTAGTTGGTCGAGTATCGTCAAATAAATTTCTTAACAAAATGAAAAAGAAAGTAACAAAGAAGCCAGTGAAGAAAGTTGTAAAGAAAGTTGCGAAGAAGGTTGTAAAGAAAGTTGCAAAAAAGAAGAAAAAATAATTTTTTGCAACGATAACTTTTTCGTAAAAAAGTTTTTAACAAAAATTAAAACCCTCAATTTTGAGGGTTTTAATTTTTCAGATTTTATTTACTTAAAGTTGGCGGTAACTGCCTCCATACAAATACATTTGTGAGCGTTCCGCCAACTTTAACTAAATAAAACTCCATAGATAATTTTATCATCACGAATATAAAAACGCAAAATCCCCCGAGGGGGATTTTGCGCTGTATTTGCATTTAGGAGGTGCCCAAAAAATTTAATTATTAATGGACAACGCCCACACGATTATTATACCAGATAAATTATTCATATCAAGATTTTTTCATTATTTCAAACCTCCCCAATCATTTTCTTTATTTGGGATCTCTTCCTGCCCTTATCTCTTTGATATAATAATCCGCTTGCTCCTTAAAAGCAGGATTCATCTCTGACGCCTTCTTCAATTCTTCGATTGCTTTGCTTCTCTGTTTGTCAGCTAAATAACTAGCAGCTAAATAAACTCTATATTCAGAAATATTCGGTTCCATTTCTATCTTCTTTTTCCATATCTCTATAACTTTACCAAATTGCCCTGTAGCAGCATATGCATTTATAAATCTATCATCAATAATTATATCTGTGCCATAAGCTTCTGTGAGAAGACTTTTGGAAATATCTTTTAAACCACCGTAGATTGTTGCAACAGCAAATATTTTTCTTGCCTCATCATATTTCGGTTCTAATTCAAAAGCGAACTTTGCGGTATCAATCGCCTTCTGAATATCTTTCTTATTTATATTACCCGAAACTATCTCAAAAAGTATTTGCTGTTTATTTGGAGAAAGCTCTCTGGCTATCTCAAACTGCTTCAACGCATCATCATAAAAACCGTAGGCCGAATAAAGTGCACCCTGGAATACTCTATATCTCGCATCCATAGGATTGTCTTCTATTTGTTTTTTCATTTCGTCTCTTGCTGTTTGAAAGAAATTTTGTTTTGCAAGTGTCGCATTCGTATCTTGATTCCTAGCCAGACCCATCGCGCGCTGAGTCAACTGCTCCCTTGATTCTGTTGTTCCAAGCGCGCCATACGATATTGCCTTCTTAAAATATTCCAAACTCTCCTCTATATTCTGAGAAGACAGTGCTCCTATAAGATTTTTTGAAGCCATTATTGGCTTTATGTTCAAAAAGTAAAGAGAGAATATTAACCCCACCATAACCAGAGAAATATATACATAAGTTCCGAATTCTTCTTTAAACAAAGGAGTCGGTTTAACCTCTTCTTTTTCAGAATGAACTTCGTGGTAAATATATGCAATCACAGAAAAGAACATTATATAACTCAATAAATTATCAAACACAAAAATATTATGAACAAAATAACCAGCTAATAATCCTGTAATGATGCTCCTGTCAACCAAAGAAAATCTCTTGGTTTTATCTTTGTTCCAGACTGTTTTTATTACACTAAAGAAAATATATAGATAAGCAAACAAGCCCAAGATGCCTCCTGCTATTAGCCAATCAAAAAAAACATTGTGCGCTCTGTCAAACCAAGGCTCCTGTGCATACATCTTTGGGTCATAATATTTATTAAAGACAATATTGAAATTTTCCTGTCCCCAACCAAGTATTGGATTTTCCTTAAAACCATTCCATGCCATATTCCAAACCATATACCTAGGTTGATTTGTTATTGAAGAAAATGTTAGTTCTGCGTATCTCCCAAAAATAGGATCTTTTCTTACGAAATCAAGATTTCTAACACCAAGAAATACAACAAAAAATAAAAATATTCCGCCAATCATCCTCAATCCTGTCTTTTTGTATATTGCATCACCTTTATACGACAGAAGAAAAGCAGTAACAAAAATACCGAACACAAGACCTAATGCAGTACCTCTCGTGGCGGTCTGAATAAGCAGAAAAACAGAGAAGACAGAAATTGCCCCGTAGAGCCATGTTTTGGGATTGTTCCCTATCTTACCCCTGAAAAAATAGAGAGCCGAAAGGAAAGCCAAATAGAGCATATGGACGGCAAAATAGATCGTATTTCCAAAAGTGGCGTCAACTCTCACTCCTCCCTGGTTAATATTTAGCTTCCCAAGAAGCTGAAGCGAAGCATATGCAAAGAGACCACTACCGCCAACAACAAGTATCGTGTTGAAAAAATATTTCCAAACTTTTTCGGTAAATACTGAAATAAGAAGTATAAAATAAGCAAGAAGATGCAAAAGAGAAATAAGCCCCTCCATCCTCTCGTAATTTGACCAGAAGCTTCTCTGAAAATTAACTCCAAAAATATCGGCAACGGTGATAACCCCGATAAAGAGAAGAACTGATTTAAATATCCTATCAAGTTTAGGAATATAACCCTTGTCCAAACTTATTAGAACAAGCCACAATGCAAACAGTATCTCTACTACAATTCTAAAAATAAAATTCTTGCCTGTAATAAAAGGGAAAAACATTGAAGTCGAAATAACAAAAGGCAAAAATGGTACGATAAATAAACCACCTATAATAATATTGCGGATGGTCTTATTTAGGTCTGTAGACATGATATTTTTTTAATATTTTTAATATTAAAAAAGTATATCACAATAAGTATTGTTTTGAATATTTGCGAAGAATGATAATTATGTTGATATTTTTATCCACATCTTTCCCATGGATTCCCGATAGTGGTCGGGAATGACAGCAAAGGATCGTAAATACACTAAGATGTGCGCTTAGTCTTTAAGCTCAAGTAGCCACTCTTTATTTTCCAAAAACCAACCAATAAATTTTTTTATACCCACGTCTACTGTGGTCTTCGGAATATAGCCAACATCTTTTTTTGCTTTTTTTATATCAGCACTCGTTTCTTTCACATCCCCAGCCTGCATTGGCAACATTTTTATTTTTGCTTTTTTACCGATATTTTTCTCTATCAATTCTATATATTCCATAAGAGATACTTTGTGTCCCCCACCAAGATTATATATCTCGCAATCGAGTTTATCTTTTTTCAAAACCCCCACGACCCCCGAGACAATATCTTCCACGTAGGTAAAGTCTCGAGACATCTTACCCTCGCCGTAAACCTCTATCTTTTTTTCAAGTAAAATATTTTTAGCAAACTTAAATAAAGCCATGTCTGGTCGCCCGTATTCACCATAAACTGTAAAAAATCTTAAACCCGCCGACTCTATCCCGTATAAATGATAGTAAGAATGAGCCAAGACCTCATTAGCCTTCTTGGATGCTGCATAAATTGAGATTGGGTTATCAGTCCTGTCGTTTTCAGAAAAAGGCTGCTTTTTATTGCTACCGTAAACAGAACTAGAAGACGCATAAATCACTCTGTTTATTTTAAACTTTTTAGCGATCTCAAATATATTCAACGTTCCCAAAAAATTTGAACTTGAATATATCCACGGATTAACAAGCGAATATCTCACTCCGGCCTGGGCAGCTAGATGAATGATTGCATTTGGTTTATTTTTAGAAACGATATCTTCTATTTTTTTATAATTTGAAATATCTGCCTTGTGGAATTTATAATTTGGGAACTTCAGTAATTCTTTATTTCTTCTTATCTTTATTGCTACATCATAATAGGGAGTGAAATTATCCACACCGATAACAACCATGCCTTCTTCAAGCAATTTTTTTGCTGTATGAAACCCAATAAACCCCGCAGTACCTGTTATTAATATTTTTTTATACATTATGAATACTTTATACTAATTTACCCTCTTAAATAAAACTAAACCTACTTTTCATAAACCTCCTTTCAAAAATTGTTTATATCTATTATTCGTGACATTCAGATTTGTATATTAATTGGTTTTGTTCTTCGTATTACTACAACCCTCTTAATATCAACAAAGTTTCGGCCGGATCAATTACCGCTTGTGTGGGACAAATACCAACCACACTTTCATCATTACCTCCTTTGTATAATGCGTCACCAAAATAAAGACATTCATCCATACTCCACCCCTCCCTCTTCACAAGTTCCGCAACATTAAAACCTTTGTGTTTCCCCTTCTCTATATAATCAAGACAGGTCGTTCCACCGATCTTCACCTCCATCGTATCTGAAACAAAGGGAACCTTTTCCAGCATCTTTATCCTCCTCTTTCCCCCAGGATCAAAAGCTTCTTTTTTTTCTATCTCTTCATTGTGTCCGATAAGACTAAAGGATATCTGACAACCCCTATCTTGGACAATGTCCTTTTCATCTTTTACACCGTCAAAAATTTCTTTAAAACTTTTCTTTATCTCGTCAATGTGTTCAAAAACATTTTTCTTCTGTTCCGATGATAAAATATTAGCCCAACCATCAACACCGTTCTTCATAGTAGCCTTATTGCCGTTCTGTGCCAAAACATAAATCTTACCGCGAAAATTATCACCTATTTGTTTATATATCTGATCTTCAACTGCACCAGAAACCACAACAACATCGCGACCAATTGCGAGGTGTCTTAAAAGTTCATCCGCCATTTCGATCGATACGGGAGACTTACTTCTTGTAAGTGTATTATCAAGATCAAAAAATAAATGTCTCGGCTTATTCATAAATAGTGAATCTTTAATCATAAATCTTATTTTATTTTATTCGTATCATTCGAATTATACTCTTCCATAATCATCCTCGTACCGGACAATATCGTTTTCATCAAAATCGCCCAAACCAACTTCCACAAACTTGGCACCAACCCCCGATTCTATTCTATGCTTCTGTCCTTTTTTTATTCTCACAAGATCCCCCGACTTCATCTTTATTTTTTCATCTCCCATGGTTGCAATCGCCTTTCCTTCGACAAGCACCCAAACTTCTTCTCTTTTCTTATGACTTTGCAAACTAAGTCTTTGCCCCGCTTCAATCGTAATCGTTTTTAAATTCCAAGTTTCTTCTTTTTGAAAATTCTCAAATTCTCCCCATGGCTTTTTTACGACAACCTTTCTCCTTGCGATCTTGTCTGTAAGCCAAGAGCTCGACTGAACCTTGCCACCCTTACCAGTACCAAAAATCATCTTGCAACCAATACTTTCACACACGGGCACCTCTGGAATATTATCAAAAGTCCTGTCTCCACCATTTGCAAAAATATCTGGCTTTAATTTAATAAGTTCTGCGCATACGCTTCTGTCTTCAACTTCCGGCCCATGTGATGTTAAAAGCACTTCATCTACAACACGGAGAGACCTGATGAGCTCCACCCTTTCTTCCTCTGGCATAAAAACGTATCCCTTCTTTTTTATAAGCCAATTATCGTTATTTAAAATAACAACTAATTTATCGCCAAGTTTCTTTGCCTCCTCAAACATTCTCACGTGTCCTATGTGTACAGGATCAAACCCACCAGAAACCGCCACAACTTTTGAGACTCTATTTTTTTCTTTTTTGATTTTATTCATGGTTTTTATTCTTAAATATTAACATAAAACATTTTATCTTAATATTTAAAGGAATCCAAATGACACCTTTTGACACTTTCTGCGGTTACGCTATAATAGACAGAATATGAAAGAAGAAATAAAGGAAAATGCAATATATACAACAGCTGAGACACAGGGAATACTTAAAATTAGTTCTAGTACAATTAAAAGGATGCTCAAAAAAGGATTAATCAGAGCAAATAAAGTTGGTGGACAATACAGAATAATGGGAAAAGAAATACTACGCCTGGTCTCCCCCACTACCGAGAAAAAAGCAGTCAATGTATATCAAAAAATTAAAAGAAAAGTAGTTAATAAGATTAATCACTGGTAAAAAATGGATAGTCGTTCGTTAACCCTGTTTAGTAAAATTTAAAATTATTTGAAGTTCACCCCATGTTTTATTATATATATGTATTAAAATCAAAAAAGGATGATAAGATGTATGCCGGTTATACAAATAATTTAAAATTTAGATTTGAGCAACACAAGAAGGGGTTAATTGATTCAACAAGAAACAGAAGACCATTAGAACTAATATACTCAGAGGCTTGTCTTAGCCAACAAGACGCCACAAGACGTGAAAAGTATTTGAAGACAATTTATGGAAAGAGGTTTATTAAGAGTAGGATCAAATCTTACTTAACAGGGTAAATTAGTATAACCCGTAAATTCGTATGTCAACGTTAACGATAATTAGACCAAAAAAAATGTTTAGCTGGCACGACCTAAGAGAACTTTGGGTCTATAAAGAACTTCTTTACTTCTTCACCTGGAGAGATTTAAAGGTTAGATACAAACAAACCGCGATTGGCGCAGGATGGGCAATATTCCAACCACTAATGACTATGTTCGTTTTCACCATCTTTTTTGGCAACCTTGCAAAAATGCCATCAGACAACGTCCCTTATCCTATATTCGTTTATACAGGGTTACTCTTCTGGCAATTCTTCTCAAGCGCCCTTAGCGACACAAGTACTTGTCTGGTCACCAATCAACCAATAATAACAAAAGTTTATTTCCCCCGTTTGATACTGCCCATCTCTTCTGTTCTTACAAAACTCGTAGATTTCGCCATCGCTTCCCTTGTTCTTGGGCTACTTATGATCTATTACGGATATATGCCGAATATCACAGGTATTTTAATAGTACCACTACTTCTTATAATCACTTTTATGGCTTCGGTGGGCCTCGGACTTTTCCTAGCATCTATAAATGTAAAATACAGAGATGTCAGATACGCACTTCCCTTTTTTATTCAAATATTAATGTTCCTGACTCCAGTGATCTATCCAGCTAGTATCGCCGGTCAATATTCCTGGATACTTGCAATAAACCCAATGACAGGAGTAATCCAAAATGCCAGAGCTGCTATATTGGGTACCGCGGTGGTTAACTGGACCCTCATTACAATCTCTTTCATGGCAACTCTCACCCTGCTTGCGTTTGGTATTGTGGTCTTTAAAAAAACCGAAAGATACTTTGCGGACATTATTTAAAGATAAATATACGAAATATATGGAAGATCCAATAATAGAAATAAAAAATATAAGTAAGAAATATAATATAACCCACCAAAGAGGCGGATATGTTGCACTTCGAGATGTACTCACAAATATTCTAATGTCCCCTTTCTTGTTCCTTAAAAATAAAGCGAAACAAGTCGCCGGTCTTGAAACAAAAGAAGAATTTTGGGCGCTCAAAGACGTAAATTTTGAAGTAAAGAAAGGGGAAGTTATGGGTATTATTGGACGGAATGGTGCCGGTAAATCTACACTCCTCAAAATATTGTCTCAGATTACCCCCCCAACACACGGTGAAATAAAAATTCACGGTAAGGTTGGATCGCTACTCGAAGTCGGCACAGGATTCCACCCGGAACTTTCTGGAAGAGAAAATATTTTCTTGAACGGTGCCATTTTGGGAATGACAAAAAAGGAAATTGCTGAAAAATTTGATGCGATCGTCGAGTTCGCCGGTATTGATAAATTCCTAGATACACCAGTTAAATATTATTCTTCCGGGATGTATGTCCGCCTCGCTTTCTCTGTCGCCGCTCATATGGAACCAGATATTCTTATTGTAGATGAAGTACTAGCCGTTGGTGACGCAGAATTTCAAAAAAAATGTCTTGGTAAAATGAATGAAATTACAAAAACCGAAGGACGAACTATTCTTTTTGTAAGTCATAACTTAGAGGCAATCAAAAAACTTTGCTCAAGATGTGTCTTGTTGGAAAAAGGAAAACTAAAAAAAATTGGAGACACTGAAGAGATTATTGATTCTTACCTTGAAACCAAACAAGAAAAAATAAGACCTGAAATAATCTACACTCCAAATAAAAATAAAGATGCCCAGATAACAAAAATATCATTCTTAGATAAAAACAAAAAACCAACAACCCATTTACCAAATGATGAAAATTTCTCAATTTTAATAGAATATGAAATTTATAATCCAATTAAAGAAGCTGTGCTTTGCTCTTTCTTTTTTCAAGACAAAAATTTCTATTTACTTTCAACCGAGACAGACAATAAAAAGACTATTTCTCAAAGTTTGCATAATTTCGAAGTGGGAAAATATAAAACAATAATAAAAATACCAAGTTTTATTTTTGTTCCAGAGTTTTACAATCTTCAGGTTTCTATACAAAAACCTCTTCAAAATTATTATATAGATGACAAGCGAGACATATATTTTGAAATCACTCCCGTAAACAAACCTAAGTCTTTGAGTCACAATAATCGAGTCAAAGTAACCGTATCCCCCATATTAGAATATATTACAGAGAAAATTTAAATGGAAATAATCAAATAACTCAGTGATTATAAAAGTTCTCGATTATAGATTATTCAACAATAAAACCAAATAAACTTATGATTATAACAAAAATAAAATGCAGACTGCGTGGGTTACTCACCAGACTATTAAAAATCTTTAATTTAGATTTACTCAATGTCGCCCATTCAATAATTGGCGTGGGAAATTTTGGAGACGCCAAAACTAGTGGAGAGAAATATTTAATCGAAACTATTTTAAAACAATATTTTTCTCCAGAAAAAAAACTTGTCTTCTTTGATATTGGAGCAAATGTAGGAGAATATAGTCAATTGCTAAGGATGAATTTCAAAAAAGCTAATATTTTTTCTTTTGAACCAAATCCTAGAGCTTATGAGGTTTTAAATAATATATCGGAAAAAGAAAGGATTGTTGCTGAAAACATAGGAATGGGTGAGAAAATAGAATCCAAAAAAATTCTTTATTCATACCCAAAATTATCAAGAACTCAATTAGGAACAGCAAACCGAGATATTTTGAACAACTATAATATCGAAGAGGAAATAGAACAAATATATTTTTTTCAAGATACTATTGATAGTTATTGTTTGGCTAAGAAAATAAACGAAATTGATTTTCTCAAAATAGATGTTGAGGGATTTGAATTGTTTGTTTTAAAAGGTTCAAGACAGTTGATTAAAAAAAATAAAATAAAAATTATTCAATTTGAATTCAACGAACCAAACGTTGCTAATCGAGTATTTTTGAAAGATTTTTACAATATACTAAATAACTATGATTTCTTTCGCTTAAAGAAAGGGGAATTAATTCCACTAGGAAAATACAGCACCAGAAATGAAATCTTCCGTTATCAAAACATATTGGCTATTAATAAAAATCTTTCTAAAAATTAGATTTAATACTGAGTATACTTAAACTTATATGCCAAAAAGAATAATATATAAAATTAAAAAGATATTCGACGACTATAAAAATAAGAAAAATATTAACTTCAGATATCAGGAATACAACAAACTCGCTGAAAATTGCAAAAAATACAATATAATCAAATTACATTTTGGTTGTGGTCCTAGAGTATTAAGGGGGTGGATAAACATAGACCTATCTTTTGAACCTTACGAAAAATATCTTAAATATTATACAAATAAATATTATCCAGAATCAATGAGAGGAAATAAGGAAGATTTTTATGCAATTGACATATTGAAAACAGGACTCCCTTTTCCAGATAATTCAGTTGATTTAATTTTTCATGAAGATTTTATAGAACACCTTGACCAAAAAGAGCAAATTATTTTTTTAGCAGAAACTTTTAGAGTTCTTAAGCAAGGTTCAATCCATCGCGTTAATACTCCTAATCTATTAACTTCAATGAACGTTCATTCTAACTTTATAAATGGAAAGAGTGGTGTTTATATCGGTGAATGGGATAAACACAAACACAAAAATTTATTAACTCCTAAATATTTAACAGAAATTGCCCAAATGATAGGATATGGTGAGGTTGTGTTTAATGGCAGAGACAAAAGTTTATCAAAAGAGATTCCTCTGGAATACAGACCCGGCAACGACAGAACCGAAAAAGGTAATGTATTTGCTGATTTAATAAAATGAAAATTTACATTATCCCAATTGAAGAAAAATTCAGACCAGAAGGCCAAAATTTTAAATACCCTGCACATAATTCTGACTATGGGGTGGAACAAGATTTTTATAAATATATAAACAAAAAAGAGGAAATCCTTGTGGATATTCCTGAAAATGCTGACTGGCACTACCTTCCGATATTTTGGACAAGATGGCACCTTAACCATAACTATGGAAGAGGGGGTCTGAAGGATTTACAAGAAGAAGCGAGTAAAAAAATAATTGACGATTCAAAAACTTTCACAATCTGCCAATATGACGATGGACCAATGATTAATATTGAAAAAACAATTCAATTTCTAGCTTCAAGAAAAAGCGAAATTGGCATAGACATACCCCTTCTTTCACTACCCCACAGACTCCCCCTTTTTACTCCTTCAAAAAAATATATGGCCTCTTTCATTGGAAGACTATCTACTCATAAAATAAGAAAAAAAATGGAAGAAGAGTTATCAAAAATAAAAGACATCTTAATAGCTGACGGAAATCTTGGCTCTGATTATTTTGTTAAAAATACTCTAAGATCCCATATTTCCTTGTGCCCACGAGGATATGGTGGTAGTTCTTTTCGTTTTTTTGAATCTATGCAACTCGGAGTCGTGCCATTTCTTATCGGCGATTTAGATACTAGGCCTTTTAAAAAATTTATAGACTGGGATAAAATAAGCTTTTATGCGAACGACCCAAGTGAATTAAAAAACTTTTTTGACACGCTTAATGAAAAAAAAATAATCGAAATGGGTAAGAGTGCTAAAGTTATTTACGAAAATTATTTACAATACCAAAAATGGTGCAATTATGTCTTAAAGGAACTAGAGGCATTTAAAAAATAATATTTTAAAGAAAATACAAAAAAAATGGAGATAACTAGCCCTATAACTAGCAAGAAAAATACGGTTTTAGAAAAAACCATATGTAGCCAAGAAATTATCGAGAAATACAAAAAAATGAAAACGCCAATTGACGTAGCTCGTTTTTTTAACCGCAAAGAGGTGCAAATCTATCGCTGTCTTGATACTGGTTATCGATTTTACTACCCATTCAAAACCACAGGTGACGATTCCTTTTATCAAGAAATGGAAAAGTTCCCCTGGTATTATATGGATTGGAAATGGGAGTATGACGTAGCGGAAAATTTTATAAAAAAGAGCGACAAGGTTCTGGAAATAGGATGTGCCAAAGGTGCTTTCTTGAAAAAAATAAAAGAAAATGGTGCAATCGTGGAGGGTTTAGAAATGAACTCTAGTGCATTGAAAGCATGTATCAAGAAAGACTTACTAGTAAACACCGACTCTATTGAAAAATTTTCAACAAATAAAAAAAATGTTTATGATATTGTTTGTTCTTTTCAAGTATTAGAGCACGTAGCGGATGTAAAAAATTTTATAGAATCTTCTCTCTATATATTAAAACCAGGCGGGCTTATGATTATAAGTGTACCAAACAACGACTGTCTGATCTTTAAAGAAGATGTTGCCCTCAATATGCCACCACACCATATGGGTTTATGGGAAATAAACTCTCTTATAAAACTACAAAATAATTTTGATATGAAGTTAGACTCCATACATCTAGAACCTCTCCAAAAATATCACATTGGTTTTGCAGATAAGATAGTGAAAAGGAAGGTTGAAGAAAAGTTACAACAAAAATTATTAAGTTTTTCTTTCTTATTCAAAAAAATCGCCAATTTTTTTGCTTTTTTGGGGGTATCTGCAGTTTCGAAGCATATCATAGGACATAGCATATTAGTGATATTTAAGAAAAATGATGAAAAAAAATAATACAAAAATTAGTTTCATAATGCCTGCCTATAATTGTGCTGATACAATTAAGAAATCCGTCGAATCGATATTTAATCAAAATTTCGAAATTGACGATGAGCTAATAATTATAAATGATGCTTCTAACGACAAAACACTGGAAATCGCAAATAACCTACAAAAAAAATACCCTGCTATTAGAATCATATCTCACAACATAAATAAAGGCTCGGCCGCCGCAGGAAGAAACACTGGAATAGATTATTCTAAAAATGAACTCATATTCTGCTTAGACGCTGATAATATTCTGATACCAAAGACGGTGCCGGTCCTAAAAGAATTCATGCTTAAAAATAAAGCAGACGCCGCCGCCTTCGGTGAATTACATTATTTCAAATCAGATATTGAAAAAATAACACATAGGTGGGTTTATAAAAGTGGAATTGTTGAACTACAAGACGCTTTGGCTGGCCAATATTGGCCCGGCCCGAGCGGAAATTATCTTTTTACAAAAGAAAGCTGGAAAAGAGCAGGAAGATATGAAGAGTCACTGGGAGGAGCATATGATTCTTGGGCCTTCGGCATAAAACAATTGGCCACTGGTTCTAAAATGATTACGATGAATAATACATTTTATTGTCACCGCTATGGATATGAATCAACATTTGTTAAAGAAGAAGGTAAAATTGAAGCATCATTGGTTGGTTTATCCATTTTGATTAAATTTCTGCCACTAATAGAAGAAGAGAGTATCGACTACATAATGAGCAAGGAACACAGATACTCTTGGTTTAAAAATATTGAAAAAAGACCAATTAATCTAAAAAAAGGTTTGGCGGGAATAAATGGGGAGAAGATAGATTATTTAGCAAAAAACAAAACAACCGTCAATTATAAAAAATATTTTCAGCCAAAAAAATATTTAGATTATATAAAAAGAAAAATTTTATAATAAAATTAAATGAATTTAAAAAATATTAAAAAAATAACCCCCTCTTTTATCGAAAGACCTCTTAAAAAAATATATTTCTATATTCTTTTTATTATTGATTTCAAAAAATTTAAAAAAAAATCAAAAAACGACATCAGATTCCCTGTCTTATGGGAAAATCGCTATCCCAGGCTATCAGACAATACAGCAAATACTAATTTCGACCACCACTACATTTACCATCCTGCTTGGGCGGCCAGAATTGTTAAAAAAATTAATCCGGAATTTCATGTCGACATATCATCAACATTGTCATTCTCATCAATTCTTTCTGCCTTCATTCCGGTCCGTTTCTATGACTATCGACCTGCCAATTTATCATTAAGCAACCTAAAATCGGATAAAGCTGACTTGATGAAACTTCCTTTTGCCGACGATAGCATTGGCTCCCTTTCTTGTATGCATACTATTGAGCATATCGGACTTGGAAGATATGGGGACGCACTAGACCCGGACGGAGACATAAGGGCCATAAAAGAGCTAAAAAGAGTCACTACAAAGGGTGGTTCTCTTCTATTTGTCGTTCCCGTTGGCAAACCAAGAATAATGTTTAATGCTCATCGCATATACTCATATGACCAAATTATCTCCCATTTTAAAGACTTTGAACTAAAAGAATTTGCTTTAATTCCAGATGATGCTCAAAAAGATGGTATTATTATAAATGCCACCAAAGAACAAACGGATAAACAAAATTACGGGTGTGGCTGTTTTTGGTTTATAAAATAAACAACACTAATATGTTGATTGCCAAATTAAAAAAATATTTCACAGCCGGAAATAATAATTTAACTTCTCGAGAAGACTGGCTTGGGCCAAAATTGAAAAAAATATCTCCCGGTTCAAAAATACTTGATGCCGGTGCCGGAGAACTAAAATACAAAAAGTTTTGCGAACATCTCAAATATACAAGCCAAGATTTTGGACAATATAACGGAGAAGGAAATTCCGAAGGACTTCAAACAAAAAAGTGGGACAATTCCAAACTAGACATAGTCTCCGACATTATTAAAATGCCTGTCGATAATTCCTCTTTTGATGCTGTTATGTGCATAGAGGTATTGGGGCACCTGCCAAAACCGGAGAAGGTAATTGAAGAATTTTCTAGAATATTAAAAAAGAATGGCCAACTAATAATTACAGCTCCATTCTGTAGCTTGACCCACTTTGCTCCATTTTTTTATCAAACTGGCTTTAGCAAATATTGGTATGAGAATACGCTCAAAGAAAACGGATTTTCTATAATAGAAATAAGTGCCAACGGTAATTATTTTGAATATTTAGCACAAGAAACAAAACGGCTACCATCTATCGCCAAAAAATACTCTAACCTAAATTTCTTTATAAAACTTTTGATTGGCATAACTAAATATCCACTGATATTTGCTCTAACTTTTTTATCTAGAAATAATAAAAAATCAGAAGAATTACTTTGTTTTGGGTTCAATGTTGTTGCTAAAAAATTATAATGATAATTACCAAAATACAAGGCGGATTGGGCAATCAACTTTTCCAATATGCATTGGGTAGAAATCTAGCGTTAAAAAATAATACCGAACTAAAGTTGGATATCTCTTTCTATGACAGACAAAAGAAACGGACTTATCTGTTAAATAATTTCAACACCGCCGAAAACATCCTAAGTAAAGAGGAGTCAGTATATTTTAAAAAAATACAAAAAAAATACTCCCCCTCCTGGTTTTTAAATACAATAAACAATAAGATTTTTTTTCTTAAAGAGAATCCGAATAAATACTTTCAATTCAATCCGTGCATAATAAATAATAATATCCAAAAAGACATTTATCTAGAAGGATATTGGCAAAATGAAAAATATTTTGTTGAAATAAGAGAACTTCTATTAAAAGAATTTACTCTTAAGAGCACGGGGGGGTTATCAGAAAATTCTATTTTTAAAAAAATAAAAAATACAAATTCTATTTCCGTACATTTTAGACGGGGAGATTATCTAACTGAAAAAAAATATTATATTCCGACTCTCGATTACTACAAAAAAGCTGTAAGCATTATGATTAATAATATCGGAAATGCAGATACTCACTTTTTTATTTTTTCGGATGATATTGAGTGGGTTAAAAAAGAATTCAAACTAGACCACCCCACAACATACGTCGATGACTCCGCACAAATGAATGACTGTGAGCAATTGATAGCAATGAGCAATTGCAAGCATAATATTATTACGAATAGCTCTTTTAGTTGGTGGGGCGCTTGGTTAAACAATAATAAAAATAAACAAATAATTTGCCCATCCTTCTGGACAGAGCCAGGAAAAAATAATATTGAGGATTTATTTCCAAATAATTGGATAAAAATATAAAATATACAAATGTGCGGAATAACAGGAATCATTGCTAAGAACGCAGATCAATATCGGGACAAGCTAAGCTCAATGACAAAGAGCATTAATCATCGTGGCCCAGACGGTGATGGTGTTCATGTGTTCCCCAATTGTGCCCTCGGCCACGTTAGATTAAGCACAATCGATCTGGTTGGAGGTTGCCAACCAATGCTATTTAAAGACAGACAAGGTGGGTTGGTATTTAATGGGGAAATTTACGGATATCAAGAAATAAAAAAAGGACTTAGTACGTATGATTTCAAAACAAAATCAGACACAGAGGTTATAATTGCTCTATATAAGAAATATGGAGAGGGCTTTGTTGAAAAATTACCTGGGGCTTTTTCTTTTGCTATTTGGGATGAGGCCTCACAGTCCCTTATTTGCGCTCGCGACCGATTTGGAGAAAAACCGTTCTATTATGCCACAGGAAATAACGGTGAATTTGTATTCGCATCTGAGATAAAAGCAATAATAGCCAGTGGGCTTATTGAGCCAATAATAGACAAAGAGTCGCTCTCTCACTATTTAAAAAAATTATGTGTTCCGGCAGATAAAACGATCTATAAAAATATTCACGTCCTTCCTTCATCTCACCTTCTAACATACAAGAACAACAAAATAGAAATCAAAAAATATTGGGAATTTCCAAAAATACTGGAAAAGATAACTCTTGATGATGCAAAAGAAAAATTGAACTATTTACTTAAAGAATCAGTCAAAAATCAACTCGTAGCAGACATTCCCGTGGGTGCTTTTCTGTCCGGGGGTATGGATTCTAGTATCATCGTAGCCTTGGCTAGAAATTTTAATAGAAATATTGAAACTTTTTCTTTTGCCTTTAACGATAGCTACAATGAGCTCTCTTATGCTAATTTGATTGCCAAAAGATATGAAACAAAACACACCGAATTATTTGATGGCGAAAAAGAGATTGGTGAAGTCCTGCTACAATTATCAAAAATATATGATGAACCATTTGCTGATTCTTCAGCGATACCCACATATTTAATTTCTAAACTGACACAAAAACATACTAGGGTCGCGCTAACGGGAGACGGGGGTGACGAGTTTTTCGGAGGTTACGGTTGGTATAAAAACTTACTTAATTTTAAACCTGGTAGCGGTAATCTCCTTAGTGAATACACCAACAAGATAATCGGCAAGATTATCTCTAAGGCAACCGGCAGTGGAACAAATAAGTTTACTCAAAAGAGTTTTGGCCACCGATACGGAAGAAATTTCTCTAGTATAATTGAGGTACACGATAGCCAAATTAGTTATTTTTCCGACGAAGAGATATTGGGAATTGGTCTCCCACTTCCACCACTTTTCAGAACAGACTGGGAAACCTCAAACAGCATAGACGATGTAATAAAAATGGATCTAAAAGAATATATGCCAGCAGACATACTAAAAAAAATAGATAGGGCGTCTATGGCTTGCGGGCTAGAATTACGAGCACCATTCCTAGACCAAAAATTATCAGAATTTGCAATTTCACTCCCCTATCAACTAAAACTAAACAGCGATGAACAGAAAATAATACTAAAAGAAACTTTTAAGGAGTACTTACCTCCTGAAATATTGAAAAGAAACAAAAAAGGGTTTGGTGCGCCAGTGAATAAATGGCTTCAGCTTGAGAATGTCTCTAAGATAAAAAAAGATTATCTATTAGATTCATCTAGGCGTATTTATAAAATATTCGACGGAAATAAACTTAAGATAATATCTGGCAAAAATAACTATCAAACATGGATCATGCTCGTCCTGTCTATGTGGATGGAAGATAATAAATACGATATAGAATAAAATGGAAAACGTAAAAATATCGATCATCATGCCGGTTCATAATGGCGAGAATTATCTTAGACCAGCAATGGAAAGTATTTTTGGGCAGACTCTTTCTAATTTTGAGTTTATCATCATAAACGACGGTTCAACCGACAACACAGAAAAAGTAATAAATTCCTATAAAGACAGGCGGGTCATTCTTTTAAATAATAAGGAAAGGATTGGGGTATCCAAATCGCTAAATAGGGCCGTAGAAATATCAAGGGGTGAATATATAGCCAGAATGGATGCAGATGACATAAGCTTGCCCAAAAGACTGGAAAAACAATTTATTTTCCTGGAAAACCATAAAGAGATTGGCGTATTGGGTTCAAACGCTTATTTAATAAACTCAGAAGGTAAAGAAATCGGTAAATACATAAGACCAGATAGTCTTGTGCTGATTAAATGGACAGCGTTATTCTCTAATCCTATGATACACCCGAGCATTATGGCTCGCACCCTAATTTTAAAGGAAAATAAGTATGACGAGAGATTAAAAAACGGTCAAGATTATGAACTCTGGAGCAGGTTAATTTTTACAAAAAACATATCTTTTGTAAACCTAAATGAACCCCTATTAAAATACCGAATTCACACGGAATCAGTTACGCAAACAGCTATACTTGAAAATAATAAAAAAGGCTCCTTACAAATAAGTGCCAATAACTTGAACTACCTAAAGTTAATCCCGGAGGAAAAGAAAAGTGGTTATTTGCAAATAATATCCGGGCCTAAACTTACAATAAAAAATATTTATTATTTATTCAAAATAATAAATAAACTACAAGAAAAATTTATAGAAAAAGAAAATTTACCCCCTAATGAAATCAACTCTATAAAAAAGAATAATTATAAAAGGTATTTTTCTATAATAAAAATATACTGTAAACAGAAAATTAAAAAAATTATCGAACTAACCAAATTAAAGGGAATATAAATTTTTATTTTTAGCCTTAATCAAAAACCTACTTGGCGTAATCTCAATAATAGTTGTTTCAAAATTTTTAATTATCTTTACAAAGTCCTCCTTACTTTCCCCCGCCAAATCTGTATGAATTTCACCAACTAAATATCTCACTTTTAAAAGATTGTTGAAGTCCCTAAAAACCCTATACTCATAACCCTCTATATCAAATTTTAAAAAATCAATTTTAATTACACCTGCCCCTTCCATAATGCTATCCAATCTTTTTGTTTTAACTTTCGCAACCATCTGGCGATCAATTCTTTTCACCAAAGATGAAGACATGCTACTGTTAGGATAAATATAAAAATCCTGTTCGTCATTTTTGTCAGATAACGCTATATTATATAAATGTATATCTTTAAACTGTTCGGTATTTTTAGTCAGCTTCTCAAATGATTCAACACTTGGCTCAAAAGCATAGATTGTTGAATTTGGATATTTAATCTTAAAATATAAAACAGATAATCCCACATTGCTTCCAAGATCAAATATAATTCTAGGGGATTTCTTTATTCCAAGATCATATTCATTATTCAAAAATATTTCTTTCATAACACCCAAATCCGAACCATCTGACAAATGAAAATAAAATATTCTTCCAAGATACCTTAACTTTAATTTAATAAAAACTTCTTTTTTAATTCCTACCTTTCTTCTTATTTGAACATAGAAAGCAGAACAAACAAACTTCAACCCGCTCCAAACACTGGGACTAAGATGAAAAGCCAAAATAAAATTGTCCTTAATTTTTACCAGAATCTTCATGTTTTAATAAATACTCAAAATATAAATCATTTTTTAGAAACAACTCTCGGAAATCGTTCTATTTAATAGCAAAAAGATAATAACCGGGGGTCGTTGTCCTTTTTTCGGTTTTTAAAATTTTATCAAAAAATAAAGAAAAAGGATCTAGAATAAACCTTATTTTATGTTGAAATGGTATAAAAAAGGAAAGGGCTTTAAAATATCCTCCTGTCTTTATCTTTTCTGTTTTTTCAAAATCCTTAAAAAGAAGATCCAGAGTGTCATCAAAAAATCTCCAATAATCACAGTAGTGTCCCCTTTTTGCATGATATGGATAAATTGACGGAACATAAACAAAAATTTTACCACCCTTTCTTAATATTCTAAACATTTCCCTAACCGCAAATTGAGGATTCTCAACATGCTCCAAAACAGAACTACAAATTATAGCATCTACTGTTTCGCTTTTGATGGGAATATTATGTATATCTCCCACGATATCAGCCCCTGTCGTATTATCAAAATCAAATGTTTTATAATTACAATCACCAAACAGATGCTCGTATTCAGAAAGCCACTTAGTAAAACGTTTTCCGCCCCCAACATCAAGAATATTTTTCTCAGCCGATATCTCTTTTATTTTATTATTTATAAATCCCTTAATCTTATTCATTTTTATTTTTGTCCAGTTATCTTAAACAGATAATCATAATGATCATCTGAAATCCATTCATTGCACTTTTTTGTAGAGTATACAAAATCTCTTTTATCTTCGGCAATAACGTAAAAGAAAGGTGAAATAAAGGCAATTATTTTGTCTAAAAAATAGTTGTCAAAATAGAAAGGTCTAATTTCTTTAATACTCCAACCAGCAGCCTCAATTGTTAATATCAATGTTTCTTTATTATAAAAACCAGTATGAGCGTCAGCTAAAGAACCTCTAAATCTATTAAATTTGGCCAAAAATGAAAGTATCGGGATAACAGGAACGCCTAAAATTAAAATCGTTCTTTCAGAGGAGACTTTTTTTAATTTCATTAAAAAAGAATGAGGAGAAAGCAAGTGCTCGAGAATATTGTTTGCCCAAATTATATCAAAATAATTATTAGTCTCAATTATCTCTTCTAAAAATTCAACATTTCCTTTTTTTATAACCAATCCTCTTTTTAATCCAACACCAATCTCCTCATTTTTTGTCGTTATCCCGACACTACCTTTACCAAAAAAAGAGAGGTGTTCTCCAAAGCCACACCCCAAATCAAGAACTTTTTTTGTGTTGAGTTCAAAATTATTAACTATTCTCTCAAAAGTTTTTGATTTTTCTACTAAACTAAATCTTTGTTCTTTATTATCCATTTTAGTTATACAAAACTCAACAATTTGCTTATCAGTAAATTTAAACCGTGATTATCTATCACATATTTTCTCAAATCTTGTCCATGTTTGTTAAAATCAATCTCATTTAATTTAATTAAATACTCCAATTTTGAAGCCATGTCCTCGTGATCATTCTCTTTAAAAATAAAACAATCTTTTATTTCTCCTCTCAAATTTAAATTTGAAATCAAAACCAACTCTTCACAAGCCATAGCCTCAAGTATAGTTTTGTCAAAAGAACCGGATGGAGTCATGTTAACAAAAATTTTATATTTATTGTAAAAATTTAATGTTTCTGTGTTTATTACACCATCTCTAAATTCAACACATTCTTTTAGTTTTAATTCGGAGACTCTATTTTTTAAAAAAATTAAAAATTCTTTATCTTTTGGAAGCGGATCACCAATAATAGATGCCGAAAAATCAATCCCTTTCTTTTTTAAAATCCCCAGGGCTTCGATCAAAATATTCACCTTTTTTACGGGAGAAATTCTACCTAAAAATAAGATGGAGTTATTTTTCTTTTCTATTTTCTCATCCCTTTTGAAAAAATCCGTATCTATACCCACGGGCATTATCTCTGTTTTTTTAAATTTGGCAGTGTAAGAATACTTAGAAGTACAAAAAACTTTATCTGAAAACCAAACGGCCATGTCAGTCAGAAATGTTCCATTTGGATGATTTCTCCACATAAATATCTTTTTGCCCCAGGTCTTCCAAAACAACGCGCCAAGCAAGACATATTCTTGATTCATATGAACAAAGACGTGGTCGTAATTATCTTTCTCTTTTCGGATATATTTGTAGAAGCGCCAGGTATACTTAAGTTTTTTGAATTTTTCAGAAAAAAATAGCTGGATCCCAACCTTTACGGGAATGACAGAAGTGGCGCCACCGCGATTTTCTTCTTTACCAAGGGACAACACCTTGGTATTTTTAGGTAAATTATATTCCCCTTTACCAAGACAAATAACCATCAACCTTTCGCAATGTTTTGCAAACTCCTCTATCCAATGATGAAAAAATCCCAATATTGGGTCATTCTTATCTACTTTTTGAGTGACTATCAGTAATTTCATTTATCAAATAAATATACCAAAATAAGGATAAAATAAAAAGTATGGATAAAACAGATAAGCAAACCCAAAAAACGGGTTTAAAAAGCAGCCAAAGAAAGTCGAGTTAGATTGTTCTTTTCACAAAATAATAAACCCGATTTCAAAAGTGGCTGGGTGGGTATAAAAAGATACTCGGTTCCCTTTCGGAAACCGAGTATCTAAAGCTATTTCATCAGATAAATCTTAGTACATACCACCCATATCTTCATGATTATGACCACCCATTTTTGGTTCTTCTTTCTTTGGCTCATCGGTTATCGCAACTTCCATTGTGAGGAGTATCGCGGCTGCGGAAGATGCATGCTCAAGAGCTGTTCTTGTAACCTTCACAGGATCAATTATACCAGCCTGAATCATGTCTTTTACAATCGCATCCTTATTGGCATCATATCCCTCATTGTCTTTTCCATTCTTTATTTTATCTACAATAACAGAACCATCTTCTTTCCCAGAATTTATCGCTATTTGTTTCAAAGGCGCCTGAAGTGAAGAAAGGAGAACCTGAACTCCAGCCTGAAATTCGATCTTTATATCATCAGAAGGACATTTGACTCCGCTTTCAGAAACTTTTGCCATCGCTCTTATAAGGGCTGTACCTCCCCCCGCCACTATCCCCTCCTCGATGGCGGCCTTTGTCGCTTCTACAGCATCCTCTATTTTTAATTTCTTGTACTTCATGTCAGACTCTGTGGCGGCACCGACTTTAATTACAGCAACCCCACCCGAGAGTTTACCGAGTCTCTCTTGAAGTTTCTCTTTATCAAAACTAGATTCTGTATTTGCAATCTGAGCCTTTATCTGTGCGACCCTTGCTTCTATTGAAGACTTCTTGCCCTTCCCTCCAACGATTGTCGTACTCTCTTTTGTAGAAATCACCTTCCTTGCCTTACCCAACATATCAGCGGTAGCATTTTCTAATTTAAGTCCAACTTCCTCTGAAATTACTTTTCCTCCGGTCATTATAGCAATATCTTCAAGCATTTCCTTTCTTCTCTCTCCATATCCAGGAGCCTTAACAGCTAAAGTATTAAAAGAACCTCTTATCTTGTTCACAACCAGCGTAGCTAAGGCTTCTCCGTCGATATCTTCAGAAATTATCACGAGTTCTTTTCTTCCTGTCGCAGCGATTTTCTCTAGAAGAGGAAGAATATCTTTAATGGATGAAATTTTCTTGTCTGTGATAAGTATAGATGCGTCTTCATATTCTGCCTCCATTCTCTCAGGATTCGTGACCATATAAGGAGAGCTGTAACCTTTATCAAATTGCATCCCCTCAACAATCTCAGACTCAACCCCAAATGATTGAGATTCCTCCACCGTAACAACGCCATCCTTTCCAACTTTGTCTATTGCTTGGGCGATAATCTCTCCAAACTCCCTTGACTCAGCGGAAATCGTAGCAACTTGGACAATCTCATTCTTGCTCTTTATTGGTTTGGCCATTTTAACCAGCTCGTTTACAACAGCTTTAGTGGCGTGTTCTATACCTATCCTTACCCCCATTGCGTTCACACCCAAAGATGTTTTTTTGAAACCCTCATCTATTATAGCTTGAGCCAATACAACCGCAGTTGTGGTTCCATCTCCTGCGATATCGTTCGCCTTTCCCGCGACATCCTTCATTATCTCCGCACCCATATTCTCTACTTTGTCTGAAAGTGATATTTCCTTTGCAATAGAAACTCCATCATTGGTTATGGTCGGGGCACCATATCCTTTATCTATGACAGCATTCCTTCCCCTTGGGCCTATTGTTATTTTGACAGCATTACCAACCTTGTCTACTCCACGTTTCAATGCCTGCCTTGCCTCGTTTGCGAAAATTATTTGTTTTGCCATTTTGGTTAAATTTATAATTTATAATTTTTAACCCACCCGAAATGAATTTCATTCAGGCGAGTTTTCATTGAATTTTTAAATCGCCAATTTTCAATGACTAAGTATAGCAATAAAAAAGAAATCAGCTATTTTGATTATTCGATAATCGCTAAAATGTTTGATTCACTAAGTATAAAATATTCCTTACCGTCGATCTTTATCTCGTCCGGTCCGTATTTTGCAAAAAGAATTTTATCTCCAACCGCTACTGTTAAAGGTATAATTTTACCATCATCATTGGTCTTACCCTGACCAACAGCAATGACGACACCCTGCTCTGCCCTTTCCTTATCCACTGTTTCTGGGATAAAAATCCCGCTCTTGGTCTCTTTCCCTCTTTCGTGTTCAGAAAGAGCTTCAACCAATACGCGATCACCCATCGGTTTTATGTTTATTTTTTTCATTTTTTTGATGTTAAAAATCACCAAATTTAAAGATTCATCTGACTAGGATGAAGAATAAACAGGTGAACCTCTTAATAAAACTAAGAATATTATAAACAAGGTTGTCTCTTAGTCAACCCTATTTTTGATTCTTAGTATGTTCTAAAATGGAATAAGGTTACAAATATTTAAATGAGGAGTTTTAAATGATAACCCCAAATTCATTACAAACGAAATAAAAACTCTTCCAAAGTTGACCTATTGTTATTATGTTAATAATTTAAGCCTACAAATAAGGTTATTATATGAATATATGTTGCTTTAAAGACTTAGTTGTGCTATGCTTTAAAGATGAAAGAAACATTGATCGATATTATGCCTTGGGTGCAAATATTTTTATCTTTTATACTTATAGGTATAGTCCTTATTCAACAAAACGAATCTGGAATGATGGGCAGTGCTGGTAGCGGACACACAAGAACTAAAAGAGGATTTGAAAGAGTGATTTTTATTGCAACCATAGTGATTGCCATTCTTTTTGCACTATCTTCTTTGTTCGCTCTTTTTGCTCACGGAGTTTAATCCACGATACTTATTTGATTGCTCTCTGCGAAATTAGGATATTTGTATCCGCTTAAAAAAAACTATTGAAAGAAAAGATATTTTCTCTTCTTAAAAAAGAATTCCATCTACCGGCCTTTGATTCTCTTCGAGGTAGTCGTTTTGATTTTATGCTTCAAGAATTTCCCAAAAAAGAAGAGCTAAAGACAGCAACCAAGACATTTTCACGAAAAGAAAAATTTGTCTTTTTTGCTTTTGTTGGAATATTTGCCATAAGCAGTACATACGTACTTTGGATATTAAACGAAAATTATATGGTTGAGATACCTGTAAAAGGTGGGGAGATTATAGAGGGTGTAGCTGATGTTCCTAGATTTATCAATCCATTATTGGCAACTGGGGAAGCAGACAGGGATCTTTCTACACTAATCTATTCTGGACTTTTGCGTGCAACTGAAAGAGGCTATATAAATGACCTTGCAGAGAATTTTGAAATATCTGAAGATGGCCTTACTTATATTTTTACCATCAAAGAAGATGCTGTGTGGCATGATGGAAAGCCTGTAATATCGGACGATATCGAATTCACAATAAATAAAGCAAAAGATCCAGTTCTAAGAAGTCCCAAAAGAGCAAATTGGGAAGGCGTGTCAGTAGAGAGAATAGACGAAAAAAATATTAAATTCACGTTGAAGCAAGCATTTCAACCTTTTCTAGAAAACCTTACGATGGGAATATTACCGAAACATAAATGGAACGATATTGATTCAAATAGCTTTGTTCATAGCGAGATGAACATAAGGGCAATAGGTTCCGGACCGTACAAGATCAAAAAATTATCCAGACAACAAACCACTGGAATACCAGACTCGATAGAACTTGTACCTTTTAAAGAATTCACCCTAGGAGAACCCAAAATAAGCAAAATAATATTTAAATTTTACCCCAACCAAGAAAAACTTTACGAAGCATATAAAGATGGAATGATAAAAAGCATGAATGCGATATCACCCAAAGTGGTTAGCGAGATATTAAAAAAGGATAGTGCTGTAATACTCTCTGATTTACCAAGAATACTTGCTGTTTTTTATAATCAGAGTGAATCCAAGGTCTTAGCCGACAAGAAAGTAAGAGAAGCCCTAGATACAGCAATAGATAAAAAAAACATCATAGATGACGTACTGTGGGGTTATGGCTCTCCCGTAGACAGCCCTATTCCACCAGGTTCTCTTGGATTTACGCCAGTTAGAGATGAAATAGGAAACTCAAATAACTCAACGACGACGACCGCCTCCACTTCTGTTCTCAGAATAGAAAAAGCCAGAGAAATACTTTTAAAGAATGGGTGGAAACCAAATGAAGAAGATGGAATAATGGAAAAAAATATTTCCAAGACCGAAAAGATAAGACTTGAATTCTCTCTTTCGACAATAGATTTCACTGAGCTGAAGAGGGCTTCGGAAATAATAAAAGAAACATGGGAAAAAGTTGGCGCCTCGGTCAATCTAAAGATATACGAAAAAGGAGGACTAGACAGAGATGTTATAGAACCAAGAAAATACGACGCCCTTTTCTTCGGACAAATAGTAGGAAGAGACCTTGATCTTTTCTCTTTCTGGCATTCTTCTCAGCGGAAAAATCCAGGAGTCAACATATCGCTCTACACAAACAGCAAAGTAGATAAACTTCTTGAGGGAATGAAAACCGAAAAGGACCGTTCTAATAAGGTCAAATCCATAGAAATAATAAAAGACGAAATTAAAAAAGATATTCCCGCAACCTTCATCTATTCTCCAAAATTCATTTATGTTACACCTTCAAATATAAAGAACATTAGGATAATTCCCCCAACGACAGGCTCAGACAGATTTTTAAATATTCACGAATGGCATATAAACACAGAAAGAATTTGGAAGATATTTTTATAATAAAAAATAATTTAAAGCCTGACAAAGTCGAACTTCAGGCAAAAACTCTTTTATTCTCAAAATTATAAAATAAATAAGTGTTTAGTTTTTAGAATAAATTTTAAAAGATAGAACTTAGTAGAAAATATTAATTGTTTACAAAAACTCAATGGTCATAGAACCAAGAAAAGAAAGGACTTCGGAACCCCGAAGAAGAAATACCTTTTTTAGAAAAAAGAATATTGCCGGCACAACAACGAATCTTTCGCAAAACGCTGTACCCAAAAAAGACGAGAGGCAAACAGAAATGCAAATACAAAAAAATACACCAAAACCGTATCACGCTTCTCTCGAAAGTATTCGAAAAGAAAATCGTTCACTCGAAGGATTAGATTTTAGAAATTCTCACAGAGGAGATGGAAAAATAAGAAGCATTATTATTCCACCAAAAGGAACTGAAATTAATGCAAACTCTGTTGTTTCGGCTACCGCTCCCACAATAAATTATTTCACAAAAAATACACGTAGAGCTACAACGCCAACATACAAACAAAGGCTGAATCCACAAATAGATAATTCTTCTTATAAAAACTCTCTGTGGACCGGCTCAAGTAGTAAAGAAGATGTCATAAGAATAATCCCGATTGGTGGAGTTGAAGAAATCGGAAAGAATATGACGGTCGTAGAATACAAGGACGACATAATCATTGTGGATATGGGCATCCAGTTCCCTGGGGAAGAAGCACCTGGGGTGGATTACATAATACCCGATCCAACGTATCTTCTTAAAAAGAAAAAAAATATTCGCGGAATATTTATAACGCATGGACACCTGGACCATATCGGGGCAATACCGTACATGATGGACAGAATAGGAAATCCCCCTATATTCGCACGCTTCCTACCAACCCTTCTAATAAAGAAAAGGAATGAGGAATTCCCAAACCTTCCTCCATCAAATCTAAGAGTTGTTGAAAAGGATAGCAGGATAAAAGTCGGAAATAATATGACGGTAAGGTTTTTTAATGTAACACACACAATACCTGACTCTATGGGTTTGATAATTGAGACACCTCATGGAAACATAGTGTTTACTGGTGACTTAAAGATCGATCATAATGATGGCGTTCCCCTACCGCACGAAGTTGAAACATTTACAAAACTTGGAAAAGAAAATAATCTTGTCCTTTTGGCTGATTCAACCAACGTAGAAAAGCCAGGTTGGTCATTCTCGGAAAGGATGGTGCACGAAAACCTTAAAAAGATAATCGTGGAATCAAAAGGAAGACTTATCATCGGGACATTCGCTTCTCTGTTGGAAAGAATAATTTTTATCATAAAAACAGCTGAGGAGTGTGGTAAAAAAGTTGTCATAAGAGGCAAAAGCATGAAAACCAATGTGGCAATCGCTCGTGAGATAAAAATACTAGACGTCAAACCGACGACCATCATACCCCCCGAAGAAATAGACAACTATCCGGCGAATAAAATAATCGTTCTTGCTACCGGTGCACAAGGAGATGAACTCGCCGCTCTTATGAGGATGGCCCAAAAGAAAGATAAGTATGTCAGCGTGAATAAAAACGATGTTATACTTTTGTCTTCTTCAATCATTCCTGGAAATGAAAAAAGTGTTCAGAGGCTTAAGGATAACCTCTCACGACAAGGTGCAAAAATATTGCACTACAGAATTGCAGACATACACTCTTCTGGTCATGCTAACTGGGAAGAAACCCTCTGGGTTCACAAAATGCTAAAACCAAAATTTTTCATTCCAATCCACGGTCACCACTTTATGCTTCGTATACATGCCGACGTGGCAAAGCTCGCAGGAATGCCTGAAGATAATATTGTCATACCGGACAACGGAACTATAATTGAAATAGCGAACAAAGGACAAACAATAAGAACAGTTAAAAATAGTGTTCCTTCTGGAATTGTAATGGTTGATGGACTTGGAACAGGAGACGTAAGCGATATCGTCATCAGAGATAGACAGATACTTTCTGAGGATGGCATGTTTGTTATAATTGCGATAATTGATGTGAAGACAGGAAAGGTAAGACAATCACCAGATATTATTTCTAGGGGTTTTATTTACCTCAAAGAATCTCAAGACCTTTTGAAACAAGTCAGGCTTATTGCCAAAAAAACCATCGAGAAGATAACAGAAGACATGCACCCAGTAAACATAGATTACCTTAAGAATAATCTTCGCGAAAAGATTGCAAAATTCCTATCCCAAAAGACCGCGAAGAGGCCAATCATAATACCAGTCATACTAGAGGTTTAAAATCTTAAAAATAGGATTTTGGCTTTTGTTTGACCTGTCTACAAAAAGGATTGCAACAATGCAAATTGGTTAAAAAATACCAGAAAAAACTAAAAAGTTGCGGGTTTTTTCTTATTACTCTTAAACGTTTTTGGTTTATGTTAGAATACATATATGAAAACATTAAGAGAAAAAAGGCAGGCCTTATTTTTTATATATCTTACGACTTTCATAACGACAATCGGTTTCGCTTTGATCGTCTACATAAACTCATCTTTTCTAAAAAAATTCTTAGGAACTGAGAATGTTGGATTTGTTTATGGGATTGGTTCTTTGATTTCTCTCATCATTCTTTCTAAAGTTTCCAGTATACTAAAAAAGATTGGGCACTTTAAAATGATGCTCTCTATTTTAGCTCTTGAGATAATAGCAATAACGAGCTCCTCTTTACTGGATCTTTATAAAAACAATTACGCCGATGATGGTGCTTATATCGAATTTTTCATTGTTCCGTTGCTTGTTGTGCTCTCGTTCTTTCTTTATAATTCATCGGCCTTGTTGCTAAGATTCTCGCTAGATCTCTATCTTGAAAAATTTTCAAATAACAAAAGCACCGGGCTTACAAGAGGAATCTTTTTAACAACAATAAATATAGCAATAGCAATATCTCCATTCGCTGTGGGAAAAATTTTGACGAATGGAGATTTTTATCGAGTGTACATGATATCAGCCCTTGTATTCTTACCGGCGTTGACTATCGCTCTTTTAAAATTTGGAAATATACCAGATATTCAATACGAAAAAATCAGTATCAAAGAAAGTATAAAAAAACTTTGGTCTAAAAAAGACATAAGAAATATATTTATAAGTAATTTTCTCTTAGAATTCTTTTATTCGTGGATGGTTATCTATACCCCAATATACCTTAACGAGAAAATGGGATTTTCGTGGGGAGAAATTGGAACAATGCTATCCATTGTTCTCTCTGTTTTCGTTATTCTTCAGCTTCCGCTTGGAAGAATAGCCGATAAATATTTAGGAGAAAAAGAGATTCTAACAGCGGGTTATATCATTGCCGGGATATCTACTCTTATTATTTTCTTTATAAACAAACCTGATTTTATTTTATGGACCGTGGTGCTTTATGCAGGGAGACTTGGAGTTGCAGGAGTAGAGATTATGAATGAAACTTATTTTTTTAAAAAAGTTTCTCCAAAAGACCATGATATCATAAGTCTCTACAGGGAGGCATCGCCACTCGCATATATATCTGGGCCTATTTTAGCCTCCATTATAATTTCTTTTATGGGTATAGAGTACCTATTCCCCATATTGAGTATCATAATGTTTTCGGGCATTAAATTCAGTCTTGCAATAAAAGATACGAAGTAAATTACAGTGATTTATGATTTATAAAAATCCAAAATCTCTGCCTGATGGTATTTTGCCTGTTTATTAGGCATGGCAGTAATTGTAAATCATAACTATTCTTTAATGACTTTTTGCCATCAAAGAACGAAGTTTACAGTATTTACATTCTTTATCGTCACATCTTTTATCCCAAAATTTTAAATCGAGTATTTCTTCAGATGCATTTTTTATTAAATCCTTTAGTTTGGATATTTCTTCTTCGGACACTTCAAATTTCTCTTTTTTATATCTCCCCTTACTATCTGGTTCGATAAAATCTATTTCTCCACTTCTCATTCTATATTTTCCGTTATCATATCCGTCTAAAAGCAATTTATAAAAAACGAGCTGTCTTTTATAATTTCCATCACTGCTCTTGGTATTACCCTCTATATCATTCCTGCTTTTTGGAGACCCGGTTTTATAATCCACAACATTTACATTATACGAATTATCCAATATCTCTATTTTGTCTATATTACCAGTAAGCGTTATCTTGTTGTTAAGAATAATACCCTTTATACTAAATTCGTTAAAAATATTTCTATTCCATTCGTTTATATATTGTCTGTAATAACCAGAAATGGCATTCCTTCCCTTTTTTAAAGAATTTTTAAGGTCAGTGTCGCTGAGTGGTTCTTGTGTGATATATTTTTCAAAAATTTGTAATATTTTTTCCTCTCCAATGTCGTTGTCCTCTTTTAATTTATTAAAAAAATCTCTGAGAGTATAGTGCACAGCGTTACCATACATAAGCGGTTCCACTGGAGCCTCTGGTATCCTAATAAGATTTCTATAAAAATAACTCCATGGACAATTTAGATAATTATTAAGAGCTGTAACAGAAAAACCTCTGGACAAAAAAAGCTCATTCAAAAATTGTTTATCTATATTCGCCTGTGAAAAAATGCCCTTGGGTTCAAATATCTTTATTTTGTTATTTTTGAATCCTTCTTCTTGTTTAGAAACATCCAGGGTTTCTATATACTCGGGGTCTATTTCACTCAAAAATTGTGACGGCAAAAGAGATTTTCCCCCACTATTTTGATTCGGATAAGTAAGAGTGATCTCTTTTTTTGCTCTTGTGATAGCAACATAAAATAGTCTTCTCTCGTCATCGTTAGGTTCAAAACCTTCAAGATTGGACCCCCATATCGGCAATCTAAAATGAGAACGATTCCTCCTGTTTCCAAAATGACCATCATAAAGGCCTGTCGCATAAACAGTGTGGAACTCCAAACCCTTTGATCTATGTGCGGTTAACAAATGCACGCAATCAACATTCAACTTATTAGAGCTATTCTTTTTAAAAAGCCTCCTGCCTTCGGCCACTCTCAAAAACTGCATAAAGTCCGCGAGCTTAAAATCACGATGGTTTAGGGCAATCTCCTTCATGTTGTCAAAAACTACTGAAAGCTTCTCTGTCTTTTCTAAAGAGTTCAGATCAGATAAAATATATTCCAAAAAACCGGTTTCTTTCAATAATATCTCGAAAAATTCTACAACCGGTTTATTTTTTGCGAGCTTAGAAAGAGAAGCCAACTTCATAAAGAGTTCTTTTATCTTGGTGAATTCAAGACCATCGATGTCTTCTATCTCATCGTTTTTATGCACAACATCTAATAACTTTTTTCTTCCTTTTTCCGCAAATTTCAATAATTTATATATAGAGAATTCATCTATTTTTAGAAAATCCAAATGAAGCATTTTTATGAATTTTTCATTGTCACCAAATTCATTCACCGCTTCCATTACAACTATCAATTTTTTCATGTCTTCATCTTCCAAAATGTTTTGGTCTGATTCTATTGCAAAAGGTATTCCATATTTTCCCAATATTTGAGCGATAGGGAAAGCATCTTTATTGTCTCTATAAATAATGGCGATACTCCCGGGCGAGAGACCTTTTTTAATCTTACTTTCTATATCGTCTGCGATATAAAATATTTCATTATCATCAGAGGAAAAAGATGCCAAAGATATCTTTCTGTCGTCTTTTTCTGTCTTAGAAACTAATCTTTTTCTTAACTCTCTTCCTTTTTCTCCTCCTTTTTCTATAAGACTATGCGCAGAATCGAGAATATTCTGCGTAGACCTATAATTTTCTTCTAAAAATATTATTTTTGCCTCTTTATATTTATCCTTAAAGTATAAAAAATTGTTCAAAGAAGCTCCCTGGAATCTAAATATAGCCTGTTTCTCGTCACCAACTATAAAAAGATTTGGGGACTCATAAAATCCTGATATCAACTCCAAAACCTTATTCTGAGCATTATTCGTATCTTGGTGTTCATCAACAAGAATATATTGATAATTTTCCTGCAGGCGAAGAAGTAGGTCCTGATTTACCTCAAGAGCCCTAACGGTTTCCATTATCATATCGTTATAATCATAAAATCTATTTTCCAGAAGAGCTTCTTCGTAATTTCTGTACAAGAGAGATAACTCCTTATTCCTTTCTATGTATTTAAGAACTTCGATATATTTTGCCTTCATCTTTCCCTTGTGGACTCCTTTTTCATGCAGGACATCTTCTATTTTTTTGAAATTATTCTCTTCTTCTGAAATAAGTTCATCTAGTCTATCTGGCGAAATGTCTTCCCTTTTCATGTCGCTTATAGCTCTTAGTATGGAATCTAGATAATAAAATTTTTCACCATATGGTCTTAATTTTTCAATATTTGATCTGTCTATAACGCTCTCCATAATTTGAACTTCGTCTATCGGAGAAATATTTTTTGAACAAATTATTCTTGGGAATTCCTCTGGGTAGGTTTTGATAACGTTGTTGCAAAAACCATGGAAAGTAAATATATTCACTCTATATGCCTCACTTCCAATTATAGAGACAAGTCTCTTCCTCATAGAATGAACACCTGACTCTGTGAATGTAAGGGCCAAAATCGCATCAGGAGGAGTGTCTGTTTTTTTTAATATGTTTGCCACCCTTAGGCTTAATATTTGCGTCTTGCCTGTTCCAGGGCCTGCAATGACCATTACAGGGCCTTCTAACGAATCGACAGCTTCTTTTTGCCCCATATTCAGTTTTTTATATGAATCTTCAAAATTTTCCTTGAACATATTGATTATTCTATCTCAAAGAATAGAATAATAGTAGGTGAAAAAATTATTTAAAGATGTGCTTAAATTATTTAAAAAATAAAAATAAAAAATATGTCACTACATTTGGATATAAAGAACAGCATTAAAAAAGCGATGATAGAAAAAGACCAACTAAGATTAGGAGTCTTTCGGGGGTTGGTCACTGATTTTACAAACGAACTTGTTTCTAAAAAAAGAAAACCAGACGAAATCTTGAGCGACGAAGACGCTCTCTCTGTGATCAAAAGAGCTGCAAAAAGAAGAATGGATTCAGTAGAACAATTTAGAAGTGGGGGGAGAGATGATCTCGCCAGATCAGAAGAAGAGGAACTCGGAATACTAAAAACTTTTATCCCGGAAGGAATAAACAAGGAGGATATTAAAAAGATTGTGTTAACAAAAAAGAATGAACTTAACATAACAGACAAAACAAAGTCTGGCTTGCTTATGAGTGCTGTAATGAAAGAGCTAAAGGGAAAAGCAGACGGTTCAGATGTGAAAGAAGTGGTTGAGGAATTACTTAATTAGCTGTTAGCTTATGGTTAATAGTTGTTATAAAAAATCTGTGACAAAATCACAGATTTTTTATAAGCCAAACATACAAACCACAACTTTTTAAGAATCAAAGACTATTTAATTTTTTTTCTATTTCTATTATCTTTTTTTCTATACAATCCAGCTTCTCAACCGTTGATTTAAAAGCATCTCCCTCCTTCTCAAACTCTTCAAAAGTCTTCTCTTCTAACTTTCTCTCGCGCTTTAAACCAGATAATATTATTCGATCTCCAACGAAGAAAGAAACAAACAATCCAGTCAAAAGCATTACCGTGGAACTAATAGCGATAGAAATCATTCCTCCGCTAAAGTCGTCAAATATCTCAAAAGAATCAAATACCTCCCAAACCCCGCGCCAAAAAACAACAATTGAAAATCCTCCGACAAAGCTATAAGCAAGAAGATGTTTGCTCAAATATCCTCTTATTTTATCCTCTAGTCTGTCAAAAAATTTTATCGTTCTTTTTATCATGACTCAATAAATTTAACTTATTTGACTACCATCCGAAACAATTCTTTCGGGAAATAGTGCAACGGGCAATTCATTCTCATCGTGAGCTGCAAGTAACATTCCGTCAGAGATGTTGCCTGCAATATTTCTGGACTCAAGATTTGCAACTATTACAACCTGTTTTCCAACAATATCTTCTACTTTGTATTGTTTTTTAATACCTGCGATTATTTGTTTTTTTTCTTCTCCAATATCAACAATGAGTTTTATTAATTTATTCGAATCCTCAAGATCGTCAGCTGAAATTATCGTTCCCACACGAAGATCGATTTTTGAAAAATCATCAAAACTTATTTTTGGTTTTAACTCACTCATATTTTTTATCTTTATTTTTTAATTTTTTATTTTTCGTATTAACACTTTTCACAAATTTATTTATCTTATCAATAAAATTCTTTAATAACTGATCATCCAAAATAGAAACAATGCAATAATTTTTATTGATCTTTTTTAAAAGAGCCTCCTTCTTTTTTAATTCCTCTTTTGTTATAGAATCAGCTTTGGTCAGAACCAAAAATTCTGGCTTAGAAGCTAAATCCTCACTGTAATTCTTTAGCTCTGTTCTTATTATTTTATAATCTTTTTCAACATTTTCACTCTCAAGAGAAATACAGTGTGCAACAACCTTTGTTCTCCTAACGTGTCTCAAAAACTTTGTTCCTAAACCTTTTCCTTCTGAGGCACCTTCAATTATTCCAGGAATATCAGCAACGATATTACCACCAGGAAGAACTCCAAGATAAGGCTCAAGAGTCGTAAAAAAATAATTACCAACCTTACTTCTCGCACCAGTTACAATATTTAAAAGACTTGACTTACCAACGTTTGGGAGGCCAGCAAGACCAACATCTGCGATAAGCTGGAGTTCTAATTCTATTTCGGCCTCATAACCAAACCTTCCTTTTTCAAATTTTTCCGGCTCACACATTCTTGCGCTACAAAAAGAAGCGTTTCCCCTACCACGAGTTCCTCCTCTTGCCACCATGACCCGATCACCATCCTCTAAAAGTTCTGTGCTATCACCTATGGTCTTGTTGTGAACAACCGTTCCTCTTGGAACTTTTAAAAAAATATCCGCGCCATCCAGGCCTTGTTTATTTTTGTATCCATTCTCCCCTTTTCCAGCTACGAAATCTTTTTCATACCTAAAACGAGAAAGATCAGCTATCTCTGAAGATGCTTCTATAAAAACGGAACCTCCGTTTCCTCCCTCAGCCCCACATGGGCTTTTTGAAAATTTTCCCTCACCAAAAGTAAGGGCGCCGTTTCCGCCATCTCCACCTTTTGTGTGTATTTTTACCTCATCAACTAACATATCGACAGTATATAGTATCTTTTGCTTTGTATCTAGTGTTTTAAAAGTTATCCACATCTTATCCACTTTTGGAAACGAAGTTTCCAAAAGAGTATAAATGGCAAAACTGGGGATAAACCTGTGGATAAGTAAGCACATATTAAGTGTTTATTTTGCCAATTCTGAGTTACTTTGAAGCTCTTTTGAAATAAATTTTGTTTCTCTACTCCCCTGCCTCTGTGTTTCCAGATTCGATGGTTTCTGTTGGTTCTGAAGCAACTGGTTCTGTTGAGGTTGTTTCTTCTGGTTCCACAATCTCTTGGACAACTTCTGCTTCTTCAGGTTCTGGTAGAACTTCTGCGGTTTGCTCTTCTTGTTGTGGTTCTTCTTTAATTATTTCTTTCACGGAAGAAGCAGTGTCTTCTGTGTCTTGAGGTTGTACTGTTGAATCTTCAGTATCTGACGATTCTGTTTGATTTTCTGTGGGGATTGTTTGTTGTTCATCTTGGAGTTCCTGAGATTCACTGCTTGTGATTGTTGTTGTGGATGTTGTAGAAACAGAAAGTTCAGAACTGCCACCTACACCAGAGGTATTGTTATTGGTGGTGGTGGTTGTAGATGTTCCTCCTGAATTAGATTCTTCTAACGTTTCGGAGGTTGTGCTTTGGGTATCTGCTATTCCAGCATATTGGAGAAGGGCTTCAAATTTATCTACATCTATACATTTACCACCCATACAAAATTCTCCTGTTTTTATCTTATTAGCTTCTATTTCCCGCACAACTAATTTTCCGTTTTCATCTATACTCCACTTCCCAGAAGAAGATATAAGTTTTCCAATATTTACAATATCCTGACCCTGCATATCAATTATTTGAGAGGAAACGAGTTTAATGGAGCCAGTGTTACTGTCTACGGTCCAGATGTGATTGGTGTTTATTGTTGAGCTTGCTATGAATAAATCAAGTTTTGTGGATATTTCTGTTGACGAGGCATACAAATCTTTTACACCCTGCAAGAGATAGAATGGTAGAATATGAAACTTGATTTTCTCAAAACCAAACTCATCGCTTGTTACTAATTCAGGAAATACTTTCTCAACTTCTTGAGCGATCAAACCATACTCAGTAGATGTCCCTAATTGCATTTCCAAATACTCATCAGCTCTCCAATTGTATGTAACAGGATTTAGTAACGATAATTTTCCTACAATATTACCAATTGACTCAATATTCTTCTTTAGTCTCTCATCAGACGAGCACGTTCCAACAAGTGTCGTTCCGTCAGCGTCCTTTATACATCCATCTGTTCCGGTTCCAACCCTCATATTTCCACCAACCTCAAAAGTATCTGAAAGAATTGTGTCATTTATTCCAACTCTATTGTTATCAAATTCACCATAAATTAGATAGGATCCGCTTGTATTATCTATAACAAGTTTGTTTGAACCCGCAGTAGCCCTCCCCGCATCATGTCCAATAAATACATTACCAGAACCATTATTTGTATTTCCCGCATAATCACCAATAAAAACGTTGTCAGATCCAGTATTGTTATAGGCAGATCCATAACCTATTGATATATTAGAATTACCCACCGAATTGGTTCCAAGAGATGCACCTCCCAATAAAATATTGTAATTACCAGAAGTCAGACTCCATCCTGCCTGAGAACCGATAGCTACATTTTGAATACCAGTAACGTTAGCGGATCCCATGGCTCTCTCTCCTATGGCGGTATTATAATCTCCGGATGTTAAACTTTGCAAAGCACTCAAACCAAGACCGACATTACTACGACCAGTTGTTATGTTATACAGAGAAGCATACCCGAGACCAGTATTAGAGTTGCCTGTTACACTAGGAGTAAGAGGATTACCCATACTATAATGACCAATAGCCGTATTATAATCACCTGATGATAATTTTTGTAGTGCACCCAAACCAACGCCAACTGTATAGTTAGAAGTTAAAGAGAAATTACCCGATTGCTTACCGATGAAAGTATTATTATTATAGGTATTCAAAAAACTCACACCCTGCATATAGATACCATTACCATTTGAATCTGCCCTAGAAAAATCGATACCACCTCCCATGTTCAAAACGGCGTTATTAGAAGAAGACAAAGAAGTGGTTCCAATAGAAACTCTTCCGTCAGGAGCAACAAAAATTACAGGCTTAGACACACCTCCTGTTGTTGTGGAAATATAAAAGAGTGGTCCAGAATCTGTAGGCTGATTACCAATGGAAAATTTAGCAGAGGGGCTACTTGTTCCAATCCCAACATTGGTGCCATTATCTATAATCTGAGAATTACCAAGGACTGTTGTGCTTGTCCATTTAGAAACATAATTAGAACTACCACTACCACCAATAGAACCTGTACCTGCACCTATCGCCGTTCTAAAATCAGAATCAGATAAAGTGCTTACGGTATTATCTGCATTTACTCTAAGGAATCTAATCGCGCCAGGATTAGTTATGGTGAATAAATTACTACCTAGGGTTGTAGCTCCAAGAGAAGTTCTTCCTGTGGCAGGTGTGAGGCCTGTTGAACCTCCGTCCCACTTCATTCTGTCGGTATATGAAGTATCCCAATTGGTGCCATTCCATCCCGATATCTTACTTCCAGCAATAGCGGCTGATGTTGAAATATCGTCATTGATTATTGTTCCGTCTGTTATTGTTCCTCCTGTTCCGCCGCTTACAGCACTAAGTGTAGAGAGAGAACCAAGGCCAAGGTTCGTTCTGGCCACTTCTGCGGTGGTAGCCCCCGTACCTCCATTTGCAACAGTTAATGTTCCACTCAAAGTGATAGTTCCAGATGTTGTGATTGGTGAACCACTTACCGTGAGACCCGTTGTGCCCCCACTTAACGCTACGCTGGTTACGGTACCATTTCCAGAACCTGTACCTGCACCTATCGCCGTTCTAAAATCAGAATCAGATAAAGTGCTT
>CAZYTH010000007.1:55602-57765 GCA_964649715.1 uncultured Candidatus Saccharibacteria bacterium
CACTTACCGTGAGACCCGTTGTGCCCCCACTTAACGCTACGCTGGTTACGGTACCGGAACCGCTTACAGACGCACACACCCAAGCGGTACCATTCCAAGAGGGAACTTGTCCCGATGTACATGAGTTAGAGTTCCAATCTGCGAATGTTATGGAACCATTGGTTATTTCGGAAGAACCTATTGTGCTTAAGGTGGCGAGAGAACCAAGACCTGTTATTTTTGTATTGGCGAGAGAAGTTATCCAAGTTGGATTAGCATATGAACTATTTGTATAAACTCCATTTGTGACAGTGCTAGCGTTACCTGAAATGTTACCCGTTATTAAATTGTTAAATATATTAGTGCCTGTCCAAGTATTATTCTTGTACATAGTCGGGATGGTACTACTACCCGTATCCATGTAGTAGTTGGCTGAAGTGGTGGAGAATGTTCCATCGGCACTACCAGTAGTTCCTCCGCCATCGAGGGTCCATTCAAACCACTTATCCAGGGCCATCCTACCGCCATGATTTATTTTATAGTAATTACCAGGAGAAACGATGAAGAAAAGTGACTTTGCAAAACTGTCAACAGAAGAAAACCATGCTATCTGGGTTGTTGGTGAACTATTACTATCAGAAACTGCGACTAATGAATCAGCACCACCACTAACATAATGTCCAGTTACTGAAACATAAAGTGGCTTTCCTGTATTGTTTTGATAGACAGTAGATAGAGTTCTGGAGGAGGTCACATCATTCTGCGTCACCCCAAGTCCAGCGCTAGTAGAAGCCAATGCTATCCAATCTCCATAAGAGTTCTTGACTTGGATTGTTCCGTTCACATCTCTTAAGCCATAACCTAGTGAGCCTGTTGTCGTTCCAAGATTAAGATATCTATTAGTTCCTTCAAGTAATAAATTTCCATAGATAGATAAAGCAGATTGTGGTGTTGTTGTTCCAACACCTACGTTCCCTGTATTGTAATAAATATTAGATCCAGATGTGGTCCATTGTGAAGCACCTCCTGCACCAAGACATACACCGCCTACAGAGAAACAACCCTGGGATAGGTTAATACCTCCATTAAATGTAGAGGTCGCATTATCTCGAAGATATATTGACCCTGTACCTACTTGTAGTTGTCCTTGTACATTCAAGTTAGAAGAAATAGTGGAAGTGCCTGTGCCTTGTATGTCCAAAAGACCTGCGAATGTTGATGTGTTTGTGTTGGTTACAGAGAGGTTTGTGATGGTTGTGGTACCGAGCCAAGAGTTACCTGTGACGGTGAGAGCTGAGGTTGAGGCACCAGCGTTGAAGATGTTGAGAGCAGACCAGGTGTTAGCTAGTGTGGTTTTGGGGATTGTGGTGGATGCGGTTATCCAGTGGTCTGCGGACGTGGTAGAGAATGAAGTGCCTTGATTTTGTGTAAGGAAGTGTAAAGCGGATGTTGTGGAGAAGAAATTCCTTTCTGTTTTCCAGTAGTCTGCTGATGTGGTGGAGAATGAAGCACTACCACCTCTTGCCGCTTGTTGTGTCTCCCAGTAGTTTGCGGATGTTGTGGAGAACTTGATATCTCTATCTTGTGTGTAGTAGAGATTTGTTCCTTCTGTGAGAGCTGATGTGGTTGTAGCATACCAATTTAACAATGATAGATAGTTGGTATTTGCATCAGTTATCTTAAGATAGCTTGTTGATGCAGACATCCAGATAGGATCTGATTCTGTGAATGATGATAGATATGGGAGAGAGGTTGAAGATATACTTGTGTATGTGTTACCGAGTCCACCGAGGAGAAGGTATCCATCTGTAATAGAGGAAAGACCTGTGCCACCATAGTTGACTCCGATGGTGTCTCCGTTCCATGTACCTGATGCAACTGTGCCGAAGTATGATGGACCAGATACCGACAGAACAGTAGTAGAAGAGTAATTGAATATTGAAGGAGATTCTGTGTTGGTAACAACAAGATTTGTGATTGTAGTGGTACCAAGGTATGTATTACCTGTGACGGTGAGAGCTGAGGTTGAGGCACCAGCGTTGAAGATGTTGAGAGCAGACCATGTGTTAGCTAGTGTGGTTTTAGGGATTGTGGTGGAGGAATTTATTAAATTATCGGCAGAGGTGGTGGAGAAGAAGTATCCTTTGTCTACTTGAGATAAATAATAGTCGTTTGTTGTTGTAG
>CAZYTH010000008.1:0-55633 GCA_964649715.1 uncultured Candidatus Saccharibacteria bacterium
TCTCAATCTGATTAAATAAAGAGTTCCAATTCCATCCCCGTAGGGTCATAAAATACCAAAACAAGAGCGCAAGCTCTTGTTTTGTTGTATTTTTTGATACTACAGAGAATCGAAAGACGGAGGCGGGCCCATTGCTGAAAGCAAGGGAGCCGAGTCGGGGCCGAGAGTACTTAGGCTTTTATAAGCGAAGCGAAATAAAAGACTTAGTAACTCGTGGCCGAGACTCTGTATGGCCATACTTGATATTATCTAAAAAAATAGTAGTCTATTGAACTAGATAGGTTTTTTGTTCTAGCTTAAGGTTATTTGAAAAAGGAGAAATAAAATGGTTATTCTTCTAATTATTACAACAGCGGTAATTTTGGGTTTTTTCTTCTCGGTCCTTTCTTCAGCCCTTTCTCTTTTCGAAAAAACAAGGAATACTGTTTACCACTGTCCGGAGCATGGTCACATCGGGAGAGCTGACCAGGGAAGAAAATACTGTTCCACGTGCGGAAATATTGGTAAAATACTGGTAAAATGCAAAAGATGCGGAAGTGCTGTGTGGCCGAACTGTCGACATTGCGATAAATGCGGAACTAAAAAAGAAACAACATACGAAGAATAAGCAACGCACCGGCACCTCCCTCATCGGGAGGTTTTTTTACCCAAATCTCCAAATATCCTCAATCTACACAATCACAGGGTTCCAATTCCGTCCCTGCCTACCGGCAAGCAGGCCCATAGGCTCAAATTCCGAACTAGCTTATTTAACCTATATTTTGAACCAACTTTTATTTTGGAAAAATTAACCAATTAAAATATTCCGAATCAAAAGAAAAACACCCGCTTTTGACGGGTGTATTTAATTTCATCAGTTATTTTGTTTAGACTCTTGCAGTCTTGGATAAATTGTCTCTGTTTCGGATATTTGCTCTGAAGTAGATGCGAGGCTTTTCATTTTAAGATATGCCGCGTTTCTTAATTCATACTCAGCAGCTCTTCTGACTTCATACCAGACTCCTCCCTCCAGATTTGGAGTTAAGGTTCGATAAAGAAACACATTTTTAGCATCTTCAAAGGTTTTGCTTTCGAGAATTAGTTTATTTCGCTCAAAAATACTCGCAACCGCTTTTTGAATTTCTTTTCTACTTTCTTGTTCCCAATTACTGTAGATTAATCCTTTATCACCATTGCATATATAAAGGAAAGAAATAATAACAAAAGCACCGACCAATACACCAATTCCAAAATTTCTCATAAAAACCTCCATTTATTAAAGAACCAAAATCTTTAAATTCAAAATGAATACTATATTAAATAGTCATTTTGTTCAAGAAAAAATATAGTGAATTGAGGCGAAGAGTAAATAGACATTATCTAGGATTAGACATCAAAATGTTTAATTCCTGAATACTGAAAACCACATCTTCCCCATACTTAACAAGTTCAGAAAGCCAGGTTGTAGGCCCATAACTTCGAGTTTGTCTAAACAAACTATTCAGCTTTAATTAAGGTTACTACCTAATCCTCACCTTCATGCGGGTTATTGGCGCGAAAGCAAAAAATATTGCCGTGACAAAGAAAATCGCCGAAACTATACTGAAAGACCAAATTCCCCAAAATGTTCCCCATCTTTTATCGTCTGAATTCGAGCTGTAATAAACATCAACCTCGTCTCCGACTTTGTTTTTAAAAGAATTGCCACCCAAACAGGAATCTGACTTAAACTTAATTAAATTTGAGTTATTATCATGATATTCGATTATCGGACAATATGCCGGCGAACCATCGCTGAAATCTGTTGTAGATAACTCAACGATTACGCCCCTTGTTTTAACTGAATTTTCTAAGAAATTAAAAGTATTCTTTGTGCTAAATATAAAAATTGTTAAGGGTATCAAAGAGATTATAATAAAAAAATTCCTTTTTATTTTTCCGATTTTCTCTAAAATATCATTTTGCCCTCTGGCAATTCCGTTGGTAAGAAAATCTTCGCCGCTTGCTCCTGTTTGCTCTTTTATGGTTTTCGCAGATTCTTTCTCGGTCCACGCGCCATTAACAAAAACAAAGCGACCATCATTGCTTAAATCTTTATCGATCTGCTCCCTTGTGGCCCCCTCATTTGTTCTTTTTTGAATAAAATCTATTAGTGTCTGGTTTTCCATCCCCAAATTTTATCACAAAATCCCTTAAAAGATAAGATTATTTTTTATCTTTATTGTTAAAAATGCTACAATATTTTCATGAAAAAAATATTATATATAGCTGTGTTGTTCTTTTTAGTCTTTGGAGCTATGACACTCCAAAATTCCAAAGAACAAAAGATTAAAAAAATAGTCACAGATGAAAAGAACGCTACTTATATCATTGACGGAAAGCCCACAACCCTAAAAGATGGTTTTTCTGAAGTAGCAGATAAAAATGGAGGGAATATGAAAATAGTTACTAAATATTTCGGAAATAAGGTAAGTCACGATTTAAATGATGATGGATTAGAAGATGTGGCATTTCTTTTGACACAAGAAACTGGTGGAAGTGGAACATTCTTTTATCTAGTAGGGGCACTCAATACATCTGAAGGTTATATCGGATCTCATGCATTCTATCTTGGTGATCGAATCGCCCCACAAACAACCAACATAAACGAGGGTTCAACATCCAGAGAAACAAACAGAAAAAATGTAATTGTTGTTAATTTTGCAGAAAGATTACCGGAAGAGCCATTCACAACACAACCATCAATAGGGAAAAGCGTTTGGGTCAAACTTGACCCCATAACCATGCAATGGGGTGTTGTTGCATCAGACTTTGAAGGAGAATCTCGGTAACTATTTATTCTTACTTTTAAAGACTAATTAAAAAAAATATATTCAGAAATATGTGTTTTTTATTTAATCTATAAATTTCTTTAATATTTCTCATTAAAATTTTCCAAACCCATTCATTTAGATTCGACTCTTACATCCAGAAGGAAAATTAATCTTTAGCTACAATAACATGATTGCCTTCGTATATATTTCAAACCCAAATTTGACAAGAAGATTAATTCATTGTAAGCTTAAATAGTTCGTTCTTTCAGAATACAAAATTTAAATATCAGGAGGAATCTCGTGGCCATTAACAAGGTTTCATTAGAAGACAAAGATATAAAAATAATTCTTTTGCAATTCTCCTTTTCGAATAAGTCGATTGTCCCCCTTGGAGTAAGATGGACAGCCAAAGAGACGAGTGAGGAAAGAGCGAAAAGAACCCAGAGGGCGATTAAGGGCATTTGTGTGATATCTCCAACTGAAAAAGTTTTTGTTGATATTTTTGAAGAAATTGAAAATATGGGCTTTGTTATGATCAATGCCTTCTACAAGCCAAGGATTGATCCCAAGGACGAAGATGATACGTATCAGATGGTACGATTCACCTTTGCAACAAATAGCCCTCAAGCTTTTTCAGAAAATTTCAAAAAAATTCAGGAATCTGCGAGGGAAGAACTCCGGAGGTTGTGCAACGAGTCTCTTTGGAGGGTTCGTGCATACCTCAATCCTTTTTTTTCCATGAATAAAATAATTGAGGGCAAAAAAGCCCTATCGATAAATATGGAAGTTAGGGGACCCCTTTTTCATAAAAACGGAAGTAAGACGGGTTTGGTGGAAACCCAAAAACTCAAAGTGGAGGATGGAGTCCTTCACCTCACCAAGTAAAGAATAAAAAACACCGGCACACAAAGTGCCGGTTTTTCATTGAATAATACTGAAACAAAGAACAAACCCCCCCCCCATTACTCAATTTTTTCTTATCTACCTAAAAACTCTAAAGATTATCATCTTCTTCATCATTTGATATTGTAAAAACAAGAACAAAAAAAATAAGAAGTATCTGCAAGACAAAACCCATATGACCTCCTAATAAGAATTTCTTTGAATTAAACACTTTTAATAAAAATAGTCAATGTGAATTGTGATTTAAAGAACCTGGAAACAATTTGCACATTTGAGACACATAAATCCAAGTTTATTAAAATTGTCTCAAGAAGGTAAGAGCAAGCCAACTCGCGAGACAGAATATTAATCACCACAAAACAAAAACACCGAGATGTTGCATCCAAGTAGTTATTTTTTGTGGGCGACACAGGAATCGAACCTGTGACCTTTACAATGTCAATGTAACGCTCTAACCATCTGAGCTAGTCGCCCCCCTATATTATTTTTTACAAAATACTCATTTTAAAACAACAATCCCTTTGTGTGTTTTTAAATTACGCCAACATATTTAACTATTTTTCTTTTATTTTTTCAACCCCCTCCTAATATCTATCTTCTCGCTAGGCAAACCGTCCTTTTTCCCTTCATATATTAAATAATCTATTTGTTCTTTTATTTTATCCGACAGACTATCAATATCTGACATATGCTTTTCTCCGCTGATATTTACCGATGTTGTTACAAAGGGGATATTCGATTCTTTAATAACCTCCCAAAACCAATGATTCGGCATTCTTACCCCAACACTCATCTCTTTGGGATTTATTTCTCGAGACAAATGTGAGTTTTTTTTCATCTCAACAAAAAAGGTATATGGTCCGGGTAATTTTGATCTAATAAAAGAAAAATCATCTTCTTCGATATCGCAATCGACAAGAACTCTTTCAAAACTAGGGAAAATAACAGAAAAAGGCTTTTCATCCCTCCTCTTTATTTCTCTTATTTTTCTTACAGATTCAGAATTTTCAGCATTGGCCCCAAGTCCATATATCGTATCTGTCGGATAAACAAATATCTTTCCCTTCTTGATTTCGGATATTATTTCCCCTTTATTTATTAGCACATCCTCTCTGTTTAAAATATTCATCTCTATTAAATACCATAAACAAATTTAAAAAACAAAAAAATGGAAATATATCTTTTTTTGATATAATATACATCTTATTATGTTCCATAATGGAAAATTAAAAAAAATATAATAAAATGAGGATTCTTGCCATAGAAACAAGTTGCGATGACACTGGAATAGCCGTTATTGAGGCAAAAGGGGGTCTAAAACGGCCCTTTTTCAAGATACTAGCCAACCTCACACACTCGCAAATAGAACTTCATTCTAAATGGAATGGCGTTGTTCCCTTTTTAGCAAAAAGAGAACATTCCAAAAATCTAATCCCTTTGCTCGAAAGGACCCTTGCCAAAGCAAAACTTCTAAAAGAAAATAAAAAAGGAACCCTGCTCAATAAAAACCTAGAAATTCTTCTCAACAGAGAACCCGAATTACTTTTTTCCCTAAAAAAATTTTTACAAAATTTCAAAACACCAAAGATAGATGTAATTGCCGTTACATACGGACCAGGTCTTGAGCCCGCTTTGTGGACTGGCGTCAATCTCTCAAGGACTTTATCGCTAATATGGGAAAAGCCATTAATCCCGATCAACCACATGGAAGGGCACATATTCTCAAGCTTCCTTGAAAAGAAAGATGCAAAAATAGATTTCCCTTCTCTCGCCTTACTCATATCCGGAGGACATACCGAGCTTGTCTTAATTAAAAACTGGATGAAATACAAAATCCTTGGAAGAACGCGAGACGATGCTGTCGGAGAAGCATTTGACAAGGTGGCAAGAATGATCGGACTTCCCTACCCTGGTGGACCCGGAATCTCAAGGCTTGCCGAAGAATTTATTCTTGCAAATAAAATCGGGCTCACCTTTCCGCGCCCAATGATAAATTCTAATGATTTTGATTTTTCTTTCTCCGGACTCAAAACAGCAGTTCTTTATAAAATAAAAGAGCTAGGTGAACTTACCGATAATATAAAAAAAGAAATAGCCTTCGAGTTTGAAGAATCTGTGGTGGATACGCTTATAAGCAAAACAAAAAAGGCTCTTAAAAAATATGGTGTAAAAACACTAATCATCGGAGGCGGAGTCTCTGCAAATAAAAAAATACGAGAGACTTTCAGAAAAATGATAGATGAAGAATTCAGCGATTCAAAAATTTATATTCCGGAAAGAAGCTTTTCTGTTGACAACGCTGCCATGATAGCCGTGGCCGGTTATTTTAGATACTTAAAGGACAAGACGAAATTCGAACCAATAAAAATTAAAAAACTTAAAGCTAGTGGTAATTTGACTTTGAGTAAATAAGAAAATAGAAAAAAACAAACAAATCTGTTAACATTTACAATACATGTCCTGCCAAAAAAGCATTCGCGAAAGGACAAAAATACAATAATCAATGAAAAATAATAATATCCAAAACATAAGAGATGAGAGTACAGAAAAAACACAAACACATTCTGCCCTCAATGGGATAAATGATAAACTTTTAAAACCATACGAACCACAGAGTACTGAACCGAGGATATATAAAGTATGGGAAGAAAGCGGTTTATTTAATCCCGACGTTTGTATAAAGAATGGACACACAAAACATGATGCTCCTGTTTTTTCAATGGTCTTGCCTCCTCCAAATGTCACTGGAACACTACATATGGGACACGCCTTAATGCTAACCATAGAAGATATAATGACCAGATACAATAGAATGTCTGGTAAAAGAACTCTTTGGTTACCAGGCACAGATCATGCCGCGATAGCCACTCAATCAAGAGTCGAAAAAGACATCTATAAAAATGAAAAAAAGAATCGCTACGAAATAGGAAGAGAGGAACTTTTAAAAAGAATAAATGATTTTGCGAAAAACAGTCACGACACCATAATCAACCAACTAAAAATAATGGGGGCTTCAGTAGATTGGAGCAGAGAGGCATACACGCTTGATGAAAAGAGAAATATTGCGGTAAAAACAGCATTCAAAAAAATGTATGATGATGGACTTATCTACAGAGGTCACAGAATAGTGAACTGGGATCCAAAGGGACAAACCACTGTTTCAGACGATGAAGTTGTTTATGAACAAAGAAAAGCAAAATTTTATACTTTCAAATATTCCAAAAATTTTCCCATATCGATATCAACGACTCGACCAGAAACCAAGGTTGGAGACACCGCTGTTGCAGTGCACCCAGAAGATGAACGTTACAAAAAATTTGTGGGAAAAGAATATGATATTGAATTCTCTGGAGTAAAAATTCACATAAAAATAATAGCAGATGAAACCGTGGATAAAGATTTTGGAACCGGAGCACTTGGTGTCACCCCTGCACACAGTATGACCGACTGGGATATTGCAGAAAGACACGGACTTCCAAAGATCCAGGTCATAAACGAATACGCAAAAATGACCGTAGAAAATCCAGAATTAAAAGGAAAGAAAACAACAGAGGCAAGAGATATTATTATTGAATGGTTAAAAAAAGAAAATCTTTTAGAGAAGGAAGAAGATGTAGATCAAAATATATCTCTAGCAGAGAGAACTGGTGGAATAATAGAGCCATTACCAAAAATGCAATGGTTCGTTGATGTAAATAAAAAATTCAAGATCCCATCATCAAAAATAAACGGAATAAATTCTGGAGACGAAACGACCCTAAAAGAAATAATGAAAAAAACAGTTGAAAGTGGTCAAATAAAAATAACGCCAGACCATTTTAACAAAACATATTTCCATTGGATAGAAAATCTTCGCGATTGGTGCATAAGTAGACAAATCTGGTTTGGACACAGAATACCTGTGTGGTATCGAGAAAAGACCGATGTTCAAAAAACCGAAATAAAAGAATCAACCGAACTAAACAACAAAAACGTAGAGATATATTGCGATATTAATCCGCCAGAAGGAGAGAATTGGAAACAAGACGAGGATACCCTAGATACTTGGTTCTCCTCTGGTTTATGGACTTTTAGCACACTTGGTTGGCCCGAACAAACAAGCGATCTAAAAATATATCATCCAACAAACATGCTTGAGACTGGCTATGAAATTCTCTTTTTCTGGGTTGCAAGAATGATACTCATGACGGGATATCTAATAGGAGAAATACCATTTGAAAAAGTTTATCTTCATGGGACAGTAAGGGATTCCCGGGGCAGAAAAATGAGTAAATCCCTTGGAAATGGGATAGACCCGATGGATATTGCAAATAAATATGGAGCAGATGCAGCAAGAATGTCTTTAATCGCGGGCGCAGGACCTGGCACAGACACAAGGGTGTATGAAGAAAAGATAAAAGGATATAAAAATTTTGCCAATAAGATATGGAATGTGACTAGATTTATTCTGTCTAATGGTGATAAAACAATGATCGAGCCAGAAGAATATAGCGATGAAAATAAAAAGATATTTTCTGAATTCAATGAAACAGTAAAAAACATAAACACCAATATGGAAAACAACAAATTCCATATTGCAGCAGAGGAGATTTACCATTACTTCTGGCATATCTTTGCCGACAAAATAATTGAAGAATCAAAAAACAAAATAAATTTAGCAAATTCAAACAAAAAAGAAACTGAAGAAACCATATGGGTTTTAAGAAAGATACTGGAAACAAGCGTAAAGATTCTCCATCCCTTTATGCCTTTTGTCACAGAAGAAATTTGGAAATTATATAACGAACATTTTGAAAATAAAGAATATCATCTTATAATGATAGAACAATGGCCGAAAGTATAACAGCGGGTACTATTTTTTTATCGTTAACAGCGGGAATAATACCACCACTTCTTTGGCTCTGGTTTTGGATAAGAGAAGACTCAAAAAATCCCGAACCAAGAAGACTGATACTTCTAACTTTTATTGCGGGAATGTTTTCTGTTATTCCGACTTTCTACATTCAACAATTTATCGGAAAATATACGACTACCGAATACGCGTTTATGGTCTTTTGGCCATTAACAGAAGAATTAGCAAAATTTACAGTAGCATACGTTATTGCCATTAGATCAAAAGAATACGACGAACCCATCGACGGATTAATCTACTTAATCACAGCCGCTCTTGGCTTTGCTGCTGCCGAAAATTTTCTATTTCTAGTGAAGCCAGATTTTTCAGCGTTAAGCATGCTTACCGCTAATATGCGTTTTGTCGGCGCTACGCTACTTCACCTTCTTTCGTCTTCGACTATCGGTATTTTTATGGCTTTCGCTTTTTATAAGAATAAAATAACAAAGAATATAAACATTTTTTTGGGGTTATTCACAGCCACCACATTGCATAGTCTTTTTAATCTATTTATAATTAAGGATGGAGGTAAAAACATTCTAAATGTTTTTACTGTCCTCTGGTCTCTTGCAGTCATTCTCGTTTTACTTTTTGAAAAAGTGAAAAGGATAGACCAAACAAAAAATAATTTATAAATATAAAAAATATGAAAAATAATAAAATATCTTTTTTTGAAAAACTTACAGGAAACACAAGCGCCAGGAAAAAACCCGTTGAAGTGGAACATGAGGATGAACTAAATAATAGAATAATAGAAGAGCCCCAAGAGGCGGAATTAGCCATAGATATGTATCAAACCCCCACAGAAATAATAATAAAAACAATGGTAGCAGGAGTTAAACCAGAAGATTTACAAATAGCAATCACAAGAGAAATGGTAACCATAAAAGGAACAAGGGAGGTTCACAATGATCTCAGCGACGGGGATTTCTTCGCACAAGAATTGTATTGGGGTTCATTCACAAGAAGCGTTATGTTGCCACAAGAAGTAGACTCAGAAAATGCAGAGGCGGTAGAGAGACATGGGTTATTGACGATAAAATTACCAAAGATTATAAAGGAAAGATCAAAGACGTTAAAGGTTAAATCAGTATAATTTAGAAAAACCCCAAAATGGGGTTTTTAATTTCAGAGTGGTTTTAATAACGCGCAATCATTTCGCCGAATAATTTCGGCCTTTTCACCAAGATAAGACCAAGTATCACTTCTCTCTCTTCGACCGTTAGAACATCCTCGTGCTCATCGAAAAAAGAGAGAAAATTTGAATCTTTTATCTTAAAATCACCAACTCCTTCCTTCAAAAAACAAAAAATATCTTTGTTCGACATCTTTGTTCCTCCTCATGTTTCAAACAACCAATTTCTAGAAAAAGATAACATTTATACACAAACCAGTCAACCTGTTGATTTTTATTCTATTTTTGTTACATTATTATAGACAATAGAAAATGCCGAGGTAGCTCAGTTGGTAGAGCATGTGCCTGAAGAGCATGGGGTCGGCGGTTCGAGCCCGCCCCTCGGCACCAATTAAAAAAGCGGATGTGAGTCCGCTTTTTTATTAACAAAAATTAAAAAGATTCCTATTGTCTAAAATTCCAGAGTATTCTTTATTTGTTCTATCGCATCTTTTGGAATAACCATAGAGTTGTTAACATCGTTAAGACTTCCCTTAACGCTATCTATATTATCAACTATACTATCATACGCACCAATGAGTGGCTCAAGCATGGGTTGAACATAGTAGTATGCTCCTAATACCGAGCCAATTATTACAAACCAGTATATCCATTGAAAAAATGATGACCACCTTTGACCACTTCTCATGCCACGTAATATTTTATTATTCTCTCTTACTATTTTTAAAATTTCTTTTGTATCGTTGTCCACGGTTTTTATTTATTTTTTTTATTTTCGTCTATGTATCTATCAAAATTCGCAATCGTTTCCCAATCAGCGTCTATCGGCAATCCCCTTTCAGAAGCAAGCTGTTTCCTTCTTTGATCAATCACTATTTGATCTAGGGCAGTGGAATCTATGCCTTCGGGAAGCCCCATCGCCTTCGCAAACAATTTAGTTGCCTCTAAAGAATCTTTTCTTATGTCAAATCTCTTGATATATTCTCCGTCTGCATCTCTTGGCAACCCTCTCTCAATAGCGCCTTTTTCTGTTTTTATTTTTTCTTTTGCCATTTGTATTACCTCCCAACTAACATGCGGAGGTAAACCCAAAGATTCAGCAACATGCTTTCTAAATTCCTCCGACTCTGGGCTTAACTCAATTGCTCTTTCTGAAAAATTTTTTTGATTCATAATTTAATTGTATCACATTTATTAACTCATAGACAAAAACCAATACTAAGGTCAACATTTTATTTATGCCCTCACCATGAGTCGAACATGGATTTGCTCGTTAGGAGTGAGCTGTTCTGTCCATTGAACTATGAGGGCAAATGTTAATTAGAAAAATAACATAATATTAAAATAAAATCTAGCCCAGGAGAACAGAGAGGTTGTCTTCAAAATTTGTTTTGTTCCTCTTCCCTTCTCCGCATTTTTCACATTTATGTATCAAAACAAACTTCCCTTTTTCACTTTCAACTCTTATCGGTTTCATTAAACCGCCACATTTATTCGCTCTGTCGCCAGGATAATTATCCACATGTTTGCCCCAAAGACACATGGGACAATGATTAGTATACCCCGTCCCAGAAACAAAATTTCCGCATTTTTCACAAATAAAATCCTCTTTTTTCCTCTTAAATTTTTGCGACATGAGAAAAATATAACAAAAAAATATCCGCACGACTAGTACGTGCGGATAAAACACAGAAAATATTTGCTCCGAGGCAATGGTTTCGTGGCCTGTCAGCCCAGAGTTGAGGTTTTAACACCCCACAGAGACCAACCGCTCCCGCTTGCATTCACGGGCCAATCAATCTCCTTAACTCCGAATTATACTAATACCAGAACCACAGACTATATTTCCTGAAGGAAAGAACCCTTCTTCTAAAACTGTCTAAAAAGAATATATCAGAAACGCACAAATAAACAAGAAACTAATAGACTATTTGTAGATAACAAAATCAAAGCTTACGCTTTGATTTTGTCTACAAATGCGGGTAGCGAGAATCGAACTCGCGTCTCAACCTTGGGAAGGTCGCATTCTACCACTAAACCATACCCGCATATTAAACATATTTTATTTTTATTTTAAAAACAATCAAAGACTTTTTCTGTAGGTCGTGTTCGGACCCTGCCCGTCCTCTGGCGGGACTAAACCATACCCGCAACGATTGACCAATTTACAACAAAATTAATCTTATACGATAAATAAAATTATGTCATCCCCTCTCTCGTGTCCTCAGAAACTAAGAGTTGCCATCATTTCTTTCCAGATAGAAGACCATACCGATTCTTTCTCTAAAACAATGGGTATTTCTTTCTTCTCCTCATCCTTATCCACTATTATTAATATTTGTTCACCCTCTTTTGCCACCTGAAATCTCCTTCTAAGTTCTTCTTCTACACCATCCTGACTCTGGAGTCTGTTTATTTCGTACTGTAAACTATTTTTCTTCTTTTCTAAAACATCAAACTCCTTTTTTATTTTAGCCCTATTCTCTTGAGCTAATCTGTCTTTTTTATAAACATTAAAAACGCTCCCCCCCATCCAAAAAAATATTAAAAAAAGGAATAAGGCAAAATACCCTGATTTGAAAAAACTTTTTATCCTTTTTCTTCCTTGTAAAACAGCCATTTAAGTATTATATTACATAACATGATATTAAAAAAGAATAAAAAAAAGGTAAACAAAATCTGGGCAATCATTTGCTTTATGATAATAATAAGCATGATTCTGCTATATATTCCTTCCTTTTTTGTATAAAAACTAATCTTTCCCTTTCATAACTTTCAGAAAAACATCTGTGGGTATATTAACTGCGCCAAGTTTCTTCATTTTTTTCTTTCCTTTCTTTTGTTTTTCCCGAAGCTTCATTTTTCTTGTGATGTCGCCGCCGTAAAGATATCCAGCAACATCTTTTTTCATTCCTGATAAAGATCTCGAAGAAACGATTCGCCCGTCAATCCTTGCTTGTATCTTAAAATCAAACATCTGTCTTGGTAAAAGGTCTTTTAATTTCTCAACGATTTCGTTCGCCTCCTCCTCAATCCTTCTTGTTGAAATTATTTTGGAAAAAGCGCTTATTACCTCATTGGCAATAATAACATCCATTCTAGTTACGCTTGCCTGCCTATTACCAGCCAACTTATAAGAAAGGGAAGCAAACCCAGAAGAAACGCTCTTCAGTTCATCAAAAAAATTCCTCATTAGTTCTCTCAGCGGTATCTCAACAGAAAGACTATTCCTGCTATCCCCGAATATCTCAGTATCGCCAACGATAGCCTCGTGGTCATACAAAACCCTCATTATATCTCCCATATACTTAGGAGGCGTAATTATATTAGCAAAAACCCATGGTTCGTAAACCTGATCTATTTTCTCCTTATCTGGAAAATTAGCCGCTGAATACATAAACTCCCTTCTTTCTGTTCCCTTACAAACAACCTCATATCCTACTGTTGGAGCTGCAATTATTATATTTATTTTATGTTCCCTCTTTAGTCTTTCTGTAATTATTTCAAGATGCAACATTCCCAAAAAACCACACTTAAAACCTCGCCCCAAAGAAGCTGATGTTTCTTCTTCAAAGCCAAGCGAAGAATCAGAAAGCTTTAATTTTTCAAGCGACTGTTTAAGAAGAGTAAAATCATCTTGGCTCTCCGGATAAATCGAAGCCCAAACAACTGGTTTTGGTTGCATATAACCATCAAGAGCATTCATTGGTCTAAAAAATTCAGTAATAGTATCTCCCACCGTAGCCTTGGTTAAATTTTTTATACCAGTAATAATATATCCTATCTCCCCCGACCGAATTATCTCTGAACGCTTTTTTTCTGGCAAGAAAAACCCTACTTCCCCAGCTGTGAATCTTTCTTCTCCTGCAATAAAAAATAACTCATCCCCCTTTTTTACAGATCCATCAAATACCCTCATATAGACAATTATCCCTTGGTGGTTTGAATATTCAAAATCAAAAATAAGCGCTCGTAAGCCATTTCCTTCTGATAAATTACCACTAGGTGAGGGGACTTTTCTGACTATCTCGTCCAAAAGCTCTTTAACACCCACACCCGTCTTCCCTGAGACCTTAAAGATATCCCCTCTTTCACAATTTAATATCTGGATTATTTCATCTTCCACTTCAGAAACATTTGCGGAAATTAAATCAATCTTGTTTATTACCGGAATTATTTTAACGCCGTACTCTCGCGCTATATTAAGCGTGGATATTGTCTGCGCTTGAACCCCCTGAGTAGCGTCCACAAGCAAAATAGTACCCTCTACGGCTTTTAGTGCTCTTGAAACTTCATAAGAGAAATCTATGTGTCCGGGCGTATCTATCAAATTCAAAACATAATCACGATTATCATAAAAATGCTTTATTCTAACTGGTTGCATTTTTATAGTAATCCCCCTCTCTCTCTCTAATTCCATGCTATCCAAAACCTGGTCTTTCATTTTTCTTTTTTCAACAGTATTCGTAATTTCAAGAATTCTATCGGCAAGCGTGCTCTTCCCATGATCGATATGTGCTATTATAGAAAAATTTCTTATCCTTTCTAAAGGAAAATTATCTCCCGTATTATTTTCTTCTTTCTGGTTTTTCATAATTTAGTGATATGTTTTTACTTTGTCTGTGATTCGTCTGGTCCAGGTATCATAACGGAAACTCTCCAGAACCTCTTGTGAAGCGAATCTGATATCTCTAACATCTCTTCATTCTTCAAAAAACTTAAAACAATTATATTCACAAAAATTCCAATCGCTGCTGCAAATAATCCTTGTAAAAATATTAAAAACAAAGTGTCCACCTTAAAAAGTCCAGAAAGCCAGACAAGAGCAAAATAAGAAACCAAGCCCATAACAGAAGAAGCCACAATAGAATCAAAAAATGTTTTTATAAAACTACGCGAAAAAGACCTAAAATCAAAAAAGAACAAAAGAACAAGAACAAGTAGATTAAATATTGAACCCAGAGAAAAAGCAAGTGGCAACATGAGCATTTCTGTGCCAGGCAAACCCTCCACTCTTAGAATATACTCAACAAAAAATTTAAAATTTTGATCTGTTGTGAAGAGAAAACTAAAAAAATAACCAGATATAATTATAACTGTGGATGATAAAAGTTTTGACACCACGGGTTTGGCTGTCTTTCCAGTTGCATAATAAACCCTATCAAGTAATTGAATTAGATTTTGAGCGATAACTGATATTGAAAAAACAGCCAACGCAGCAATAGTCAATCTGGTATTTTCCCAGTTAAATTTTCCCGTTCCAAGTATGGTTCTAACAATCTGTGCTCTTAAAACTATAAAAAGGACGGTTACTGGTATAGACCAAAAAACAATATGTTTAAAAGCTTTTTCTACAAATCTCACAAATTCAGAAATATTATTTCGAGAAAATATTCTGCTCATTTCTGGAAGTGCGGCCACACCATAACTTACCCCAATTATAGCAAGCGGAACTGATTGCAAATTATAAGAAAAATTAAAAACAGAGACAGAACCATCCTTCATAAAAGAACCCTGCGCAACAAGAAACATAAGAGCGAGCTGGTTTACTCCCAAAGCCATAGTTCTTGGTAAAGAGAGAGAAGCAACTTTGTATATTTCACTTTTGTTTATGTTAGCGACTAATTTTGGCAACATACCCATTTGATATACAGTTGGTATCTGTATGACTAGATGCATCAAGGCACCGAAAATAACTCCGTAAGCCAATCCATGCAAGCCAAAAATAGGATAAAAAAATACTATTCCTAATATTATACCAAAATTATAAAATATTGGACTTAGAGCATAAACAAAAAATCTTTTAAACGACTGCGTTACACTTCCAAGTAAATTAGATAGGCCAAGCAAAAAAGGAGATAGCATCAATATTCTACTCATATCAATAACGATTCTCCTCGCTTCTTCTCCAAATCCAGGAACAAGCACGTCCACAAGAAAAGGCATCAAAAATACAATAATTGCACTAATCACTGCCATTATTAAAGAAAAAACAGTTAATATTTCGCTAAGAAATCTTACAGCTTTTTCTGTTTTGTTATCACTACTTTCTATTTTAGATATTATTATCGGTATTAAGACGGTTACCGCTAAAAAAGAGCCGATGGAAACAAAAACAAGATCTGGTATCCTAAAAGAAGAATAATAAATATCCAATTCTCTACCAGCACCAAAATTACCGGCCAACAATCTATCTCTCAAGAGAGCTAAAATCTGAGAGCCAAAAGAAGACAGACCAAGAAGAAAAGCGGCCTCATGGAGGCCGCTAATCTCTATATTAAGAATTCTTAATATTCTTTTGACCATTTACGCGAAATATATTTCTAAGATAAATGCTCTATTCACTCAACGGCAAATCATTTCTCTTATCCGGCTCAGCACTATTATCATCAAAAGGGTCCCGACCTTGATTGAGGTTCTTTATTATTCCCTTAACCTCAGAATTATCAGGGTTATATTTTTCTATTTCTTTGAATTGATTTAAGGCATCACTATTTCTTTTTAGCTTAGCATAAGACAACCCCAAAAAATATCTAGCGTTAGAGTATTGCGGATTTACAACAATCGCTCTCTCAAGTGGTGAAAGCGAACCTTCATAATCCTTATTTGTGAATTTAAGAAAACCCAATTGGAACAAAACGCCTAAATCATCTGGAGCAAGAAGATATGCTTGCTCTGATCTATTTATGGCCTCCTTTAAATTACCTTGGCTTGCCTCAATTTGAGACAAAAGGTACAAGGCGGCTGTAAAATTCCTATTTTTTTCCAAAGAATTAGTCAAATATTCTTTAGCCCTTGCAACATTATTATTAGCTATTTCCAATCTGGCCATATTTAAAAGTATCATTGGATTGCTGGGATTTAATTCGATTGCCTTTTTATAGGAATCAACGGCTAATTCGTAAGACCCATCAACAACCTTAAGCGGAACAACAGCTTCTCCCACTCTCCCCAATGACATCCAGTTTAAATAATTTGTCCGATCAAGCTCTATAGACTTTCTTGCGCTTGCAGATGCTGTTACGATTATATCTTGTAATTTGGCAACCGCCTCCTTATCTTCTATTTTTCCTGCGGAAATAAAATTACTCAGTTTAACAATATTTATTTCCGAAAGTGTTCGTTGATAAATATCTTGTTCGTCATAATCTATCGATGACTTTATAAGAGACTCTGCAGTTTCGATATCTCCAAGTGAACCAAGAACATAAGTACTCTTCTGATATAAATAATTCGCCATAAATTTCTTACCAATATGATATCCACCAGAAATGGTAGATATTACAAGCAGAACCAAAACTAAAACAGACGCAAAACCAAGACGCGGATCATTCAAAAATGAAAATTCAAAATTTTTAACAGTTCCAGCCCTAGCAAGAGAGGCCACAAAAACACCCGTGACCATAAATGTCATACCATACAAGACAGTCTCTGTCACATAAATAATGGAAAACAACCAAAGATAAATAGTCCCAACAAAAGAAACGAATGTAATGAATTTAAGTGCCTTTGGTGCAGTAGAGTAAAGAACTGTCTTAAACCCATAGTACAAAACAAGACCGACAAAAACAAACCATGCCAATAATCCAAAAAGACCCATCGTCACAGAGGATGATGGAATTCTTCCTATTCCTGCATTAAAATCTATATTCCAAAAAATTGTATTATTGACAGCTTCAGGCTTAAACTTAACCCACTGAGAAGAGAAATTATTCGGTCCAGCTCCAAATATAAAATTCTTTGTACCCTCCCTCATTGTCTTCTGAGCGATATCAATAGTAGCCGAGAGAGAGGGTCTAACATCCATATTGATTATATTTTTCTTCGATAAAAATTCACCGATTTTAACCTGAGAAAAAAACAAAATCGCGCAAACAACAATAACAAGCAAAGAGGGCTTTACCAGCTTTGCTCTCGAGTATCCTCCTATTAGCGTGTTTCCGTTAAAAAAGAAAAGGGAGTAGATAAAAACAAGTAGCGAGATGAATCCGACTGATAAAAATATAGGACTATAGTTCACAACACCAACCATGCCCAGAGACAGTAAAAGAGTTGACCACAATAAGACTTTCGGATATAGGCCCATCTCCAACAATTCAATTGCAGATAATGAAAGTATTGCGCCCAATCCAAAGAAAATTCCTAAATCGTTCCACTTCCCCACTAAGTTAGAAACTGCGCCACTTCCAATGATGATACCTCCTCCAGTATAAAGCTGTAAGATTTCTACGACCAAAACAACAATAAGAGAGGCGAGAAGTGCTACATAAAAATAAGATAATCTTTTTATAGACTGATAAAATATTGACGAAAGAAACATTAAAACAAAAAGAGCAAAGGTCATTATCAGTGTGTCTGTATCATAGCCAGAGCCGAAAATAGATTGATTTACAGATTTTTCTGTGTTTATCAACGCAAGAGAGGAAAAAGAATAAGCAGCAAATAAAAATATCCAACTTTTAAAGACCATCCCTCCCGGAAAAGATAATTTTCCCTCTTCAAACCTTGAAATCAACCAAAAAATAAGAGACAAAAAAGCAAAACCAAAAACAACAGCTTTTTTACTGAAATCAATAGCAAAACCAGCAAAAGGGGTGTATATCACAACGGGAAGCAAAAAAACAAGGCCAGTCAAAAACCAAAAAGATATCTTCTCGAAAAAAGATACTTTTAACCTTGCTGATGATAAATATTCTCTTTCTTCCCCACCATTATTTTCAAATTTAGGCTCTTCTATTTTGTGATTTTCCATAAATTTATCTCTTTTTGCTTTTAAAAACATCCAGTGCAACCAAACACTTGTTCGTCTCTTGGTTGTGTGTATTTCCAAAAACAGTAAAGAGAAATTAACACTCTAAAATTAATAATAAAGTACTCTCAATGAGTAATTTTAATATTTTAAGAAGATACTTACAAACTAGACACAACACAATAAGGTTTGTATAATAGTCAAAGTCTGTGTCGGACAACTGCTTCTAATTCATTTTAGGGGAGGAAAGTCCGAACATTCATTAAAAACAGTGCTCACTAAATTAGTGAACACTAATAAGGTAGCGGGTAACACCCGCCTTGGGTAACCATAGAGGTGCGAACAGAGACGTCAAGCTTCGAAAGGAGTTTGAGCGCTTCCGCAAGGATGCGTAGCTCCCGTAAAAATACGGGAGGTGCAACGGCAAAACCCTTACTTGAATGCAAGGCCGTGATTTAACGAAAGTTAAATAGTGCCGCTAGAGCCAGGTAGTAATATTTGGCCCAGATAAATAGTTGTCTTCGCCGTTTATTCGGCGAAACAGAATTCGGCTTATAGGCACAGACAATATAAAAACCCGTTCTTATGAACGGGTTTTTATATTGTCTGATTAAAAGTAAAAAGTTATAAAGTTTGTAAAGTTAAAAAGTCTAATATTAATCTTAGAAAATTTTTACTATTTATCCTTTGGCATTGGCTCTATTTCACAAAGTCCAGCGGTACAAGCAAGTTCTTTTGAACCCTTCGTCTGATCATCATATTCATAAAGAACAAGTTTGGAAAAATCTATCACAGGAAAAGAAGCCATTCTATCTTTATACTCCTTCTCTGTTATCTCTTCGTATGGAGCAAGCCTGTAAACATGTTCGTCCCTCGGCAAAAAAGATAGACCTCCAACCATGTCCCAATTGTCGTAAACAGCACTCCCAACCTTTAGCCACTCCTCACTTCCAATTGAAATGGTTATAGAAGGATTGTGCTCCGTATAATGTGTTTTAAGCATTTTCCAATAATCAAACTGGTCTATAGCAGTAAGATCATTTTTGACCACAGAACCGTCCGGTGACTTTATGGGAAATTCGAGAACATAGGTTTTAGCGTTTGATTCGTCTTGACCGACTTCCGGCTGATAAGGAACTCCCATATCTTTAAGCATCATGAATATAGGATTATGATTCTCAATCCTAACTCTTCTAATATAATACTTAGAGTGTCTGGGGTGACATCCGGATGAGGAATCAAAAAGCTGAGAACCATTACCTGACGGCTTAACACACGTAACAGCAGTGGCCGGATTTATACCAAATCTCTTTGCGTATTTTTTGTTTGTTTCAATAGCCACTTTCCTCATTTTCTCAAGCGTCTGAGGATTTCTAAGCGCCTTACAATCCCACTGACCTGTTATAGAAACACCAAGAAGTGCCTCTTCTTCACAATTCTTTTTCCACTCCTTAGAAAGATATGGGAATTTAGTTAAGGTGGCCTGATATGTTCCGAGCATTGAAGCAACTCTTGCCTTTTCAAGGAGCGTCTTTTCGGTATCCTCTTTCCTTGCAACAATCTCGCTCAAGTTACAAAATTGTTTTGATTTTAAAATTATCTCACCACAAGGATTTATTCCACAATCTTCCGCATCTTTTTCAAACTTTGCCCACCTTCTCTCCGGTAGCTGTTTATTCAAGCTACCCCTATTAAATATTCCCCTCTCTCCAGATCCCGACCTTAAAAGATTTAACCACTCTTCCATAAATTGCTCTACAGTAGGTTTTTCATTATAGACTACAGAATTATTTGCCATACTTCTCTCTGGATTAGAAAGATAGAACTGACCATTCTTAGCATCTCTCATCTCAGGATCGTCCAGTTCTGAAAGAGATATGAGGGCACTTCTTCTAACACCACCCATGACCACAACCTCTCCTATTTTACAAACAATATCGTGAACATCGAGTGTAGTTAAGTGTCTACCCTGCCTTGAGATCATTTTCCCTCTAGCAAAATCAAGCAAAGCCTTTAATGGTTCCGGACCGGAAGCCCTTCCACCCATTGTGTTCAATCTGGCACCCTGTGGTCTTATCTTTGAATAATCAAAATCCATATCCCCTCCCTCAGACCATGTCCTCAACCCAAGAACTGTCGCCTCCGCCCAACCCTCTTTACTGTCCTCTATAACATGCTTTGGACTTTTCTTGCCTGTGCTTCTTTTTATTATAGGGAGCACTTCTACATTTTGTCTCTCAACAGAAAAACCAATACCCGTTCCACACATGAGCACATACATTATCTCTCCAAAATCTCGCCAACACTTAGGGGCAATGAATGCGCAATTATAGGCTGCAACATTTGTAGACCTCGATGCTGCTCCTGCTGCCCAAAAAAGCCTCATCGAACCCATTGTCTTCATCTGTAGCATATAGTCTCTTACCTCTTCACACTCGGCATCGGTAATCTTCTTTCCAAGATTTTCCTTCATAAATACAATGTATCTATCAACTGTTTCCAACCACGTCTCTCTTCTTCCTTTCTCAGGCATCCACCTTGAATAAGAGCTATAAAAAACAAACTCCGAAAGAGGATTTCTGAAATATTTTTTACTTTCTGTCACAAATTTTCGAACTTCCTCGCTAACAACAACCCCACTGTGTCTTCTTGCCTCCGCTCTCTTTTCTCTATATAAAATATATGCCTTTGCCGTCTTCGGATAACTCATTAAAATAAGCTCATTCTCAATTATATCCTGAATATCCTCAACCGTTGGCACGTAATCCTTGTCTTCTGAAATTGTCTTCAGAATCTCCTTAACAACGGAGTGTGCAACATACCTTGCCTCGTCTTCCTTGCCCTCCCCAGAGACGTTCATGGCCTTTGCAATAGCTCCCGTTATTCTATTCATATCAAAATCAACCGTTGTTCCATCTCTCTTCATAATCTTTGTCGGCATCTTAGCCAGTCTCTTGTTTTGTTTTCTTTTTTCTTCGGGCATTTCTTTTTTTTATTGATAAACTTTTAAACTAAGTATAATTTTAAACAAAAACAACAAAAATAAAAATAAAAAAGGGGATAACTTTTCTAAAAAAAATATAATGTAACAAAAAATAATTATGTAAAAAAAATACCCAGAAAAACCTTATTTTAAGTATTTTTTACACTTTCAAAAACAACGAGGAATAAACAATTTTTTCTATTAACGTCAAAAACAGAAAAATGTAAAGCTACTCAACCCTAATGGAACTTATCTTCTTTTCTCTCGGCTCTCCACGCGTAAAAGCAAAAGCGAAGTTAAGCCAAAACCATCCCAACAAATAAGCTGACAAAACATCACTCAGATAATGTACCCCAAGGTAAAGCCGACTAAATCCGATAAATATTATCAATACCGAGAGAAAAAAAGTGATCAAATATTTTTTATTTCTACCAATATCTAAATAATTAAATGCTAAAAAAGAAAGATATCCATAAATAAAAAAAGAAGCTATTGAGTGTCCACTGGGGAATGAATAAGTGAAACCTTCATAAAGCTCGGCGCCAAGAGGTCTATCTCTTTCTACAATATTTTTGAGAACCCACCCAGTACCAACGTTTGCAAAAAAAGAAAACAAAAAAACCTGAAGATTAATAATTTTTACTTTAGACCTACCCCACAAAAAGAAAAAGACGACAACAACCAAAAAAGACACAAAATATTTACCACCCAAAAAAGTTATCTTGTTCCAAAAATTTATCCCATTCTCGCTACGAAAAGAAGAAATAAAATTATCAAAAGCGCCATCAACATTTATTATGTACTCCGAAAAAACAAAACCCATCGCAATAACCGTTGCAATTATGATTGCTACCTTTAAAATATTAAATGATTTAAACATGTGATTCATCTTACCAGTAAAAAATGAGACTTTCCAGTCTTTTATAAATAAAACATGTGCGAGGTTGGCATTTTTCCATAAATCATAAAGGTTACTGATGTTTCTTTCAATTTTAATAAAAATGAACTAAAATATCTAAAAAAATGACAAAAATAAACAAAATATCAATATTCAAAAGAAACGATAATAAAAAAGCGATCATTTGGGAAGAAAAAATAACTAAATGGCTTACAGAAAAACATCCAGAAATAAAAATAATACCCTTACCAAAAAATTCAAATGTGTGTTCTATCTTTCCTGATGTGATCATCGTTCTTGGTGGAGACGGAACGATAATAGAAATGGCCCAGAGACACAATCGGTGCAACTCACTTATAATGGGATTAAATTTGGGACACATAGGTTTTATGGCCTCAATAAGAAATCAGAAAGAATTTATTTCTGGAATCAGCAAACTATTAAAAGGAAAATACAGAATTGACGAAAGAATAAAGATAAAAGCAGAAATAATAAGGGGTGGTAAAAAATATTCAGAATTATCCGCAGTAAATGAAATAACTGTTCAGAGTCTTTTTGGTATTGTGGAATTAAAAATTGAAATAGAAAAACATCCTTTTCAGTATATAAGAGGAAATGGTGTGATGGTCTCTACTGCAAGTGGTTCAACTGCTTACAACCTATCGGCACACGGCCCAATAATAATGCCGGATATAAAATGTTTTATTATCACGGAGCTACTTGATCACAATCTTCCCACGCCGAGTGTTGTTATAAAAGAAGACAAAACGCTATCTGTGACCATAGAAGATTTCCGAAAGAATGATAAATTTACGATAACAAAGACAGGCGAAAAGGCTGATGTCATAATAACGTCTGACGGAACAGAAATAATTTCTCTAAAAAAGGGAGATAAGATAATAATAAAAAGCTCAGATGATTTGGTTAAATTCGTAGAAATAAAACCCAATTACTTTCTAAAAAGCCTAAAAGAAAAATTTGCCTTTAGGTAATTCGAACTTTGTCGACTTTTTACAAAATGTTATTTTTCTAAACAAAAAAAAACACTGTGTGTGTTTTAAAACGCACACAAACTAGGCACTATTTAATTGATTAAAAATAATTAAAGCTAATTTGCAGTAATATCATCACTGTCCAATGCGTCGTAATCCAACTCTTCATCTTTGTCTTTAAATTCTTCTTCAGAATCTATATCCATATCTTCTAACAGATCCAATGGCTCGCCGTTTTCGTCTAGTTTATCCCTCTTTTTATTCAAAGTTTTTTTATAAATTAATAAGTCTAAATAAAATTATATTAAAATTTGAAAAAAAACAAAACCCGGGAAAATTCCCGGGTGATAAATTTTAATTTATTCTTATTTTTTATTCGTTGGATTTACCCAATGTTTATCTTTCTTGTCCCGAAACCACCAATGATCAAAATCGGTCTCTAGTATGGCGTTAGCGAGTCTAACGCTCTCTTCTGTTTTTAGTCGTTGGAGTAGTGAGGGAATCCAACTTCTTGCTCGCTCGTTACCTATATCTATCATTTCTTTCAAAGAAAGTAACAACTCAATTTGATCAGCATCTCTTGCTATCTGTGCCTCAAGAGTCTCTCCTTTTTCGAATTCCTTAAGAAGACAGAGCATTCTTTTTCCAAATGGGACAGTTTTAGCCAGATCCATCCTAGCCCTCTTCTCAGCCAGGCTTTTATCTCTAAAATATTTTTGACTCAAATAATTTAGATCAGAAATACGCGCCTCAGAAAGATCGTGGAAAAGACACATTTCGATAACTTTTCCAATATTTGCGCCCATCATAAATGCCAGCGAAAAACCAATAAAAGAAGTCCGACATGTGTGTTCGGCATCATTTTGTTTATGAGTCCCAAGTGCCACATGAGGAAATCCACTTCTCGGTGTATGTGCAAGCATCCCCGCTTCAAATAGAAAATCAGCGATTCCTTCAAAAACAAAATCCCCTGTCTTTTCTTTTGGTTTTTTCAAAAAGCATCCTCCTAATTCTAAAGAACTGTTATTAAGATGATACTATTCTAAAAAAAATAAATATCAAGCTTCATTTATCTTCCCAAAAAAGCTAGAATTAAAAAGAAACCCAATGAAAAAAAAATTATTTTTATTTGTACTGCTTCTTACCTCCTCTATAATGGGTTTATTCTTTATATTTGAAATAAAATATAAAGGAAAATTTTATCCTGGAATTAACATAAACAACACTTTTGTTTCTGGAAAAAATTTTGAAGAAATAATGGGAATGTATTCATCTAAGATAGATAAGATATCTTTTGAGGGAATAAAAATTATTATAAAAAGAAAAGAAGGGGAAAAAGAAATAAGAATACCAATGTATGCAAGCGGAAAGAATCCCGATGAGGTTGTAGAATATTTTTCTTTTGGCGATTGGAAGAATACCATAAAAAAAGGATATGAATACGGAAGAACTGGTGGCACAATTGGGCAACTTTTCCAAAAAATATCTATTTTATTTTTTAAACCAAAAAATTTTAATTTACCTGTTGTCTATCAAAATGAAGCCATGGATTCTTTTTATTACCGAGAACTAAAAAGTTTCTTAAAAGAACCGTTACCAGCTACTTTTTTGTACAAAAACTCAAAAGTATCTATTTCAAAGGAAATGATTGGCGAAAAAATAGATAAAGAAGAAATAAAAGAGGAAATAACAAAAAAATTAACCTCCCTAGACACCTCACCCATACTAATAAAAACCACGGAAAGCTTTCCTGATGTTACTGAAGAAAAACTCTCCTCTTATCTTCCTTTGGCAAAAGAAATATCCCAAGGAATAAATATTACTTTTAAATACTCAAACTATGAATGGAGCGTTAGCGGGAAAAAACTTATTACGTGGTTAACATTAAATAAAAAAGGAAGACTCGCAATAGATCCAGAAAAACTAGAGGCCTTTCTATATGGCAACATTATTCCGATAATAGACAACCCACCCATAAGCAGTAGGTTTGAAATAATAAACGGAAAATTAACTGAAACCTTTCCAGGAAAAAATGGAAACATGGTTGATGTTTTAAAAACAGTAGCAAAAACTGAGAGAGCCATATTTGGAATGGACAGATCTCTCGGTTTAAAGGACAAACTGTTGGCCTCTGTAGGAAACATTGCTCATGAAAATTTTGAAATAAAAAACAATTCCATCATTATACCAATAGAGATAACCGAAACCCCACCAAAAGTAACACTAGACACTATCTTAGAATATGAAATAAGGGATATCGTTGGCTCTTCAACCACCAACTTCAAGGGAAGTAGTGAGGACAGGATATATAACATAAAAACAGGGGTTTCAAAAATAACAGGTCGGCTGATAGCACCAAATGAAGAATTCTCAACAGTTTTTGCGATAGGAACAACAAGCGAACAAGCTGGTTTTCTTAAGGAATTTGTAATAAAAGATAATAGAAGCGTCAAAGAGTCTGGAGGCGGGCTCTGTCAAATAGCAACCACACTGTTCAGGCTCGCTCTTGATGCAGGACTTCCAATCACAGAAAGAGTTAACCACAGATACGTTGTTGGATATTATGGAGCTGGTTTAGATGCAACCATATATGACCCACACCCAGACTTTCGTTTTTTAAATGATACAAACAACTATCTTTTGCTTCAAGGGGAGGTGGTTGGAAACGAGATAACATTCAAGTTATTCGGCCTAAAAGATGGTAGAAAAGTATCAATATCAAAACCAACATTGAAAGACGAAAAACCAGCCCCAGAAGTAAAATATTTTATGAGCGAAGAAGTCCAATATGCGACTATGGAATGTAGCGAAACACCAAGAAAAGGAATCACCGCCGAGGTAAAATACAAAGTTGAATACCGAAACGGAGAAACGAAAGAACAGACCTTCAAAAGCGTCTATCAACCGTGGGGTAAAATATGTCTTATAGGCCTTAAAAAAACAAATTAACAATTTTAAGAAAAAATCCAATCAAGCAATTCCTCTTTTCCTTCTTTTGTTTTTGCAGAACAGGAAATAACTCGAATCCCAGGAAAAACATTACTTATTTTTTTAAGACCAATACTTCTGTCTCTTTGGTTTAACGTATCCGCCTTGTTGGCTGCTATTAAAAATTCCTCTCCTTGATTTTTTATTATTTTAGATATTTCGGTATCCATTTCGTTTGGTCCAACCTTTATATCCACAACAATTACTGTTTTTCTATTTGGAACACTTTCTAAAAAATACCACTGTATCATTTTAGCGATCTGTTCTCTCATTTTGATTGGTAATTTTGCATAACCATATCCAGGAAGATCTACAAAATATCTATCCTCATTCACTAAAAAAAAATTAATTTCTCTTGTCTTCCCAGGCATCTTTCCTGAACGAACCAAATCTTTGGTCCCCAAAAGACAATTCATTAAGCTAGATTTTCCAACATTAGAACGCCCCGCAAAAGCAATTTGAGGACTAACATCATACAAAATATTATTCGTACCCCGTATCCCCTTTTTAAATATTGCGCTTTTTATTTTCATTTATATTTTAAAAATTAAAAAATATCTCTGTAAAAAACGCAACGTAGAAAAAACTCTTTCTATTTCTTTGTTCCGAGAATATCTATCAAAACATCCATCTTAGAAGATATTTCCATGAGCTTTTCTTTAATTTGAGAAAAGTCCAAACTACTATCTTTTTTAAAATCAGACGATGGCCTCCTTTCCCTACTTCCGCCAAAATTTCCCCGAAAGCTACTTCTGCCACCCTCTTCCTTACCCCCGAAACATTCACTACAAAAAACTTTTCTATCTCCAGAAGGACGAAACGGAACTTCACAATTCTTACCACAATCTGAACAAATCACCTTATGCATTTCAGGCTTTCCATCCCTGTCACCAAAACTCTTTCTACCCCCAGAAGAATATCCCCCAGTCGTTCTTCTCTCTCCACCAAACCTTCCTCTCCCCATACCGACTTTCTGTTTAAAATCTCCCATATACATTTCTATCTTAATTTTTAATTATCACATAAAACCTACTCACAAGAGAGTTTGTACTATTATTGACAAAAACGCAAGTAAATGTAACTTTAATAAAAAAATATTTTTAAAAAATAAAATCTAGTTATTGCTGAAATCACAATTACATTTAGGAAAAGGTTCGTTGTGAATAGCAAGCATCCATCTTATTTTGCCATCTCTGGGACCTCGCCATCTTTTTAAGAATTCTTTTTTATCTAGACGAAAATCTCCTCCATTCCATGGATCATTAAATATGATCTTCTTTGGCGAGAATCCAATAACTACGGCGTAATGACTCTCTTCGTCTGTGGGTTCAACATAATTAACAATAACAGGTATCTTCTTTCTAATAAGACTGTCCAGCTCTTTAAGCGTTGCATTTGTTTTAGCACAATAATGAAAACCACTCTTCTTAACGGTACGTATCATTCTCTTCTTCTTCGTTCCGATATCCTCATCTGTTTTCATTTTCTTTGCCAAAAACTCCTGGTCTGTATCAAAATCAAAATAAGAAAAAACCATCTGAAGAGAAGCAGGTCCGCAAAAATAATCATTTTTTTGTTTTACAAAAGGAATATCTATTTTGCTCATTTTGTTTCATGTTATTTAGATAAAAGTCTTATGTTAAGTATATCATAAAAAATTATATTTGACAAGCTAGTATATTTCATATGTAATAAAAAACTAGTAGCGCCAAGATACTTCTACTCTTTTTTGTTTTCTAGCAAACAAAAAACAAAAAGCGCATATTTGTGCACTTTTTCTAATAACCTAAATTGAATATTAAAATTCCACAATAAACACTTATTTTAGCTCCCATCATACATAAAAATATCTAAAGCGAATTATTTAGCACAAAAACAAATTCCTATTTATTCATATTAAAAAAAGGTTTTATGAATAATAAATAAAGAAAAAATAATATAAAAAACAGAGGCGACAAATAACATTAAATTAGTAAAATATCCAGGACGGAAATTTTTAGGTAATTTAAAATTATTCATATACAAAAGAAGCGGTGTGTATATCGCCATTGTCATACCTCCCAAAACAGCACTTAGTGTGAGGAGCGTTAATGGTTGCTTAAATGGAAGCAATATTGCACTGGAAAAAACAATCACAACAAACAAAAAATAGTACATCTTACTCTCGGAAATATTCTTTATTGGCTGAAGAAATAACTTAAAGGGACCGCTTCTTGAGTTTACATACAAAATATCACTAACTATTCTCGTGAACGCATCGAAAATCGTCCACATTACGGAAAAAAGCATCAAAAAAGCCATTATTAAAAATGAATTAAAACCAAGACTCCCCCACCTTTCTCCAAATATATGAGCCTGGGACACAGCAACATTAAGACCTTCTGGAACAATGCCCATCGGAGTTAAAACAACATATGCATTCAAGCTCAACATAATAAGAGTCAAAAGACCAAGGAAAAAGAAAATAACCCCCTGATCTATACGAACGAACCTCATCCATCTTTTCCATTCGATAATATTTTTCTCATTTTCTTCTATCTGAAAACCACTGGAAGATATAGACTCTTCTTTTCCTGAAATAGGATTTACTATTCTTCCCGCATACTTACCCATACCAAACCTTTTGTCGCGATACCAAAGAGAAACACAGAGATTAAGAAGGCCTCCCGCTCCGGCAAAAACTATTGCACCAAGTAAAGTTTGCATATTTATATCTGGAGGTAAATAACCAAAATTAAACAAACCAATTATTGCCGATTTAATATCATTCACAGAAATTATCAAAAAACTGTTAACCAAAAGTAAGATAAAAAAAGTCGGAACAATTATTTTTAAAGAACGCTCTAATATGACATAAGCAACCCGCCCGCTAAAAGTTATAATAAGAGCAAATAACATACTTAGTAGTGCCCAGTATTTGTAATCTCCAAAACCAAAAAGCTCCCTGAGTATTGTGCCGATGGCACTAGCCCATCCTGGCCAGATGTACAACATAACCGCAGAAAAAAGCCAAAATGGAGCAAACCACTTACAAACTCTTGACGACGAAGTGAAGAAGCTTTCACCAGTTGCTATCTCATGTCTAGCAACCTCTTGATTGATAAAATATTGAAATGTTATACCAAGAAGAGCAGTCCAAAAAATTCCCAATCCGTGCTTCACAATTAGGTGTGGCCAAAGGATTAGCTCGCCTGTACCGATTGCAAGTCCCATAACGACGATGCCTACACCAAAAGCATCTGACCAATGTGGTGCTTTTGGCAATTCTCGATATTCTCTTTCCGAATATTTTTCTTCCATGATAAATTAACGATTTAAATAAGTTACAGTCAGCTGCAAGACTGTAGCAAAAAGTCCCCAAATCAAATATGGAATATTTGCATAAACTATCCACTTGGCATGAGGAAATATGGAATAAAGACCCCATAAAAGAGTACCAACTGTAAACAAAATATCAATCGAGGCCAAAAGGTTGTTTTGAAGACCAAACTGTATCGGACTAAATGCAAAATTAAACACAAGGTTCAATGCAAAAGGAAGAAGCACAACGAAGGGTATCCTCCCCTTTATATACATAAAAAACACATAACCGTAAGATATCGCTATTATTGTATAAAGCACGGACCAGACAGGACCGAAGACCCAAGCAGGAGGAGACCATGATGGTTTTATTAAGCTTGTGTACCACTCAAAAGTTGGTGTATTTTTCATAATTTAAAATTTTATATTATTATTTTATCTCCTATTTGAATATTATTTTCTTCAATAAACCCAGAAGATGTCTCCAAGACAAACTTAGAAAAAAAACCTTCACCCAAAAAATCAGGATAATTATCGGGAGAAACATTTTTCTCGAGCCAAACCACCTCTCCTTCTGAGTTTAACCACAAAACATCAATAGAAAATTTCATATCTTTCATCCAAATTGTATGTTCCGCCTCTTCAGAAAAAACAAATAGCATCCCTGTATCTTTCGTAGTTTTTTTTCTTCCAGAGAGGCCAAGTGTCCTCTTGCAATCACTGTCTGCAACCTCAACTTCTAATTTTTTATCGAATATTGTCAACTGCCTTCTTTCGTACCCTCCACAATCTTTGACGGTGGGAGAAGTTTCATTCTTAAACAGAAAAAAACCAACCGTAAAGATAAATAATAAAAATATAAGGGTTGAAGAAATTTCTCTCGTCATGATTATTCTTTAAGAAAACAACGCTTGTCCAATAAGAAACACTGCGTAATATGCCAAAAGAGCATAACCCTCTTTTCTTGTAAGTGCTCGATCGCTTTTATAGAAAATTAGAAAACTAAAAATCACAATAGCTAACGACGTCAGTAAAAAATAAAAGGAAGTATCTTTTTCAACCTTAACGGATTTTGTCATCACTATAAAGCCAAGAATAAAATTATTTGCCAACACGGAACCAAAGATGTGACTCAATGATAAATCTCCTGCGTTTTGTTTCCATGATCTTATTGAAACCATCAACTCGGGAAGATTAGTTCCAACAGCGAACACAACGAGACCCATCACAAAAGTTCCTATATTTATTTCGCTAATAATCTCCATAGCAACCCTCACAATGACGTTAGAAGTAATAACCACCAAAATTGCCCCACTTATTATCCATATCACCTCTTTCCATATTTTAGAGAATTCTACCCTTATCGTCTTAAATTTTTCAGGATAAGAAACATCTCCCATAAATTTATACCTCAAAAGAAGAATGTAAAATAATACCAGGAGGATACCATCAAAAAAACCAAGCTCTCCATCTAGACTCAACAAAAGAGGAGATAACAAATAAAGAGCTGTGGGGATATAAGAAAAAGCTCGTCCGTCAGTTGAAATGCTTCTGTTCAGCACCAAGCTTATCCCAAGCACCAAACAAAAAAGAACAATAATTCCCCCCATAAGATTTCCAAAAGCGATTTCCGGCTCTCCTATCACCACAGAATTAAAACCAATAGATAACTCCGGTAGGGTTGTAAAAAGACCGAGCAAAACTCCTATCGTAGCAATATTCATACCTAACAAAATGGACAAACTTTTTATTTTCGATACCACAAGGTCAGCAACACGACTCAAAAAATAGAAGAGAGGGATTAGTAAAAAGAAAAGTAATATTGGAGAAAACATTTTTAAATTTTTTCTAACAGTTAATAACTAAGATTATATAATAAATTTAAAAATTAATCCCCTTTCTATGATATAGACTTTATTAAATAAATACATTATATTGTCTTTAAACTGACCTGTTCGGTATTAAACACGAATACAAATCAGTTAAGGTGTACATCGTTAGAAGTAAATTTAAAAAATAAGGAGGGTTCGCATAGCGGTCTAGTGCGCACGCTTGGAAAGCGTGTGTGGGGCAACCCACCGAGAGTTCGAATCTCTCACCCTCCGCACTTAGTTTTTATTATCGGAAGACCCTAAGTCCTTAAACCGATACATAGCAAAAAACACCCTATTTACAAAAGGTGTTTTTTCTATTTATTTAAAAAATATTCTTTTTACACTATCTAAAAAATGGTAAAATGTAAGTATGAATTAAAAATTCACCATAGACATTAAAGCTTTTGGCCCACAGTGTTTATGTGGGTTTTTTAATTCATTTGGGCGTTTAAATTGAATAGGTATACCTTCCAAAAAACGCCGCGTCGATTATTCGATATAGCTGTGAGTAAACAAGTAAAGCCTCAAGAACCTTACTTTATCATAACTAGCGCCCTATTACCAACCAGCTTAATATTTCAATGAGTAAAGGATCAAAAACATTCCCGCTTGGCAGAGACTCTAAAACCGGAGAATTCATACCAGTAAAAGAGGCCCTCCGTCGCCCAAACACCACAACGGTTGAGAGGATTCCAAAATCCGGAAATGGGGACACAGGCAGAGGTGGGAAAAGAAGATAGTAAAAATGGTCGCTCCTGCTCATTAGCTATATATGCAACCTTTATGGCAAAAGTGCCTAGGAAATATATGGGGTTCTTTAGTGAATGTTGATTTGAGTCACCCTCATTTTAATAATCTAGAAGGAGTCTATATTATTTGGCAAGGAAACGGCCCCGTAATTAGGATTGGGCAGGGCATCATTCGAGATCGCCTCGCGGCACACCGAAGAGATCCAGCAATCACCCGATATTCTAATCTCTATGTAACATGGGCGCCGGTTTCCGATTTTTATCGTGACGGAATAGAGAGATATCTTGCAAATATTCTGAGACCAGTCGTCGGTGATGCGTTTCCAAATGTGTCACCCATACCGGTATCTCTTCCTTGGGCTTGGCAAGCATAAAATATCGTTAAAATTAATAAAATCACCCGCTGGAAGGTCGGGTGATTTTAGTTTTGTTCAATCTCCACAATTCTTCTTGTAATTTTTATTTTAGATTTAAAGCATCCCATTAACTCTCGCTTCTCCTCATTCGCACCTTCGAGTAGGACATATTTGGCATAAGTTTTGAGATCTATGTCCTCATGTTTTTCCCCTGAACCAGAGATGCCGAGAACACCTTTTCTAAATCTGTTGAATCTTTTAAGCTCTTCCTCGAATTTATATTTTATTCCAGCCTCGTTTAGATCTATCTTATCCATGAGTTTTACGAGTTGTTCTATTAAATCTTCTTCTCTTAAATACATACTTTTACAGTGACGGTCCTTGGATCTACCACAACCGTAATAAATATATCTAGCGGTCGTTCCGTTTTTAAGTGGCTTATATTTTTCCTCAGCAGATATTCCTGAGCCGCAGAGACCGCAGATCATAAGCTTAGTAAAGGCGAATTCTTTATTCTGCCGGTGAATGTCGTCCCTTTTGAGTTGTTCTTGAACCTTATCGAATAATTCTTTTGTAACTATTGTTTCGTGTTTTCCTGTATACCAGTTTCCGGATTTTTTCGGATATTCAAAGACTCCATAATAAAAAGGGTTAGATAAGGTCCTATAAATATTTCCGAGCGCAATATTATAATTTCCGACGGATTTAAAATTCAATTCAAATTTTAGCCAATGATATATCTTCCTACCGGACCATTTATCATTGGCTACTTTCTCATACATCTTCTTTACTATCGGCGCGCGGTCGGGATCTATAATGACCTGACACTTCTTATCCATATGTTTCTGATTTAAGTATCCCAGGGGAGCTATCCCTGGCCACAAACCCATTTCTACACGAGCTCGTAGTCCTCGTCTTACATTCACGCCTCTATTATCATTCTCAAGTTTCGCTTGAGAACCAAGAATCATTAGGAGAAATTTTTCGTTTGGATTATTCGTAAATCGTTGTCCGTAGGTTCTGATTTCTAGAAGCAACTTCTGATCCATCAGGTCCACAATTCTTCCGAGATCTCCTCCGTTCCTGGAGATACGATCCGGCGCCCACGTTAGAAGTCCGTTGTATTTTCCGGTTTTAATATCCTCGACAATTTCATTAAAGACGGGTCTTTGTCCGGTCTCTTTAGCAGAATGACTTTCTCTTTTTATCTCTACGACCTCCAAATTTTCCCGCTCTGCCACCTGAAGCATCTCCTTTATTTGAGAATCGATGCTCAAAATCTGCCTCTCCGAATCCTCGGTACTTTTGCGAGCATATAAGCAAAAGCGAATTTTAATTGGCTCTTTATTTTCCTTATTTTGGTGATTAAACCCCACCAGGGCGTTGATTGCGCTTGTTTCCATACACACACAATGAATGACGCATACCGCCCAACAAGTCTAGCTTGGTTGACCATTTATTGACTGAATGTCGTGTTCAAATTTATATGTTTTGGTCGATTGTTAAAAAATAAATATAACTATATATTTTATTTATGAAATTGTTATTTATAGATGAAATATCTGGCAATAAAGAGATAAATAAAGATCTTTTTGGTTTGAGCGTCATCCAAATAGATCTGACAAAATATTCAAAAATTTGCAAAGAATTTAACGACTGTCTGAAAAAATATAATTGGCCGCAAGACGAAGAATTAAAAGGTCGCTACTTATTCAGCAGAGACCCCGCTGGACAAAAGAAAACACCCGACGAAATGGTCGCAATGACCGACGAGATAGTGGGTTCACTAGTTAGCGATAAGAACGCCAGAGGTAACGTTTTATTTTATTATAACTATAATGGAAATAATTTTGATAATTATCTAAAACTACTCAATAAAGCGATAAACGACCTGCAGAAATGTGGCAAATGTAATGGTGGTAAAAATTTAGCGATGGTCTTTTTAGATTATTCTGATTATTTATTCAAGAATATCGACAGACTTAATTCGGAAACATGCATCTCTCTTAAAAAGAGGAATTATGCCCTTCTTGAAAAGATGGTTACCCTAGTTAGCTCCTCAAATAATGCTGTGGGAATTGTCTATGCGGATGTTTTAGCCTATATCTGCCGTTGGTTCATTGAAAATCCGAAAAACAACGATCTTACGTTATTTGATTTTGGAAACGACTACAATTTAAAGAGGAAAATAACGACCATTTATGGGATTGTTAATAAAATCAAAAGTATAAAATTAGTTGAGCTTAAACAACCTTAATGTGTTTAATCTTAAATCGTGTTCCCAAACTCTTATTATCTTCCACCCAATACTTTTATAATATTTATTAACCTCTTTATCTCTTCTCTTATTATTTTCTATTTTCTGAGACCAAAATTTATTTCTTGTTTTTGGAATAGTTTTGTGCTTCTTACATCCATGCCAAAAACAGCCATCTACGAAGACCGCTGTCTTTTCTTTTTTAAAAACAAAATCTGGGTGTCCGTATAAAGGTGAATTTCTACGCCAACCGGAAATTTTATTTAAACGGAGAAATTTTATAAATTGAAGTTCGGTTGTTTTGTTGCCTCCGGCTTTAATCGCCGCCATATTGCGACTTCTCGCTTCTTTTGAAATACGATCCATATTATTTAAAACGGACTTGAAGATTTAGACGAAAGATATTTTTGTCGTCTTCTTTTGCCGCCGTTCCATAACCATGCCTTGTTGTGCTCGGTGATTCAAATCTGGTATTTTCATATAAATAATCAAGGAATTTTTCCCTATTATACAAATGGAAACACACCAAGTCCCCATCTTCTTTGACAACAATATATCCACCCTGCGCTTCAGCTCTACCACTCCATGGTTTTGCCGGAGTCATTCCTAAGGCAACAGCCTCCAAAAATTGTTTTACTTTATACTGATAGTCGCCGAGATTTAAGTTATATCGGGTCAATGAAGGGTCTCCCGGCAGCGATTGAACCAACTCCTTAACAGATGTTCCCGTGCCCCTGAAAAAATTTGCCAGCATGGTGGCTATAATTTCCGGCATAACATAATCGATGCGAGCCAAATTACTTCTAAAGACATCGCTTTCCATCCTTGCAAATTTCAAAGTTCCGCCTGTTCTATAAACCTCATTTGCACGATCTTTTACTACATTCTTGGTCGGAACAGCATTTAGCGTGTCGGAATCCAACTCGCCGGTAATTTCATAGACAAAACTCGTATTACTTTTAGACGCGTTAAGAAGTGTCGGGGATGATCCGATTTCCGATTTAATACTAAAGCCCGACTCTACTTCTGTCGGGGAAAATCTATCGTGAACAATAAGACGAATATCCGATTTATCGGAGCTTGAGGCTTTTATCTGTTCGCAAAGTAGTAGATTCATAAATTTTTCAGCCTCGGGGATAGAAGTTTTTCCCTTCCCGATATTTTTTATAGATTCAAAGATTCTACGTACTCCATTTTTTAAATCAGAAATATCTATTGCGACAATTTTTTGGCCATCGATATTAAAAATCGAAACCTCATTGCCGTCTTTGGCGGTTGTAAGATCATAAACTTTTTTCTCTTTCTTTCCTGTAATTCTACTCTTTTCTTCGCGGATAATTTTTAAAACATCAAGATATTTATCCTCTATCTTATTGAGATTCTCATCGGCAGCGTATAAAACTTTATCGGAAAGTATTTTTAAGAATGCGTATATTTCACTCCATTCTCCTTTATTTCCTTTGCGAATTTTTTGGATAGAATTATTTATCATATTTTTCTAAGGTATCAATTATTTCTTTCGCGACAGCGGAAATAGCGGGTACAATAACTGCATTACCGAGTTGCTTCATCGCCTGCGAGTTTGTGACGGGGAAATTGTAATTCTTAGGGAAACCCATCATCTTTTTTCCTTCTTCCGGAGTTAATCGTCTTTCTTTTCCGGATACCAGATAAGAATCCCAATTTCTTCGATCTCCTAAGCCAGATCCGCGACCACCTACACGTAATGTAAAACCAACCTTACGAGAGCATTCTTCACCGAAAATATCGGACATCGTCCTTTTTAATGGAATCGGATCCGGAAATTTGAAAGGAATAAACTTGTCTCTAAAACCAACCATATATAAACGAGGGCGATGTTGGGGTACATTAAAATCTGTTCCACGTACGATTTTATAATGAAAAGAGTATCCCAGGTCATCTTCGATAACACTTTTAATTTTTGCGAAAGTTCTTCCGTCGTCATGTTTAAATAAGTGACTGACGTTTTCAATGAAATAAGCCTTAGGTTTTTTCTCTTTTATTATTCTGGCAATATCATAAAACAAAGTTCCTCGTGTCTCACTAAAACCTTTTTTATATCCGGCATTACTGAACGGCTGACATGGAAATCCTCCCGTGAGAATATCGAAGTCGGGAATATCTTTTTCGTTTACTTTTGTTATATCACCGGCAAATCTGTTTTCCGAGAAAATATGAGGCGAGATCTTTTTAAAATTTTTTTCGTACGTTGTTCTCGCATGCTTGTCCCATTCACTTACAAATTCGCATTGAGCTCCGTGTTTATGAAAAGCGAGATGGAAGCCCCCGATACCTGCGAATAAATCTATGAAAGTTATCGGTTTTTTGTTCTTTTTCGGATTCATATTATACAGATTATATTAACCCTTTTTGACTGAAACTCCAATATTGCGATCCAGTTAAAATAATATGGTCTTTTAGTTCAATCCCAAGAATACTTCCGGCTTCTTTTATGCGATCGGTAATCATCCGATCTTCATCTGACGGGCTTACTTCTCCTGAAGGATGATTATGTACAACAATAATAGAACAAGCACCATTTTGAAGCGCTGATTCAAAAATCTCACGTGGGTTAGCTATTCCCTCATTCAGGGTGCCGATAGAGATAATCTCCCGTTTTATTAGAAAATTTCTGGAATTTATAAGGAAAACAGCAAAGTGCTCTCTTTTTTGGTCGCGAATGTCTGAGCATAGTTCAAATATTTTTTCGGGAGTAAGTATTATTTCCGGCTGTTTATAATATAATCTCCTTCCAATTTCTATCGCGGAAATAATTTTAGCTGACTTAATCTTTCCCAAACCCTTAATCTTCGCCAGTTCGTTGACAGTGATTTTTTCCGGTCCTATTTCTTTTATCACTTCTATGATTTTTTTAGAAAGAGAAACAACATTTATGCCTTTAATTCCTGTCCCGATAATAGTCGCTAGTAATTCGTGATCCATTAGTTTTATGAGGCCGTATCTTTCCAGTTTTTCCCTCGGGCGTTCTAATTTTGGTAAATCTTTTATTTTCATATTGTTAATTATTTGCTCTACCGAATATACCGCAAATATGAAGTTAAGGCCACTTCGCAACTTGTTCTTTTTAAGTTAATATGATTAATTCTAAATTAAAAACATGCACGATATTTTTATTAGAAATTTACCCGTTCAATTATCTTCTTCCATACAAGAACAATATAACGCACTCTTACCGGTGTTTAAATCCTATGCACAGGGAAAGAATGGTAAATATTACTCGGCTGTAAATAATAATTACGATATTGGTTGTTTCATGCTTGGATTAGCAATTATATATAAAACCATGATTATACCTCTCGCGGGTGCAAACTTGTGCCTTGATGATTTTAGGCGCAGAAAAAGTATCGATAAAATCAAAATAGGAAAATACTTTTTTTCGAGTAGAGATCATCAAAAAATCGGAAATATGCTCAATGATTTAAATAAAATATTGATTAAATATAGTATTCCGGAAAATATTTTACTTTTCAGCGATGTAAAAGAATTTGCAAGAAATTTGAATGTCTATTTACTCAATAAAAATGGCTAATAATAAAACTCCATTTAAAGATGCTTCTAAATTTATCAAAGATATTGATTCTTTTTTAACTAAACATTCTGCATTATTCAGATTTCAAGGTAGTCGCATCAGTCATTTTTTTGAAATTACTTGCTACAATGATGTTGTAAAATTTTACGAAAATAACGGATTTGTCGCTTCACCCAAAAATCTCAACAAAGATGTCTTCTTGTATAAAATATCAGCAGCGGGAAATACTGATAATTTTTCATATTTTATCGTAAGTAAAAAAATTAAAGGCACTTTGTATGAATTTGAGGTACACCACAACCTATCAATTGAATGCGCACACGAAAGAGATATTTTTTATACCGCCGACATTTCTGTGATAAAAAAAGATTCGGTAGAGAGAATTGATCCCCCCACCTATTCCCAAAAGAGAAGTTGTTGCAGGGCGAAAAACTTAGAAACTTTCTTTGAAGTCAAACATTTATCTCCTTTCCCAGAATTATTATTTTCATTTACCGGATTTCCTGATAATTTTTTTATAAAAGAAGGAAGAAAGAGAATAATCACACACCTTGCTCCCTCGCTTTTAATATCAGGGAGGACTAATTACCACGCCAAAAAGATCAAAGAATATATAGAGAACCGTTTTGGAGTCAACATAATAGCCAATCTTTTTGGGACACCGTCTGCCGTATATTCAAAAAAATATCCGAAGAAAAAGATAGGCACTCTGCCTTAGCCTCATCGAGTGACGACATTATAAAGGACCTTCGCAAAACCTATCTTTTAAGCTATTATGTATAAACAATTAAATATCGATATCGAGTGACCTAAACCTCTCAAAGAACTTGTGGGGCATGGTCCAAAATCGCAATCAACATAAAGAACCCGACATCAGGGCGTTGATTGCGTCATATTGGGAAACCAATATGTGGGCCTAAAAACCCTCCTGGTGCCGGGCTTTTTCTGTCTCTGCACCGGGAATTATAAATAAAACGCAATCAACAAATGAATATTGAAAATAATTCCCTTGGGAGATTACTGAGAAGTATATTCTTAGCATTTATCTTTATTGTTCTGCTTACAGCTATTTCAGATAGCCCTGCCTTCGGTTTTTGGATGGGAATAATTATGACGGTGATAGTAATATCGTTTTCTCGTAAACAAGATCAGCAGAGAAAACAACAGAAAAAAGAAAAGTTGGCCAAAGAGGCGGAGGTCTATTTTTCCAAAATAAACAAAGATAAGAAGTTGATCGAGATTCCAAGTTCTATATTTCTCGAAAAAGGCGAAAAACTTCTTGTTGAAAACAAAACAGCCTTGATGGAAACCAAATCAGTCAGAAGTAGCTCGGGTGGTTTCGGTGGTGTCAGTATCGTAAAGGGGGTAAGGGTGGGTGGATACTCTGGTACTTCTAGCAGTTCTCTCGAATGGAAGGTGCTTGATTCCGGTTTTGTTTATCTAACGACGAAGAGAATTATTTTCAGGGGCAATAAAGAAAATAGAAATATAGAATTAAAAGATATTTTTGCTTTTGACTCTTATTCAGAAAGTATAGGTTTAAGCCTTAATTCCAAATCAAAGAACTTGAGATTTGTTGTGGATAATCCTCTAATCTGGTCAGGGCTTGTAAATATACTCAAATCCGTAGAAAATCCTGAAGATCTTAGTGAAATTAATTTAAATTTAAAGTTTGAATAACTATAAAGTCGAGATGCGATCGAATCCTAGCTCATCTTTCTTTCTTCCCGCTTCAATCTCTCTTTTATCTTCATCTGTAAGAGGTCTCGGCCCGATTATTTCTACCTTGATTCCCTCGACCTTCGAATCGTTTGCGAATACGTTTATCGGTCTTGGACGAATATATCTCTTGCAATTATTATCGAGATAATATTTTATCGCCTTAAAATCTCCCTTTTTGATCATACCGAACATTTGACCTTCACACATATCTACAAACAAACTCCTGCCCATACCAAGAGCCTCTTCCATTTTCACCGCGAAGCTTTTACTCTTCCTCCATCGGTAAATGGTCGCTTTTGCAATCCCGCATCTTTTGGCGGCGACAGACACAAGAGGAATTTCCTCCAGAGTCTCCAAAAATTTTTGTTTATCATTATTGGACCTCATTTATTTTAACGGCTTTTTTACCTGTGAGGTTTTCCCACCTCTTTTTAATGACCTCGGCATAGATCGGTTGCTTTTCCATGATGAAGCACCTTCTTTTTAGTTTAACCGAGGCTATTAAAGTGGAACCGCTTCCTCCGAAAGGTTCGACCACAATATCATCTCTCTTTGTCAGTACTTTTATATACGGAATCAAGATTTCTATCGGTTTTGTTCCGAATATAATTCCTTGTCCCGAGGACTTTTCATCGGATGCTACATGTTCAATAAAGTCGGTCGGACATATCGTTTTACCTTTCTCATATCCTTCCCAGTGTGGTTTACCGGAAGTCGCAAATAAAGCAGTCTCATATTCTTCTTGGAGCAACGGATCTTCTTCGGGCTCAGTGTTCAATTCTGTATTACCTGAAGTGCCAACCATAGCAAAATCAAATTTATTGAAGAATTTGTACTTTGCACTGAATCCCTGAACCCTATTCGGAATATGCCAAATTATCGTATTTCTGTACTTCCAGTGTTTTTCTAACTCATTCCAAATCGTTCTCAAATTTTTAGGATTCTCATAAACAATTATTGAGAAGTCGGGTTTCTGAATCTCAACCATATTATTCATCCAAAGTTCCGTAAAATTATCGGGCAAAGTTTCTGTACCGATATATACTCTGTCTCTTTTTAACCCGAACCCTTCAGTCACTTCACTGTCCTTTTTCTTTTTACCTTTTAAATAATCTAAAAGGTAAGGAGGGTCTGTCATGACCATACTGGCTTTCTCATCTCCCATTAATGCCAGAACGTCAGACTCGACAGTACTATCTCCGATCATCAACCTCGAACCGTCTAAATCATATATCTCTCCGCTTTTAACATTTACCCCATTTATATTTAACTTATCCAACTCTTCCTCTATATTAAAAACCTCCGGAGTTTCTTCCTCTTTGAAGATGTCGTCTAGTTCTTCGCTCGAGAATCCGATGTCCCCAAGGAGATTCTCGTCAAATTCGGACAACAGTTCCAGATCAAATTCCCCCGTGTTTTTGTTTAGTCGGAGGTTCAACTCTTTTTCTTTTTCAATATCCGGAATATTTACATAGACCACCGGTACTGTGGTCATGCTTAATTCTTTCGCAATTTCGAGTCTGAAGTGGCCCCCAATCACAATATTCTTTCTTTCAAGGGCACTGTTGCATATAACAGGATCGACCATACCGAATCTAACAACAGACTCTTTAAGTTGCTCGGCTTGCTCCTTAGAGTGCTTTCTCGGATTATATTCCGAGGGTAGAAGTTCATTTGTTGGAACTTCAACAACAGTGATGTTTTTATCCATCTTATTTTATTGTTAATTAATAAAGCCATGACACTTGGTCATGACTTAATTAGAACATTATTTATTTTGACTATTTGGAACTCAACAGGCTATTCAGTTCCAAATCTCTTAATTCTTAGTTTCTTCAATCTTCTTGTACTGTCATAAACCTTTTGCCCGTTCTTTTTATTTCCGATTACGTTTTCTGAAATTTCTTTTGCCGTAATTTTATATTTCTTGTCTTCAGCTTCGTTGTATCTTTCTTTGCTTTTATTCCATTTATCTAACTCTATCGTCGTATCCAGATCTTTTATATCTCCATACGCACATACTCGTTTTGAAATTACTTTATTTACAATTTTTTTAATATCGGTAAGTTCTTTGTCGGTCAGCGGAGCATACACTTTGATTTGAACAGAGGTCTGTTCATAAGACTTTTTCTTCGGATCGGGATAAAGATTAATTCCATAGTTATCTAGAGGGGCGTTTATTTGTCCAAAAAATATATACTGTCTCAATTGGTAATCAAAATGCGCGGGTAATCTAAATTTCTTGATTATATATTCGACGGCATGAGAAAGATAATTCCACGGAAGTTTGGTATTTCCCAAGAGCTCTGACTGTTTTTTGGCGGTAGATAAATTGATTTCTTCCTTATTTAATTTATCTCTTATGCCGTCAATCTGTTTTTTATATTCTTCTGATTCAATAATATCATCAGATCTATCGCTCATTTTCTCGGTCCAGGCTTCCGGGTCTTTCAGCCCGTCTTCCTTAATATCTAAAAACTTACGCGTATCTTTTATTATCTGCTGAAATAGCGAAGAAGTTGCGAGAAGCTTCATGGTGTCAATATTTCTCTTGCCCGTCGGATATCGTTTAAGAATATTCTGTTGTCGTTTGTTATTTTTACTATTATTTATCATTTGAATATAATTTATTCCTGTTATAGAGTTGAGTCAATGAAAAATATTTGGACAAACACACTTAAAAATATAAAAGGGGCTTTTAGTAAAGAAAATAGAAAAGAGAACCTAAAGAGACTATTTATTCTTTCAATATTATTCCTTTTAATATTTGCTGTCCCTTGGTTTTTTGGAATAAGTAACGAAACTGTTCTGGGGATCCTTTTCTTGATCCTTGTTTTTATAACTTGGTTTATGGCCGGTTTTACCGTATTTAAATCACTCTTCACAATCGGCGCCGGTTTTTCTTTAATAATCTTTATCGCTAAATCTTATTGTGATCTGCCGGAAATTTTACACATATCAGATAATTCTCTAAAAGGTCTGTTGTCATTTGGATTTGTGTACATAGTCATTCTTTTTTCTAGGGCACTAACAGTTGAAATATGGGGAGACAAAAAAGAAAATAAGGGGATGTTTAAAATGATTGAAGAGATATACAGAGGAGAAAAACCTTTTACTATTGTCAGTTTGTATTTATCTTTTATTGTTTTGTTTTTAATTCAACTTTTCCAGGTAATTGTTCCGATAATATTGGGACTCTGTGTATATAAACAGATGCTATGAACATAGATGAAAGATTAAAGGAGGGTTTTAAAGGATATGATAAAAAAAACGATAATTTTATCGAATGGCTAAACATCGTAAAAAAAATAGACAATGAATGTTTCTTGGCCATTAGAAATATAATGCCAATATTTGAAGGTTTTACAAAAGGACACGCACACCCAAAAACACATTTTGCTTTTCTTAATTTTGTAATACATTTAAATACTATAAAAAACGGAATAATTGATTTAGCGGAAACAGATAATGTTTATGGGGTACACATACTTTATAGGGTTTTTCTTGAACACTGGCTAAAAGGTATTTACATATGGACTAGATATTTAAAAGAGAAAACAGATGAAGTAGGCGTCGAATATATAGACACAGGAAGGATTGGCGATGATTTAAAATATGGCGATTCTATTAAAAAAATTTCCAAAATATTGGAAGCAGAGGAAAATAAAAAATCAGTCTGGGGTGTAATGTGTGAATTCAACCCCAAATTAAAAAAAATAAACCAGAGTGATCTAGAAAACAAAATAAAGAAATTTGAATACAGGAGAATTGTTAAATATCTTGTAGATAACAATGCTCCGGGGAGCGATCTGGCTTTATCTATAATATCTGAATATTCAGAATTATCTGCTTATATACACGGTAGCCCAAGAGCGGCAGATTACTATGGTTTAAAGACCATTAATCATGATCAATTTGAGGAATACAAGGGAATGATTAGATTTTCTTTTAATATGAGTCGGTCTTATGCTTTTTCTGTATTTTCCTTAATGCTTACTAATTTAGATGATAAAAATAAAAAGATTTTATTACCGTTATTATTAAAGCTTAAAGAAAATAACGAGGAGATATATTAATCTTAATGAGACTGTCTCATTTGTCTCATTTTTGTCGGAATAACCTTATTCTTCAATAAATCGATACCGACTCACAGACCTCAATTTTAGAGATGTTAAAATTTCCCAAAGGCCTTTGCGGTGACTGAAGGTGGTGGGTACTTAACTCTAGTGGCCCGCATCTTAAAAATCCGCCCAAAAGGCGTGATTTTTTTTATGCGGAGGGTAGCAAGCCATCTATATGGCTTGCGTGAGAGATTCGAAGTCCGATTGAGCAGCTTTTGCGAGCATATGGCGAACAAAAACGCGAGGCGGTGCCCAGGCAAATTTTTCGGAAGAAAAATTTAGCCGCGGGCGAATCTCTCAAAAAATCCATCGGTGGGTACCCGCCCGACTGAACGAATTCAGTCGTTCGGGCGGGCTGGTCCTGTAAGGACCGAATCTCTCCACAGCCCACCCAGACGAGAAGCGTCTGGGTGATTTACCATTACGCAAAAGTGAGAGATTCGTGATTGAATCTCTCACTTTTGCTTCTGCGATAGATTCGAAGCCCCGATGAAGGAATAACGTATTTGTTTAGGCAGGCAATCTCATCTTCTGTGTTCTTGCCATCACCACCACCCATATGCTAATCTCTGATCAGCAAAGACTTTGTTTCTTTGACATATTCCAAAATCAGTGAGGAGTTATCTATGTCGCCAACAGAAGAAGCAAGAGGACGACTACAAGGAGTTTTAGAAAAAACCAAAAAGGAAAGGGATGAGATTCTGGGGGAAATTCAAAAGGATGCCCTTCATGAGTCGGAAGCAGGATTCAATCCGTCTGAGCTTTCTCCATTACAAGAAAAACTATTCAAACAATTATTAGAAAAAGAATTACTGATTGAAGGTCTTAACGATCTCTTAAAAGATTCCCCAATCCTTATAAAAAGAGAGGGAGTTTTACTTGCAAAGATATCTGTTCTTAATCACGAAATAAAAACTCACAAAGAGATACTTGATCTTATATTCTCAACACAAAAAAAGATCTGTCTTATTTTACACCAATAGGACTCAACTCCCCGCCGTTGCCCGCACAAAATGTGCGGGATTTTATTTACCGCCAAAACTTGCCACGGCTATCCCCAATGTGTTAACCTCTCTTCAGTAATTAGTTTATTTGAAAATTAAAAGGAGGATTTCAAATGCTTACTGTGCACTGTGTTGTGGTTTATCGAAACAAAAAAGATTCAACCAAATACATGATGTCATCTCACACGATTGCCTGTGAAATTGGTGAAAAAATTTCCAAAAGAATGGAAACTGTTGTAACGGTTGAGGCAAGTAGCTGGGCAAAAGAATGGGAATTGGTAAACTTTTCACATTCATTTTTGCCGTTTAACGTAGGATATCAAATCTGAATAGTGTAAAGCAAACCCCGATAGTCGTCGGGGTTTTTTATTTCAAAAAAATTATCTCCCCATATCTCTTAAAAGTTTTACGCGATCCTCTATCGGTGGATGTGTAGAAAAAAGTTTATGCATCCCCTTAATGGCACCGACTCCGAAAGGATTTGAAATAAAAAGATGGGCGGTTGCATCATTCGCGTAATTCATTCTGCCCGAGTATCTTCCGATCTTTTCAAGCGCACTGGCAAGTCCCTCGGGGTATCTTGTGAGGAGTGCGCCAGATGCATCAGCGAGAAACTCTCTCTTCCTTGAAATCGCAAGGTGTATCAGACTCGCAATAAGTGGGGAAAGAATTGCAAAAAAAATTCCAAGTATAACAAAAACTCCATTTCTATTATTCCTATTGTCACCACCAAAAACTCTACCTGTTCTTAAAAACCAATTAGATATAATAGAAACAAAACCGACAAGAACCACAACAATAGTAGATAACAAAATATCTCTATTACCAATATGTGACAGTTCGTGAGCTACCACACCCTCAAGCTCACTTTTATTAAGCATCCCCAAAAGACCAGTTGTAAAACAAACAACGGCATGGTCTTTATCTCTGCCAGTTGCAAAAGCATTTGGAGCAGGATCGTTTATTACATAAACTTTCGGCATCGGAAGCCCTGCTGTTATTGAAAGATTTTCAACAGAATTGTAGAGATCAAAAAATTCTTCTCTTTTTGCGGGCACAGCACCAGACAAAGAAAGGACTATTTTGTCTGAAAACCAATAACTAAATATATTAGATAACGTAGCAAAAATTATACCGATATAGAGGATGAGATCATTTCCATAAGCTTCAGAAAATATCCAAGAAACAAAAATAATGAAGGATAAAAATATACCCATCAAAAACCATGTCCTCCTAGTATTTCTATCTTGTTCTCTATACATATTTATTTTAAGCTTCTAATTACCTATTAAAATAATAAACCAGCATTAACGAATTCTAACAGATTTTATCCATAAAATTAAGGGTATTTTAAAAAACAAAAGATACCGTGAGGCTGTGGATAACTTTTCTTCCATTATTATTCTAAAGTAGTATAATAATATCAGATAAAAGTTCATTGAAAAAGTCTAGGAAAATTAGGCGATTAGAATAGTGTTGCTTTGCAACCTGTCTAGTCTAAAGATGACAAGATACGACCCATAAAATGTTATTGTAAATTACGGCGTTGTGCTAAACACGACACGACCCAAAGAATATAAATAAAATACCGCTTTCAAAAGCAAAGCACAACCACACTTATCCGTAAAAATATAAACAACACCAAAGCAACAAACCCAATCAATTCTTCGCCTACTCCTCGCAAAAATCCCTCTCACTCGAGAGGGATTTTCTCTTACCAAAAAAATTAAATTAAAAAATATCCCCTTGCAAGGGGATATTTTTTCTTAGAATTTTACATCAACTGGTTCTTTTTGTTTTTCTTCACTTAGTTCAAAAAATTCCATTTTTAAAAAACCAAACATCGAGGCAACAATATTTCCCGGAAACATTGAAATAGAGATATTTAACTCTCTCACATTTCCATTATAAAATCTCCTAGCTGACATTATTTTATTTTCGGTATCAGATAACTCTTCCTGAAGCTTCATAAAATTCTGATTGGATTTCAATTCAGGGTAAGCTTCAGCAACTGCAAAAAGAGTTTTTAATGTTCCAGAAAGATTCAACTCCGCCTCTCCCTTTGCTTCGGGTGTTGTGGCTCCCATAGAGACAGCTCTCGCCTTTGTTACATTCTCAAAAACCTCTTTCTCTTGTTTCGCATACCCCTGAACCGTGTTCACCAAATTCGGGATAAGATCATATCTTCTTTTGAGCTGAACATCGATATCAGACCAAGCCTCTCTTGCTCTGTTTACAAGCCTAACGAAACTGTTGTAGTAAAAAATAATGACTAATACGACAACAATGGCTATTCCCAAAAATATCTCCATCTTAATTTAATATTAATTAATAATTTATCCTCTTAATTTTTTATAACAAAAAAGAGGTCCTTCGATACTATAATACCCTATCTCAGACAATCATTCCAACTCCTTGCATACATCTCTAAATATTCGTCTTTACTCAAAACAGGAACTTTTGTTTGTTTTGCTCCATCCTTAACTCTCTTTCTTAATTCATTGTCTCCAAGAAACTCTATCATTGCGCTTGAAAGTTCTTTCTTACCCGCAACTGGAATTATAAAACCATTTTTGCCTTGAATTATCATCTCCCTTGCACAACCCACATCTGTCGTTAAAACAGGCATTCCTGCAGACAATGCTTCCACAATAGTTCTTCCATACCCCTCATAATTTGAGGTGTTTATAAAAAGATCACCTGTTTTATAATAAGAAACAAGATCGTCTGACCATTTTTCCAAAATAATATTTTCGGCAAGCCCATATGATCTTATCAGTGATTGAAGATAATTATACATTGGTCCCTCGCCAACAATAATAAGACCTGTTTTCGGAAATCTTTTTACAACATTTTTCATAGCTGTTATCGCCATGGTAATATTTTTCTCAATGGTCATTCTTGACGCCATTAGAAAAAAAGTATCAAATTGCGGATAATTTTCTTTTATCCCGACCGTTATTTTATTTTCTTTTATAAAATCGATATCCACTCTAACGGGAAGTAAAAACGGTTCTATCTTTATGGCAACTTCTCTTTTGAGCGAATCTAATATTCTCTTTGAAACAACTCTTATTCCATTAGACTTGGGCAAAAGACGACGTGCCATAAAAACCTTTACTCTGTTATAAAAAGATTCTCTCTTAAAATATGGACTAAATATATCTGTATGTATTTGTATATGTAGTGGCGCTCTTAACCATTTCGCCAAACTATATGATATATAACCGAGAACAAAAGGATCCTGAGACGTGACCATATCTATTTTGTGATTTAGAACAAAAGACAACTTTTGTGTATTAACATGAAATAAAGACAAGAGACCCAAAAAAGAACGTGGGTAAGCAAAAACATTATGGGATATCTCATAAGCATCATCAGAAATTCCGAATATCTTTCCGTTATAAATTGCAATATCTAATCTATTTACCAATCTCCCGTAATCCTTCATCCTTTGGTTGGGCTCGCTACCATCTTTTAAAATATTCATATCGCTACCAAGCATAAGGACATTTACACCTTTTGAGATTTTCATTATTTAAATGATTTTCTTAAACAATTTTATATGCATTCTAATTATATCATCCCATGTCATATTGTTCGAATCTTTTATCGCCCGAGAAAGTTCCCCAGGAAAGCTACCCCGCAATCTCATAACCGATTTAATTTTTTCTTTTAAATCTACCTCATTGGAAATATCAATCAAAAACTTATCTGGTAATTTAACAGAAAGTCCATTCTCCTTAGTTATGAGTATGGGACGACCAAAAGAAAGACATTCTAAAATAAAATTAGGATTAAATTCTGTAGAAGCGGGTCCGACACACATATATGAAGAATCTATTTCTCTCCGAAGAAGCTCTTGGGACATTTTTGATTTGAATAATACATTATTCTCCATGCCTAGTTCTTTCGTGATTATTTCAAGTCTTTTTTTCTCTGGGCCATCTCCGATAAGTATCAATTTTGCTGGTCTTATTTCCTCATATATTTCAGAAAAAACTTTTATAAGCTTATCTAAGTTTTTATATTTTACAAATCTTCCAGCAAAAACAATATTACTATCAGTGGAATTTTTTATATCGGAATATTTTGGAATTTCTATCTTTATGGGATTTTTTATTACCATGATTTTTTCTTCTGGTATTCCATAGTGAACCCTGTAGATATCAGCAAGCAATTGTGTGGGAACAATTATCTTTTCTGCACGAGAAAGCACAGAAACACCTATATGATATAAAATATATTTAAAATAAAAACCCTTATCATAAAAAACAACAGCGGACAAGTTTGTTCTCCCCTTTTCTGCTAAACGCTCCCAAAGAATATCTCCACCGATCCTTATAAAAAATCTTCTTTTAATAAACTTAGAAACCAGCATAGCGGGAATCCCTGTGGCTGAAATATCTTGAGCATAAATAATTTCATATTTCAAAGAAGCAATCATGAGTCTTAAAAAATAGACGAGGTGCCGGACACCAAAAGGAATCCTTCTGGAAACTCTCTCTATGTCATATTCGTTATCAATCTCATTAAATTTCCCAACATCAGAATAAGTAACGACCCCCGTCTTTATCCCTTTTTCCGAAAATCCTCTTAAAAAATGTTCGGAATGTATTGAGGGGCCACCTATATCTGGCGGGAAAATTCCAGAGGCAAGCATAATGCTACCCCTTACCATGAGAGAATTTCTAAAGACAAATCGATTGTAAAGAATAAAACTCAAACCAGCTAAAAATGCACCGGAAATTATTTGCGCCCATAAATACCATAGATAGAAAAACTCCACCAAAATAATAACAATAAAAAGGTTGAGACCAAGATTTAATATCGCTATCGATATATAAACCGCCAGCTGTCCGCCGACATGATCTAGCTTTCTATCTCCAAATGTCCAAAATTTCTGTAGAAAAAAACTGGAGAAAAAAGCGAGGATAAAGGCCAAAGAAACAGATAAGACATATAAATCAAAAGAAAAGACATGCTCGTTTAAAATATAAAGGGCAGTCAAATCAACAGAAGTGGCAAAAATACCAGACAGTATATATTTGATTATCAAGCGGTTCCTCTTAAGAATCAAATATATTTTTGGCGCCTTGGCCTCAAAATCATTTTTTATTTTTCTGTAATGTTGTGTGAACATATTTCATTAAATAAAGAGTTCATCTCTGTCGCTATCTTTCTCCAGTCATATTTTTTCTTAACCATTTCTAAAGCATTTTTAACTATCTCTTTTCGAAGACTCGGTTCTTCATCTAATCTTTTTACCGACTCGGCAATGCTTTTTGGATTATTAACTTCACAAAATAGACCTGTCGGAGTAATACCATCTTTGTTGCCTGGCGGAAACAAAAAATCTGAGATACCTCCAACGTCTGTAGCGATAACTGGTATCTCCGCCGCCATTGCCTCAATAAAAGAATTTCCCATTCCTTCAGAAAGAGATGGCCTCACAAAAACGCTACACGCCTTTAAGTATTTTGGAATATCTTTTTGATTTTTATATCCCAAAAAGTTAACCCTATCCTCAAGGAGATTGTCGCGCGCAACCTTTTTTAAATACTCCTCCTGAGGGCCATCTCCTATGATTACAAATTCATAGTTATTGGGCAAATAGAGAAGCGACTTTATTACATCATCGATAGCATTTTTAACAACAAGCCGAGAGGTTGTAATTATAAATTTTTTTTCTGTAGATGAATTTAATATATTTATTTCCTTATCCGAATGTTTTTTTGAAAAATTCTCGATATCTACACCATTTGGTATTACCACTACCTTTCCTGTAAAACCCATATCTTTCGCAAAATCGGCCAAATAATTTGAAATTGCCTGAATTGTGTCAGCTTTAGCAAATATATTTTTAAATATTGGATAAACCAAACTCACCCTTTTCTTAATATAAGGTATTGGATCACCCTCCTGAAGAGTCAAAAGATATTTAGCTTTAGGATAAAAATATTTAAAAAAAAGAGCCCCAAATCCAGCATAATTAGCCATCATCGCCCAAATAAAACAATATTTCCTTTCTTTGTTTAATTTAACTGCCTTAAAAAAAGAGAGGAACGGAAATAAATACTTATTTAAAAAAAGTGGAAATTTAAAAAAATCAGATACTTTTGCACCTTTTTTTGAAAATCCAACCCTGTAAACATTAATGTTGCCTATTTTCTCAAATTTAGGCAATTCACTTTTTGATCTCAAGGTTATCATGTCAAACTCAACATCGTTTCCAGACACTCTATCCGTTATCTCTTTTATTGCCACCTCAGCACCACCGACCAAATCGGGATAGTATGCTAATGAAAAAATTAATATCCTTTTGGGCATTTGTTATTTAAGAATCTTGCAATATTCCAAAAACATTTTTTATTTCAAAAGAGAAACAAGAACTTAGGTTTATTCATCAGTTTTCAAAATATTTCTTAAAATATCTTCTGGGACTTCTTTCGGAACGTGCGTTTCTTTTTTATCGTTCTTGATTATTTGCTGTTCGGGATCGTTAATTTCATATTTCGTACTTGGTGTTATGTTTTTTACTTGTAACGCGGGTTTTTCTTCTTTTTTCTTATCTGTTTTGCCCAAGACAAAACCTCCGCTATTGGAATTTAGCGCAGTTGAAATAATGCTTTTTAGTTCACCGATATTTTTACCCGTGGATTTATTGTCCTGAACCTTTTCTTTTTTTAGTGATTCAAGAGAGAACTTTTTTGGAGCCTCTTCCTTTACAACTACTTGATTTGGTATTTTGTTACTCTCTTTTTCTAATTCAGCCGCCTTTATGGTTTTTTTAATTTCTTCTCCAAGATTCAAGCCTTTAGGTGTGCTTATATTTCTCCCATCCTGCGTATTTTTAAAAGGGGCATAAAGAGATTTTTTTTCATAGAAAGGTTTTTTGTTGGGGTATCCAATTTCTGTATCTTTTTCTTTTGAAACAAATTTGGAACTACCCTTCACGAAACCGTTGGTCTCTATTCTCTCTTGTGTTACAGGTTCCGCTTCGTGCCATTTACTTATTTCCGCCTCAACAACGTCTCGTTTCTTTGCATAAACCCTTCTTGATTCCTCAATTATTTCATCTGTGAATTTTTCCACAGGTAATGGTATTGGTGGCATTGTTTTCGCTGAAAAGGGCTGAGAACCAACTCCATCTATCATTAAAGTGAGATATATCTGCGCAAAACCAAGATTTACAATATCTTCAGCAGTAAACTTTGGGGCAAATATTTTTTCTAAAACCTCAGCATCGAAAGGGCCGACACGAAAGGCAATAGTTGTTCCAACATTTCCAAAAACTGCATTTCTAACTGTTTCTGGCATTTGCTCTATATATTGATGCGCAATAGTAAGGTTTAATTTATACTTTCTGGCTTCTGAAAGGATATCGGCAAAAGAATCATTCACAAAAGACTGAAACTCATCAACATATGTATAAAAATTTGGTAACTTTTTTAATTCCGTGTCAGAGACTCTGGCGCGAGACATTGCCGCTAGATATATCTTAGTGATAAGCATTCCTCCTATCAAATTCGTATTTATCTCCCCCATTCTACCCTTAGAAAGATTAGCGATAAATATTTTCTTGTTATCCATCAAATCTCTTAAGTCAAAAGAGGACTTAGTTTGACCGATAATATTTCTTATTAGTGGGTTGGAAGAAAATTGACCGAATTTGTTTTGTATTGAAGCGCCAGCTTCAACCATTATTTTATCGCTATATTTTGCGAATTCGTTGACCCAGAAAGACTTAACGGAAGGATCAGTTATATTAGCGACGACCTTCTTTCTGTAATCTTTATCAGAAAGCATTCTGTTTATCCCAAGAAGAGTCGATCCAGGATACTCAAGAAGGGCCAAGATAATGTTCATTGAGATGTACTCCATTCTCGCAGACCAAACATCTGGCCATATTTTTTTAAAAGATGCCATCAGCCCATTCGCCACTAAGTGCCTTTGATCCTTGCCAACATCCTCCATGACATTAAAAGACACCGGGTAATCTACATCGTGAGGTGCAAAATATATAACATCTTTTATTCTTTCTTTTGGCACATAGTCCAAAAGAAGCTCCGCCGATTTACCGTGCGGGTCTATGAAAGACAAACCATTTCCATTCTTTATGTCTTGGACAGCAAGATTTTCTAAAAGAGTTGACTTACCCATTCCTGTCTTGCCGATAATATACATGTGTCTTGTTCTGTCGGATGTTTTTATCCCAAAAGGAGTCCTCTTGTTTCTAAAATCTGTCTCAGCAAAATAAGTAATATCTTTATTATCCATATTGCGTAATTATATTACAATTACGAGGAAAAAAGAAGATACAAAATCTTAAATCAGACGGCCAGCACAAAGCTTATACTGAAAAATATTTATGCTTGACTCATCTTGTTTCTAAAATAATCACCAAATTTTTCTTCTATTCCTGCAAAGCCCATCATCCAATAAGAAAACATATTGGCACCTATTTCTTCCATTTCTACGGTTTCCAAAGAATCTTTCAACCCAAATATATTTTTATATTCCTCTCTATCCGTATTCCTCAAAAAATAATGACCATATTCATGAAAAACAATATGCTCTATTGTGCCTCCCGATAACTTAGATGAAATAATTATTTTACCGTTGCTCTCATTTCCAAAATCTAAATAACATCCTCCTATCTCTTCTTTTGAATCAACACGACAAACATCTAAAAGATTGTCTGCAACTAAAAAGTCAGGCATTTTAGCAAAAACAGGAGAAACACAACTGAACAATATTCCCAAAAATAATGATATATTTATTATTATCTTTTTCATCTGATTCAAATAAGGCGTTAACGATTCAAATACAAATTTTATCTGTATTAAAATCATTAAAACTTGACAAATACCTTATATATTATTTAATAGATATTAAAGAAATATACACATTCTGAGGATTTTGTCAAGCCCAAGTTGGGCATAAGTCCAAGAAATAATTGCAATGCACGAAAAAAAAGAGAATATGCCTGATAAAAAAAGTTAACAAATAAACAAAAAACCGCTTGATATTTAAAACCAAACGGAGTTTTGTTTGAGGCGAAACAATCACCATAATGACGTTCCCCCACCGTAACCTTTTTCTTAACTAATTTTCAGATAGAAAAATGAACGTCTTTCCATCTGAACAACAAAATCACTTACTCAACAACACTAAACTAAATAATTTTACTGTTGCGAAAGAGCAAATTTGGCTAGTAGATCATTTAAAATTGACTGAAGTTTAACTATCAAACCCTCAAGTTGTTCTGTTGTCATTTTATCTATATCAAGAAGAAGGTCTTCTGTCTCAAAAATCTTTTTGCTACTATTTAATTTTTCAATTGTCAGAGGGCCGATATTTCCTGTTTGGATAATTCCATTATTTGCCTGATATTTTTTTACTCCCACCAGTGTTAAATTTCCAAAAAATCCAGTAATCGGTCCAGAATAAACACCTTCTTCGGTCAATCTTTTTTGCAAATTAATAACATTTTCCCCCTTGTCTCCAAAGAAAATATTTTTTGTAAATATATATCTAGTCTGAACACTTGCGGGGGTTACAAAATTTTCAGTACTTTGCATTCCTGCTGGTTTACTTTCGGTGCCAGAATAAACTCTAGTAAAGCCAACCGCATCAGGACCCGAACCAACGATTCCACCTCCACCACCGTTAGAATCTTGAGAATCTTCTTCATATCCAAAAAACACAGTAAGGTGTTTTGTCCAAATTACCAAGTCTCTTCCTATGGTTATCTTACACGCGTTATTCTCTAGGAGAGCATCTCCTGCGGTTTGTGTATCACTAGAACAACGAGCCGTTATCTCATTGAAATCAGTACCCTCAACTGTTTGTGAGTATCCCGCTCTCTTTCCTCCTTCGCCCGGTATCAATAATCTTGCTGCTTTGCTTAAAGATAATGGTGTTTCATTTGATCCTATCTTTACAACGTTTGAAAAAGTTCTAGGTCCTTTTCTATAATTACCAGACACAAATTCAGGGAGTTTAAACACTCCATCCCATGCCGTACTGTCTCCTGTTATCTCGACTCCCGATGGCATCGTTAACGCCACTGTCCCAAGGGGTGTAACACCCGTTGCTTCTACAGAAAACGCAAGTATTGCCTTTTTTTCTGTTCCCGCCACAGAAGATAAATCATTAATATCTATCTTCGGATCTGTCACATCCACGGGGGATTCTATGGTTATAGTTGACTCTCCTGATGTATTTGCCCCGGTCAAAACGGCAGTTGAGTCTGACGGAGTCAAAACATAAGATCTAACTACCTGACTTTCAGCTATCACCAACGCACTTGTTGGTGTTCCTGCATTATGTGTATCTGTTTCAG
>CAZYTH010000009.1:0-41143 GCA_964649715.1 uncultured Candidatus Saccharibacteria bacterium
CGAAGGTCTAGTAACTAAATATTTTGGAAAACTAACACAATCTGCGGTTGAAAGATTTCAACTAAAATATGGTTTGGCCACAGAAAAATCCCCTGGTTTTGGCTATGTCGGTCCCCTAACTAGAAAAAAGTTAAACGAACTTCAGACGAATGGCAGTACTTTAGAAAATACTTCTACCTTATCAAATGAAAACGAGTCAGTATTAAGAGCTAAACTTGAAAGCCTGCTAAGACAGTTAGAAATATTAATGAAAATGGCCTCTGTTTAATTATTAGCGGGTGACCGTTGATTTTTAAATACGAATATGTATAATACAAGACTATGTTAACTTTAAATGTCACAAAAAGAGATAAGTTCGGAAAAAAGATTTTCGCTGATAGAGAAAGCGGTCTTTTGCCAATAGTTGTTTATGGCCCAGGTGAGCCTACAGAGCACTTTTTTGTTAAGCTCGTAGATTTTATTAAAATATGGAAGAAGGCAGGAGAAACATCTGTTATTAAGCTTGATACAGGTTCTGGAGAGAAGAATGTTCTCATACAGGATGTTTCTGTGCACACAATAACAGGTGCACCAATACATGTTGATTTTTATGCTGTAAGGAAAGGTATGACCGTTGAAGTTGATATCCCAATAAGATTCGAAGGTGAGGCTCCAGCCATTAAGGCTTTCGGTGGAATATTGGTTAAGGTTATGCATAGTATCATGGTGGAAGCTGCTCCAGAAAATCTACCGCAAGAGATTGTTGTCAACATTTCTTCTTTAAACACACTGGAGGATAAGATAACGGTAGGAGACATAAAACTTCCTGATGGTGTAAAGGCTGGGTCCTCTCCCGAAGAAGTTATCGCTTTGGTGTCTGCTGTTTCAGAGGAGGTGGAGACAGAAACAGAACCGCTTGATCTTTCTAAGATAGAGGTTGAAAAGAAGGGAAAGAAACCAGAAGAAGGCGAGGAGGGTAAGGCAGAATAATAAATTTTTAAAAAACACTCGAAATATATATTTCGAGTGTTTTTTGTTTGAGTTTTATTCTTTTAGTTATTATACTGACAATATGCGAAGAGGGTTAATTTTATTGTTGTTTGTGTGCCAATTTGTGCCTGTATCGGCATCAGCTTTTAATATTGCTTGTGATGCAATAACAGGAAACGAGAGTCCTAGTATTATGGATGCTAAACTAAAGAAATGCCAAGAGGAAATAAAGTTAAATCAGATAATAATACAGGAAAAAGAGAAAGAAACTGCGAGCTTGGCGAGGGATGTAAATTTAATAACTGCCAAGGCCGAAAAAGCAAGGGGAGAGGTAAGGGCAAGAGACATTGCGATTCTTACCATAGAAAGAGAGATAGATAAGAGAAATCAGAATATTGAGAGTATAAAAGACAGTATGGACAGGATCAGGTCATCCACAGGAGAGCTTATGAGGAAGACCAGGGATATGGAGACAGCATCTATTCCAGAGATAGTTTTAGACACCAGAAATCTTTCTGATTTTTTTACCGATCTTGGAGTTTTTGAGTCTCTTCAGGCGTCAATGAGGACAACATTAAATGAGTTGAAGGGGCTTAAAGAAAAGGAGGAAGGGGCAAAAAAAGAATTGGCCGAAAAAAGGGAAACAGAGCGTGGATTGAAATATCTTCAAGAGATAGAAAAGAGAAAGATAGAATTAATGGAGGCTGAAAAAAGTAGAATACTCAAGGAGTCAAAAGGAGAAGAGGCGAAATACAAGGCGATACTGGCAGAAAAACAAGCTATCATCACAAGGATCAGAAATACAATGCTCAAGATAACAGGAGGAGACGAATTGAAATTCGTTGAGGCATTAAGACTCGTGAGGGTTGCTGAAAATGTTGTTGGAATAAGGGCCGCTTTTGTTCTCTCTGTACTTACTCAGGAATCGGGCATGGACGGTGCCATAGGCTCAAATCTTGGTAAATGTTTTTACAATACTCCGTGGAAAAATAAAAACGGAACCGTTATGAGCCAAGTTCAAAAACCATCTTATCTTGCACTCCTTGCTCAACTCGGTAAAAATCCAAACACAACCCCAGTATCTTGTCCTGTAAGCAAAGATGGTAGCTATGGTGGGGCAATGGGTCCCGCACAATTTATGCCCGTTACATGGTGGGACGTAAAGAATTTGACAGGATACAAAAAAAGAGTGGAGAAGATTACAGGGAATGTCCCCGCATCGCCGTTTAATAATCTGGATGCTTTTACCGCCTCGGCTTTGTATTTGAGCGATGCGCTCGATGTTTGCGAGAAGGTTTACAGTTCTAGATATAATCAGGAAAAGTGTGCAGGGGCAAGATATTATGCTGGGAATAATTGGAGAAAACATTTTGATGGTTATGGGGCAAAGGTGGCCAATAGGGCCATAGAATTTCAGAAGGATATTGATGTTCTTGACTCACAGTAGTATTTTTGGTAATGTTTTGCTATTAAATATTCGTAAAAAATAGTCTTTATGAAAGAAAAAATTCATCCAAAATTTTGTGAGAATGCCAAGGTTATTTGTTCTTGTGGCAATGAATTTGAGGTTGGTTCTGTGATGCAGGAGATTAGAGTGGAAATCTGTGGCAAATGCCATCCTTTCTTTACTGGGAATGAGAAGATAATCGATACCGCAGGAAGAGTCGAGAAGTTTAAGGTGAGAGCATCAAAGGCGGGAATAAAGGCAAAGAAATCTAAATAGCGTAAATAAAAAACACTCCGTCAAAAATTTTCGGAGTGTTTTTTATTTGCAAGTTATCAAGTTATAATGTTATAAAGTTATCAAGTTCCAATGAAAATAGAAAAATTTGAAGACATTCTTGCTTGGCAAAAATCAAAAGAACTAACGTTAAATATTTATAAAATTTTTAAAAGTTGCAGTGATTACTCATTCAGAGAACAAATACAAAGAGCTTCTGTTTCTGTAATGAATAATATAGCTGAAGGTTTTGAAAGAAGAACCAATAAGGAATTTATTAATTTTTTATACATTGCAAAGGGTTCCTGTGGCGAAGTGAGGTCAATGCTCGGTTTGTCTTCAGAACTAAAGTATATTTCGAAGGACAAGATCGATGAATTAACAAAATTATCCATAGATATTTCTAGATTAATATCAGGATTTATTAAAGTATTATAGTTTAAACTTTATAACCTTATAACATTATAACTTGATAACTAATTTTTATGGATATAAAAATTTTTAAGGATAATCCAAAGACGATGTATCTCTTTCCCGAGTATGAAAGGCTCTCTTTGGAAATAGAAGAAAATAAAAAACTTTTGGAAAGCGATCAGTCATTTAAAGAAATGGCGGAAGAAGAAATAAAAAAACTAGAAGAAAGTCGCACGACACTACTTTCTCAGATGGAAGAGATAATAAAGGGTGAGGAGGAAACTATTTTAGAACCAAAAGAGATGGTTCTTGAGGTTAGGGCGGGTGCGGGAGGGGATGAAGCTGCTATATTTGCAAGAGAGCTTGCCGAGATGTATATGAGATACGCAGAAAAAAACGGATGGACATGGAAGCCACTAGATGATTCTGAGTCTGAGCTTGGAGGATACAAAGAGGCTTCTTTTGAAGTCAGGGGGAAGGGCGCCTATTCTCGTTTGAAATACGAAACAGGTGTACATAGAGTACAGAGAGTTCCTGCAACAGAAAAATCAGGTCGTGTTCACACATCTACTGCTTCTGTCGCGGTATTGCCGATACTTGATACAAAGAAAATAGATATACCTGAAAGTGATATTGAAATGCAATTTTCTTGTGCAGGAGGGAAGGGCGGTCAAAATGTTAACAAAGTTGAGACAGCTGTTCGTCTGTTTCATAAGCCGACAGGAATAATGGTTCGTTGCACAAGCGAGAGGAGTCAGCTTAAAAACAGAGAAAAAGCGTTAAGCATTCTTGCTTCAAAGGTTAGCGAGCTAGAGAGGGAGAAAGAGGCCAAGAAACTTTCAAGCGAGAGGAAAGATCAGATCGGCACAGCAGACAGATCGGAGAAAATAAGGACATACAATTTTCCCCAAAACAGGATAACTGATCATAGGATAAAAGAATCTTGGCACAATATAGAAGAAATTATGTTGGGCGGTCTTGATCCCATAATAGATTCAATAATAGATGTAGAAAAAGGACTTAAGGTTGTTGATAGCAATGGCGACTCGTCAGAGAGTTTTACGGAGTAAAATGTTTTAGGAGGAGCGGACGAGCAAAATGTAAAATGTAAATCTCCCGAATGAATTCATTCGGGAGATTTACATTTTACATTACTTTTAATGGTAACTTTCTCATTTTCCTTTTTTTTATTTTTTTATGGTATAATTAAATGTGTGTTTAAATTTTAACAATATTTAATTTTCTATAAAATGTTCCACAGGCACCATTTTTTGTTATTAGCGCTTCTTCTTGTCATATTCACCCCGCTCTTTTTCTTCGGGGGAGACTGGCTTTCTCCTGTATCAGCGGATACAGCATTAACTCCTCTTTCAGGTTACGCATGGAGTAGTAATATCGGCTGGATAAGTTTCAGTAGCGGTGTTGATCCTCTTGCCAAGGCTTATGGTGTAAAGATGAAAGCCAACGGCGAACTCATTGGTTACGCCTGGAGTAGCAATATCGGCTGGATAAAGTTTGGCCCTGAAAGTGGTTCTAGAAATATTGACGATGCCCCAGTAGCTCCAAAAAAGTGGGCATATTTAGATCTCGCAAAACCCACTACAGCTGGTCCCCAACTCAAGGGTTGGGCAAGAGCATGTTCTGTTTATCAGAATGACTGTGACGGTGCACTAAAACTAGAAACAGAAAACAAAAGAGGTGGTTGGGATGGATGGATAGCAATGTCTGGAAACACCACAAACAATAACTCCTACGGGATGATAAGGAAGGCAGAACGATTAGCCGATGGCTCCACTGTAAAAGTTTTTCTGGGTCATCGTAGCAGTACCCACTTAGATGCAGATTATAATTTGAGAAATCCAATTCCTGTTGCACGTGCAGACGGTCGTGGTGGCGCTTGGGGTGGCGGAACTTTTGATACAAACGATCAATATATTCAAACCCCGGGATGGATAACTTTCGCCCCTGTTTTTTCAAGCACGAATCCACCCGTTACACCACCGGATGGTCCAACACCTCCACCAGGACCTGGACCATTTCCTCCTCCTCCACCAACCCCAAACGACTGTTCTACTTACAATGGTGTTCACGAGGGAATTGTGGCCTGCCCACTAAATGTTTATGCTTGCGTGGCAATGGATATGTCGGGAAATATATTAGATAAGGTAAATGTAAATCAACCCATATACTGGGTGGTAGGATTTACGGGGGGATTTATTGATGATCCCTATAATATTAAATGGTCCGGTGCCGTTACAACTCCGCCATCACTAGAAAGCACATACAACAGAACCGATGCGAATTACCTAAAAATTGCCAAACGAGAGAGTTACGACTCAATAGGAGATAAGAATGTCTCTGTAACCGTTTCGCAAGACAGTGGAGCTACTAAAACGATCCCATGTTCTACCCTATCTGTTAAACCTACAAGCGGAAATGCGGTAGATTTGGTTGTAGATCCATTTCCTAAGACGATACTAAAAAGCACTGACATAAATAAATCCATAAGCTCTAAGGCGTCTATAATGACTACCATCGGGAGTTGCCCCTCAGGCACAAAAATAACTGTTTCGTTAAAAAATATACAAAGAAAGGATGCATTGGGGACTGTGCAGGAGACTTATACGGAGAACATAGATTATACTCCATTTACTCCAATAATATTTAATCATCCTTTTTCCGCAATAAATTCTTTCTCGATAACACTTAAAAACGTAAACAATAAGCTTCTTTGGCCGGCTAGTGGTAGATATTGGGCTAATTTTGAAGTGGCGTCTAGCGATTCAGGTTGTGTTGTTCAGTCTAATATTAAATCATTTGATTTAAATATAAGCCGAACGACAGGTGGTGAGACAATAGAAGAGTAGAAATATCGAAAGTGTTAAAGAAAAACAACCCCAGAAACTTGGGGTTGTTTTTCCTTATATTTATCTTCGTCACAGCTTACGAGCCTACAACCCTCCCACAATGTTGCAAAAACCCCCCGAATTTGCTATCTTTATTGGACAAACCTAAGCCATTATTGAGTGAGATAATTGGCTAAAATTAAAGATATTTTAGGCAAAGAAGAGATTGCCGATGTTCGTTTTTGCGAATCTCAGACAAAGACTTGAAATATAATTAAATTTTGAAAATATTTTAAAAATTTATCATTTATTAAAAAATTTAGAAGTATAAATAAAAAAATGTCAGAATCAGAACAAAAATTAGATCTATCGAGTATCACAGACAAAAACATCTCTGAACTAATAGAGGAATTATATAAGGTTGGTGCTCATTACGGTTATTCCAGAACCAGAAGGCATCCTTCTGTAAAGAATTTTATATTTGGTTCAAAGAACAGAATGGACATCGTAGATTTGGAAAAAATGGCAAGGTCTTTGCAGTCCGCTCTTGAATTTGTCTCAAAGCTCGGAAGCGAAGGAAAGCAAATACTTTTTGTTGGAAACAAGAAAGAGGCTCAGTCGCTTGTTGAGACTGGAGCAAAGAACATAAACATGCCATATGTATCACTTAGATGGATAGGAGGAACGATAACCAACGCGCCTGAAATAAGAAAGAGAGTCGCGAGAATGGAAGACCTTATGACAAAGAAAGCTACTGGTGGACTTGATGTTTACACAAAGAAAGAAAGGCTCTTGCTAGATAGAGAGGTGGCAAAACTCCAGAAGCATTTTTCTGGAATTCAAAATATGAGAAGAGCTCCTTCCGCTCTTATTGTTGTTGACCCAAGAAATGAACACACCGCAGTTGATGAGGCTAGAATGGCAAAGATACCAGTGATTGCTCTTTCGGGAACAGATTGCAATATTTCAAATATTACTTTTCCTGTGATTGCAAACGACTATTCTTTGGCAAGCATATCTCTCTTTGTGGATAAAATAACAGAGGCATATAGAGATGGAGTTAAGTTGGCTCCAAAGATTGTTACTCCAACACCAGTTGTGCCAAATGCGAAGGTTGGTAAGCATCTAGAAGGTGAGATATAATATTTAAAATTTTTCTTTGGTTTTTGTGTAGTTTTAGAAATTAGAAGTATAAAATGATAACAACCGAACAAATAAAAGAATTAAGGGACAGTACTGGTGTTTCTGTGATGCAGTGCAAGAAGGCACTAGAAGACGCTGGAGGTGATTGGGACAAAGCGCTCATGCTCCTTAAAAAGAAGGGCTCCGAAGTTGCCGAGAAGAAGGCAGAAAGAACTCTTGGCGCAGGCATTGTCACTTCATATATTCACTCAAATGGAAATGTCGGTGTTTTGATTGAATTAAACTCAGAATCTGATTTCGTGGCAAAGAACGAGGCGTTTAAAACCCTTGCTTATGATATCGCCATGCATATTGCCGCTCTCAATCCTGAATACGTAAAGGAGGGCGACATAACAGAAGAATTAAGAGAGAAGGTCAGCGCAATGTTTCGGGAGGAAGTTCAAAAGTCCGACAAACCAGAAGAAATTAAAAACAAGATGCTTGAAGGCAAAATCTCATCTTTTTTGGGAGAGAGAACTCTTTTGAAACAGCCTTTTGTGAAAGATCCAAGTATTACGATAGAGGACCTCATAAAAGCTCATACCCAAAAGTTTGGAGAAAGAATAGAGGTAAGGAGATTTTCCAGATTTTCTATTCTAGATAAATAATTTTGTAATTTATGTTCTACGTGGATTACGCTTTAATAACATCGGGAATCTCTTTTTTGGGAGCCTTTACCATTCTTTTTAGAAAGGTTCATGAAAATAGAGTTGCCGGTGTTATGGGTGAACACGTTCACGATTCTTTTTGGCCATTTAGTCTTTTTCTTGAATATACAAAAAAGTTTTTTGTATATAGTTACAAGTTTTTAATGTCTTTGATTTCTCCGTATATAAAAAAATTTGTTTGTTTCAGTGCCTCTGGTTTACACAAGATGACATACAGCGCATCCAATAAATTTCTTCAAATATCCAATTTTGTTCAAGGCAAGGGTACATTAAAGAGAGACACACACAACGCTTCCTCTTTTATAAAAGGTATATCAGATTACAAGAGGGATATTCACGAAAAATAAAATATCTGCTAGTATTATCTCTGTGATTGTTTTATGCGGTGTATTATGTAGAAGGTTTTTGAAATAAGTGTAATTGGTGACAATGTAGCCAAGTCTACCGGTAGGTAGGTCAGTTGGTAGAAGTCTTGGATTGGGTTTATAATTATTTTCAGGAATTTTAAAATTTATCATTGCCAATGTAGCTCAGTTGGTACCCGCCCGAACGACCGAATGATTTATCGGTCATTCGGTCGGGCGGGGAGCAATTGTTTTGTAAAATGTTCACAGTATACATTTTGAAAAGTGGTGACGGAAAAATATACAAGGGAATGACGGGTGATGTTGAGAAAAGATTCGATGATCATAGACTTGGAAGGGTCAAAACCACGAGGACTATGAAAAATTTGAAGATAATCTATACTGAAAGGTACAATACGAGAGAGGAGGCAAGGAAGAGGGAAGTTTATTTGAAAACAGCAGCGGGAAGGAGATTTCTGAAGAAAATATTGCCAATGTAGCTCAGTTGGTAGAGCAATTGTTTTGTAAACAATAGGTCGTCGGTTCGAATCCGACCATTGGCTCCAAGAAAATGTAAAGTTGAAAAGTAAAAATGTAAATTTACAAATAAAAATGTAAAATGTCGGATATTTTTAATTTTACATTGTCATTTTACATTTTGACTTGCCTGCCGATAAGCAGGGATTTAAATTTTACATTAACCTATGGAAGTTGTTACAAAAAAAGAAATAACTGAGAGGGGTCATATTCATCCTCTCACTCAGACCATACTTGAGATTGTGGGGATTTTTGAAGACCTTGGTTTTATTGTTGCGTCTGGTCCAGAAATAGAAACGGAGTTTAATAACTTCAATGCCCTTAATGTTCCGCCAGATCATCCGGCGAGAGATATGCAAGACACTTTTTGGATTAAGTCGCTAGAATCAAAAAAACCCGCCCGACCAGATGAATCTGCTCATTCGGGCAGACTTCTTCGCACACAAACTAGCGCTGTGCAGATAAGATACATGAAATCACATGAGCCTCCTCTGCGCATAATTGCCCCGGGGAAGATATTTAGAAACGAGGCCACAGATGCCACTCACGAGGCCCAGTTTCATCAAATAGAAGGCCTTGTCGTTGACAAAGACTTGACCTTGGCGCATTTGAAGGGCACGTTGGAACACTTCCTCAAGAAATTATTTGGAGATTCCGTCGAAATAAGATTAAGACCGAGTTATTTTCCCTTTGTTGAGCCTGGCATAGAAGTGGACATGTCTTGTAGTGGTTGTGTAAAAAATACGAAAGTTGCCCCTCTTAATGGAGCCTGTCCAATGTGCAAGGGTACCAAATGGATAGAGATAATGGGGGCTGGAATGGTTCATCCCAATGTCCTTCGTGCGGTTAATATCAATCCGGAAAAATGGAAAGGTTTTGCTTTTGGTATTGGGGCCGATAGGCTTGTAATGCTTAAGTATGGGATTGAAGACATAAGGCATTTGTATTCAGGAGACCTTAGGTTTGTAGGCCAATTCTAGAAAATCAAAAATTAAGGTTATTTAATGTCATTCCCGCGGAGGCGGGAATCCAGGTTCCATGAATAGATATTTTGTTTATATAATGGCAAGCAAACGCAATGGAACTCTATATGTCGGCGTTACGAATAATCTAGAGAGGAGGGTTTATGAACACAAGAATGATATAATAGAAGGGTTCACGAAGAAATATGCCGTTCATGGCCTGGTGTATTTTGAAGAAACGAGTAGTATTGAATTTGCCATTTTGCGTGAAAAGCAGATGAAAAAGTGGAATAGAAAATGGAAAATCAAACTAATAGAGGAAGGCAATATTAAGTGGATGGATTTATCAGAAAAATGGTGATTGGATCCCCGCCTCCGCGGGGATGACACACCACAGCGGTATCATTTTGATTTTATGAAAATTTCTTACAATTGGTTACAAACACATTTCAAAGAAACAATTCCCGATCCTGATAAGATTGCGGATGGTTTGATATTTCATTCCTTTGAAGTTGAGTCAGTTGAAAAAGTAAACGAAGACACTGTTTTTGATATTAAGATTCTTCCAGACAGGGCTCATGACTGCCTTTGTCATCTTGGCATAGCTAGAGAGATATCCGCAATTTTTGAAATGGAAAGCCCCAGGATACCCACTGTGGAAATAGAGGACATCGGATCAAGTTCAGGTATATCTATCACCATTGAGGACCCACAATTGTGCAGGAGATACGTGGGCAGAATTGTTAGGAATATTGAAGTAAAAGATTCGCCGACCCACCAAAGAGAACTTCTGGAGAGTATAGGGCAAAAATCAATAAACAATATTGTCGATGCTGCAAATTATGTGATGTTTGAAATCGGCCAACCGCTTCATGCTTTTGATTTAGATAAAATAAAAGGGGGTATAGTTGTTAGAAATGCAAGAGGGGGAGAGAAGATAATAACTCTGGATGATAAAGAAATTGAGCTCAATGAAGAAAATTTGATCATAGCTGATGATATTGGACCTTTGGCAATCGCAGGAGTTAAGGGAGGAAAGCGAGCTGGAGTAACCAGGGAAACTAAAAATATACTTTTGGAATCCGCAAATTTTGACCCTGTAAGTATAAGAAGAACTTCTTCAATGTTGAGTTTGCGAACAGATGCATCTAAGAGATTTGAAAACGATTTTCCCGAGATACTGGCCGAAAGAGCAATAAGATTATTTTCTGGATTAATTAAGGAGAGTTTAAATAACGACATTGTTTTTGAGGACATCATCGACATTTTTCCAAATAAAAGAAAATTTGAGGATATTAATTTTACGCTAGAAAACATTGTCTCGGTTTTGGGTTTGAACATTAAGGAAGAGGAGGTGGTAAAAATTTTAAAGAAGCTTGGTATCGATGTCGCTTTCGGAGATAATGAAAGCATGAGAGCGATTGTTCCTCCTTGGAGGTTGGACCTTACTATAAAGGAAGATTTGGCGGAGGAGGTTGGTAGGATATATGGATATGAAAAAATTCCAAATGTTTTACCCAAAAAGGCGCAAATCTCATCTCAAAATAAAGATTTTTTGGTTTCCGGAAAAATAAGAGAATTTCTATTTGAAAGTGGGTTTTCGGAGATAATGGGTTATTCCTTTACAAGCAAGGGTGATATTGAAGTTTTGAATCCTCTCGCAAGCGACAAGGGTTTTCTCAGAAAAAACATAACAGAACAATTTGAAAAAGAAATTGAATTTAATCTCCGAAATTCAATATTTTCAGATGAATCGGTCAAGATTTTTGAAATCGGTAATGTTTTTAATAAAGATGCAGAGTCCGCGAGATTGTGTATTGGTATTGGTTATAAAACGAAAAAATTAAATAAAGGTAAGGAAATTCTGAAAAATATCTTGAGTAATCTGTTTCTGGCAATAACATCGGGCAAAGAGGTCCTGCCGGTAATTTTTACAGAGAAAGACACTTACACAGTAGCTGAATTTTCACTAGCTGATTTACTGGAGATATCGTCTGTGGATAGTTTTGATCGGGAGAGACTGATAAATAAAAATATTAATTATAAGAAGATATCAGAATATCCGAGAGTTGTAAGAGACATCGCTCTCTTTGTGTCTCCAGAAATAGAGCCTGTTAAAATATCTGAAACAATAAAAGAAGTATCAGGAGAATTGCTTTTCGGAGAGCCGATATTGTTCGATGTTTTTGAGAAGAAAGATGAGTCGGGAAAAATCATTAAAAAGTCTCTTGCGTGGAGAATGATATACCAGTCTTACGAAAGAACATTGATTGATGAGGAGATAAATTTGATCATGCTTAAAATCACCAAAGAGTTAGAAGACGGGGGCTTTGAGGTTAGAAAATAGATATAAAAAGTATTCTTCTCTTTAAAATTCTCGCTGTTGATTTAGCGGTTGATTTGTGGTATAATTACATAGGAAGAACATTGATTTTTTTGAGAAAGAGGAGGTTTTTATGGAGTTGAATAAAGAAAGAAAAGAGAAACTTCTTAAGATTCTGAGAAGGCCTGAACTTTCTTCCAGAAGGGCTCATATTTTCAGTTCTCATTATGACCCTGATTCTATTGCCTGTATTTGGCTAATGAAGCTTTTTATGGAGCTTTTTACAAAGAGTGCCATGATATATCTTCCAGGTAACCCAGATAACTTCATACAGAATGCAGAAATAGTTCAAAAGTTTGGGTTGTCAGATTACATATACAAGATTGGTCAGAACACGATGAAGAGAGTACACCCTAAGGATCTAGTTATTTTTGTGGATACCCCAACTCCGAATGATGCCAGGTTTCCCGCACAGATGCCAAAGCCACATATCTTGATAGATCACCATTCAAGACCGCACGAGATGGAAGTGGAAGGTGAATCTGAATGGTACTGGTTTACTGGATGTGGGGCCTGTGTTTCTATGGTTACCAAATTAATGGTTGAGCTCGATGTGTTTAGTCAGCTTGAAGAGGCTGAATCAAAAAAAGCCTCTACCCTCGGTCTCCTTGGGATTTTGGGAGATTCTAAAAAATTGACTAGTAAATATACAACAGAGATGGATTATGAGATGGCCTCTTTTCTCCGCCATTATGCTGATCAGGAGAAAATTTTTAATATTTCTTCTTCTACATATGACGAAAGTTTTCTTACCTCAATCGGAATAAATAGTTCGTCATGGAGAAGATTTGGCTCAATAATGATATACCAGATGAAAGAATACTGTGAGGCCAACATGCCCAAGATGGCTGAGTTTCTTATGATGTTCAACGGAATAAAAACCGTCTTTGTATGGTCCTTGTCCGAGAGATCTATCATTATCAAGGCCAGAAACTCGAGTCAGGAATATGACTTGAACACTGAGATCAAAAGAGCGTTTGGAGAGAGAAACGGTGGCGCAAAAGATAATTCAACAGGCGCCGCTGTGGTAAAACTCGACTTCTTTGAGGATTATTACACATCAGATAAAGAAAATCTTCTTCGTATCTGTGACAACATGATAAGGAAGAAGATACTAGGAGGATTGACAAGTATTTGAGAGTATTTGACCTAATTTTTTATGGTCTGCCCTGTGGTGATTTAACTACCCCCACAGGGTTTTTTTATTGTTTAAAATATGATAAAATTACTCTGTTAAATTAAATTTTAAGGTTTAAAAAAATGGCTAAAGATAAAGATAATTATGGCTCTGAGGATATTGTAGTTTTAGAGGGACTTGAGCCTGTAAGGAAGAGGCCTGGTATGTATATAGGTTCCACTGGAACTGATGGACTTCATCATTTATTGATAGAGATTTTTGACAACTCAAGAGACGAGGCTATGGGTGGCCATGCCAACGAAATAGAGATCGCTCTTCTTCCTGGAGATATGGTAAGGGTTGTTGATAACGGTAGAGGCATACCCGTAGATATTCACCCCAAAACAAAAGCTTCTGCTCTTGAGACTGTTATGACAAAACTTCATGCCGGTGGTAAGTTTGAGGGTTCAGTATATAAAATATCAGGAGGACTACATGGTGTTGGCGCCTCTGTCGTTAACGCACTTTCTTCTTATACCAGAGTAGATGTTTGGAAGCCGGACGGTAAATATTTTCAAGAATACGAAAAGGGTATAAGGAGAGCATTGGTTAAAAAAGAAAAGACTCCAAACAAAGAAAGACAAGGCACTGTTGTGACATTTGAACCAGATACGACTATTTTTTCAGATCATGTTTACAGCTGGGATCGGGTAGTCAATCACATGAGACAGCAGGCATATTTAGTCAAAAAATTAAGAATAAGGGTTATTGACGCAAGGAGCATCGACCCCAAGACAAAAACTTCCGATGTTTTTTATTTGACGGAATTAGGACTAGAACTTCCAACTCAAACTTTTTATTTTGAAGGTGGTTTACTTTCTCTTGTGAAATTTTACAACATAGAACAGGAGATTCTTCACAAAAATATTTTTTATGTAGAAAAGGAGGCGAATGGAATAATCGTTGAGGTTGCCCTCCAGTATATTGACGATATTTCCTCAAGAGAAATAAGTTACGCGAATAATACCTGCACGCAAGAGGGTGGTATGCATCTTTCGGGTTTCAGGACGGCACTGACTAGAATCATAAATGATTATTCTAAAAAAAATGGTTTTATAAAGGAAAACGAAGACAGTTTTACCGGGGATGATGTTAGGGAAGGTATTACTGCAATAATTTCTGTTAAGTTAAGGGAACCACAATTTGAGGGACAAACAAAAGCAAAATTGGGAAATGTAGAGGCAAGGGGGGCCACGGAGGTGGTTTTCGGAGAATCTTTCAGTGCTTTCCTTGAAGAGAAGCCCGATGATGCTAAATCAATAATCACTAAAGTTCTTCTGGCAATGAAGGCAAGAAAGGCCGCCAAAGCCGCCAAGGATAGCGTTTTGAGAAAAGGAGCTCTTGAAGGTCTTAGCCTACCGGGCAAGCTAGCCGATTGTCAAACAAGAAAAGCAGAAGAGGCTGAGTTGTTTATCGTAGAGGGAGATTCTGCGGGTGGTTCTTCAAAGCAGGGGAGAGATAGGAGAACTCAGGCAATATTACCTTTGAAGGGAAAAATCTTGAACGTGGAGAGGACGAGGTTAGATAAAGTCCTTTCGTCAAATGAAATAAAATCACTAGTTATTGCCTTAGGCACGGCGATTGGAGATGTGTTTGATCAGTCAAAGTTGCGATATCATAAAATAATAATTGCAACAGATGCTGATGTTGATGGAGCTCACATAAGAACATTGCTTCTTACTTTGTTCTATAGATATTTTCAACCATTGATACTTTCGGGAAATATATATATAGCACAACCCCCACTCTATAAGATTAAAAAAGGCAGGGACGTTTTTTATGCTTACAGTGAAGAGGAAAAGGAGATGCGAATGAAGGAGCTTGGAGTAAAAGAAAGCGAGCCTCCCGTAGAGGATGAAGGCGAATCGGGAGAAGGCTCAGACAAAGAGGAGGATGGTGAAGTGATCAAGAGGTCTACAAAAATATCTGTTCAGAGATATAAAGGTCTCGGAGAGATGAACCCCGAAGAGCTTTGGGAGACCACAATGGATCCCGAAAGGAGAATCCTTAAAAAGGTTACAATCAGTTCCGCTTCAGAATCAGACAAAATATTCGACACCTTGATGGGGTCCGAAGTACTTCCAAGGAAGATGTTTATACAGACACACGCAAAATTGGCAAATATAGATGTGTAGAATTTTCTCTGTTATTCTGAATATGCACCACTGAATGGACTTGATTCATGGTTTTGAAGAAAAATTTTAAAATTCCAATGACAAATAACAAACAAATTTTAAAATCCAAATATAAAAATTTTAGATTTGGATTTCGTTTGACATTGGAAATTTTAATTTCGGATTTAATCTATGAGTCAAATTAAAAAAATAATTCCTGTCCTTTTGTTTTTGCTTGCATCGGTGACGTTTGCATCAGAAACCGTTTTATCCAACACTGGTTTTATCAAAAGTGGTCTATGGTACTCCAAAGATCCTTTCTTCGATGGTGATAACATAAGGATATATACAATAGTATTTAATGGTTCAGAATATGACCTTAAAGGAGAAGTTTTTTTTGAAGACAATGGAAAGGTAATCTGCAAAGGTTCTTTTGCTTCTACGGTTGGTAGGACTCAAGAAATATGGTGTGATTGGAAAGCAACAAAGGGAGAACACAAGATAACAGCCAGAATTGTGAATCCTAAAATATCTCCCATCGGAGAGGCTTTGCGTTCTGTTATTTTGGATAATTATATAAGTGGTGTTAGCGAGAGAGTCGTTGATATTTTTATCCCAACAAAAAATATCACCACAGATAAAAATGAGAATTCAACGACAAGCGTTAACGTGACAGAACAAAAAATAGAGCAAGGTTTGAATGCTGTTAGAGAGAACGTTAATGAAGTTGTTCCAAAGGAAATAACCAAAGAGGATATAGACAAAACAAAGGAAAAGATAGTTTCATATATTCCTGAAAGTATTAAAAATAAAGCTGATTCTTTTTCTAAAAAAACCGGCTTAGACAAGTTGAAGGATCCATTTTCTTATGTAATCGACTTTTTTATCGCTAGTTATAAATTTATAATAAACGACCCTATCCTTATTATAATTTTAGGGTCACTCTTTATATGGGAGATATTGAAATTTTTCTACAAGAGAACATCTGGTCTTTTTTAATTCAATAAAATGTCTTCTTTTATCAATTTAAAAATACAAAAGAAATTAAAGGGGTCTCTGGGGAGAGTGGGAGTATTGGAAACTCCACATGGAAATATAAACACCCCTGCTTTTGTCGTTGTTGGCACAAAAGCCACGGTTAAATCGCTTACGCCTGAGGATGTTTTATCTCTTGGTGCAGAGGTTGTCTTGGCTAATACATATCACCTATATTTGGAGCCAGGGGATGAACTAGTTCGCGACGCTGGTGGTCTTCATGGATTTATGAACTGGAGAGGTCCGACTTTTACGGATTCGGGTGGTTTCCAAGTTTTTTCTTTGGGTGTTGCGACAGGAGAAAAAACAAATAAATTTGGCGCTAAGACTACAAAACCATCATCTCAAGTCGAAGGTGTTGCAAACCAGGAATCTTATTGTAAAGAAGATTCCGAATCGAGTCTTGCAAAGATCGATGAAGATGGTGTTACTTTTAAATCTCACATAGACGGAACCCTGCATCGGTTTACCCCCGAGAGGTCAATGGAGATTCAGCACAATCTTGGTGCGGATATGATATTCGCCTTTGATGAATGTACTTCTCCTCTCGCTTCTTATGAATATCAAATAGAAGCCATGGAGAGAACGCACAGGTGGGCAGAGAGATCGTTGTCAAAACATAAGGAATTGGGTGGAACTCAGTCTCTTTTTGGAATTGTTCAGGGGGGCAGGTTTGAAGATCTCAGAAAAGAAAGCGCTCGGGTTATATCAGGTATGGATTTTGATGGTTTCGGAATTGGTGGTTCTTTTGACAAGGAAGATGTATATAATTCATTGAAATGGGTAAACGAGATATTGCCAGAAAACAAGCCTAGACATTTTTTGGGCATCGGTGCTGTGGAGGATCTTTTTGGTGGTATCGAAAATGGAGTTGACACTTTTGATTGTGTTGCCCCCACAAGAATGGCGAGGAATGGTGCTCTTGAAACAAAAGAGGGGAGAATAAATATAAATAATGCCAAATTTAGGAGAGACTTTTCTCCTGTAGAAAATGGATGTGGGTGCTATACTTGTAAAAATTATACAAGGGCATACATATCTCATCTTTTTAGAACAAAAGAGCTTTTGGCATACAGGCTATCTTCTATTCATAATCTTTATTTTGTGGTAAATTTAGTAAAAGAAATTCGTAAATCTATTTTAAGCGAAAATTTTTTTGAATTTAAAAAGGAATTTTTAATAAAATATAATAATAATTAATTTTTAAGAATGGAAATAAAAAATAATATAGATTATCTAAAAATATTAGATTTTTTTCCAAATCCGATTTGGAAATCTGACGTGACTGGAGCGTGTGATTATTTCAATAAAGAATGGTTAAGATTTACAGGCAGAAAGATTGAACAAGAAATGGGTTATGGTTGGGCGGAAGGAGTGCACAAAGATGATTTAGAAAGATGTGTAAGTCTATACAAAGAACATTTTTCAAAAAAGGAACCTTTTTTGCTTAAATATAGAATGAGATACAACGATGGAACTTATCACTGGATTTTGGATTATGGTAACCCATATTTTGATGAAGACAAAAATTTTATGGGTTTTATAGGTTCCTGTTATGACAATAACGAAAATAAAGTTTTGTTGGAAAAATTGACCACACAAAACGAAGACCTCTCTTCTCTGAATAAAATGATGGTAGGGAGAGAGTTAAAGATGATTGAATTAAAGAAAAAAATAGAAGAAATGACAAATAATTGTAAGGTATAAAGAGACTCTATTTTGTCCATCTCCCGAAGACTCCTTGGGGTAAAATTCTTTTACTGTTGCTTTCTTTTATCCCAATCTCGTCTACTTCAATATTTCCATTAATTTTTCCTAGGCTACTTTCTAGTATATTCCCTATGGTGGTTGGTGACATGCCAGTTGTGTAGGAATTTATATGGAAGAATTTTGGTTTATCGCTCAAAAGTTTTACTGTTTTTTTAACGAGTGGAAATAGATCTTTTTCCAACTTCCATACTTCTCCCTTGGAACCACGTCCAAATGATGGTGGATCCATTATTATCCCGTCATACTTCATCCCTCTTTTTAGTTCTCTTTCTACGAATTTAATAGCGTCATCGACAATCCACCTAATTTTTTCTGTGATATTATTAACCTTAGCATTGTCTTTTGCCCAGGACACAATTCCTTTAGATGAATCCACATGACAAACCTTTGCTCCTGCTTTGGCACACGCAATTGTGGCGCCTCCTGTATAAGCAAAAAGATTCAAAATATTTATTTCCCCATCATTACTATCTTTTATTATTTTAGAAAAAATATCCCAATTAACTGATTGCTCTGGAAAGAGACCTGTATGTTTAAAAGATGTTGGTTTTATTAAAAAAAGAAGGTGGTTGTATTCTACCCCCCATTTTTCAGGTAATTGTTTTTTTGTTTTCCATGAACCCCCACCTTTTTCGCTTCTAATATAATGGGCATCAGATTTTGCCCATTCGTTTTGCGAAAGACCTTTCGGCCAAATGGCCATTGGATCTGGTCTAGCCAAGACAAAGCATTCCTTCGGAGAACTACCCCAGCGCTCAAGCTTCTCTCCGTCACCGGAGTCTATAAGTTCATAATCATTCCAATTAGTTGCTGTTTTCATTTGGACGGGAGCTGTAGGAATCGAACCCACGACAGCGGTTTTGGAGACCGCAGTTATACCACTTAACTAAGCTCCCACTGGATAAATAAATACTATATCAAAGAATAACTTTCCGCAACAATAAATTTATTTATCTGAAAATCGCGATTCTATTAGAGTTACCTGTTGTTGGGCAGGAATTATAAATTTTAACCTAAGAATTTAAAATCGCTCTTTCGAGCGATTTTAGGCTTCTATTTTTTACCCTCTTTGTGTTTTGTTTTCTTTTTACACCAATTGCAGAATTTTTGGAGCTCTATTTTTCTCTCAACCGTTTTTTTGTTTTTTCTGCTCCAATAATTGATTCTCTTACAACTCTGGCATACAAGTTTTATCAATGATTTTTGTGGCATTTTATTGTTTTATCCGACGCTATCTGATTTTTTGTTAATATCAGATGTTGCAGTCATAATTTTAACGATTTTAAGATAATAATATAAAACAATAAAAAAAACAAGCCCGAATTTATTTCGGGCTATCTGTGTTGGAGAATATGGCAATATTAACTTTTTGTTTTTTTCCGAGATTCTTTTTTGGGTGAGTTGTCTATTGTGGTCATTTTAAAAGGCCTTCGAACGCCTGTGGAATATTTTTCCGCAGCCGACATTCCAAAGAGAATAAGTTTTTCCGGTGAAATGTCTGGTAGTATTTTTATGGCAGTAGACATCGCAGCTAGAGCAAAGCTTTGGCCGCTCCCTATCGAATTAAATCCATCTGCACTTTCCGAAACGCAGAAGTCTAGTCCGATTTTAAATATTCTACCTCTGTAGGCTATCAAGAAACAACTGGAGGCTGAAATTTCTTCTCCCTTTTGTTCTACAGTGAGAAGGTTTTTGTGAAGAATATTTTGAAATATGGGAGCGATTACTTGAGAAATAAATGTTTTTGGGTCGCTATTTTGGTCTTTTGGTATTTCTTCATATTGCATTGATGCTATAACTTGCCCCGCCTTTAATCTTCCTGCAAATCCCACAAGCATATCTGAGTTGTTTTTTGATTTGAAAAGGTGAAATTTCGGATCCCTCATTATTGTAATTTGATCACTGGAAGAAACAGCTGAATCACTAGCCATTAACATTTTTTTTCCATCAGTCCATGCAATTATGCAAGTCACAACAATTCTCCTTTCAAAGAACTAAATTTGATACTCTTTGTTTATAACAGAATAGACTTGTTTCATCAATGAGAACTGCTAGAATACTGGGATGGCAAGAGGGACAAAGAACAACGAAAAGCTTTCTGTTGCAGGTGGTTTAGGCCACCTCTTTGAAGTGTCAGAAGATAAGATTTTGTCTGATGAAAAAAGAGATTATTTTTCCGTAGGTGAATTTCTCGAGGAATTGAATTTTATTCTTCGGGAGAAAAGAAGTTTTGTTGCTGGAGAAGTAACTGATTTTCGTGCGCATGATAAATGGGTGTCATTTTCTCTTAAAGACAAAGAAGACAATTCTATTTTAAAATGTTTTTTATCGGTTTGGACATATAGGAAGTCTGGGGTTTTGTTGGAAGATGGTATAGAGATTAAGGTTGGAGGATACCCTCGTATTTATAAGTTGGCTGGTACTTTTAGTTTTAATGTAGAGACAATAGAGCCACTTGGTGAGGGTTCTTTGAAAAAGGCGTATCTCTTGCTTCTCAAGAAATTTGAAGAAGAAGGATTGTTTGCCAGAAAAAGAGAAATTCCAAGATTCATAAAAAACATCGGCATAATATCATCAAAAGATGGAGTCGTTATACACGACTTTATGAAAAATTTAAATTCTTTGGGATTTAAAATAAAGTTTTGGAATTCCAGAGTTGAAGGTTCCGAGGCTGTTTCCGGGATTATTTCTGGTCTTAAGTACTTGAATTTAAAAGAAAAAGATTTGGATGTTGTTGTTATTATGAGAGGAGGAGGGAGTCTGGAAAGTATGCAGGCCTTTAATAACGAACAAGTGTGTCGTGAGATTTTTGCTTCCAAGATACCTGTTATTTGTGGAATAGGTCATGAGATAGATGTTCCAATATCTAGCTTGGTCGCTGATATATATGTATCGACTCCCACCGCCACTGCTTATGTTATAAATGAAAGTTGGAATGAAATCACAACATCTCTTCCTTTGGTGGAAAAAAAGATATTGTCTGGTTTTTCTTATGTTCTTAAAAGGACACATTTATCTTTGCCTGTCTTTGAAAAAAATATTGTCAGTCAATTTAATTTTTTATTATCGAATATTCGCGGAAGAGCAAGCTCTCTTTCAGGAAAGATCTTTTCTGGATTTAGACAGGTGTTCTCTAGATTTAATTTTTTATCAGAAAAGGTAACGAGGGGTGGTGTGAGGAAGATTGGCGAAGCCATAGATAATATTTCTCTTTTTGTAAAGGAAAGAGAAAAATATCTTTCGGCTGTTGACCCTGGGAGAAATTTACGTTTGGGGTATAGTATTGTTTTTAATAAAGATGGTAGGGTCGTGAAAAGTGTGAAGGATGTAAAAAAAGGAGAAGTTCTTATAACAAGAGTATGTAACGGAGAGATAGAATCAGAGGTAAGCTCAATTACGAATTAAAAATTACAATTTACGAATTAATCTCAAAAAAATGAGTATAAAAAAAAATGAGATAGGAGAATCTTTAAAGAAACTTGAAAGCATTGCAGAGTGGTTCGAGAAAGAAAGTGAATTAGACGTCGAGGAGGGCTTAAAGAAGGTTAGAGAAGGAGCTGAATTGATAAAAGAATTAAAAAGCAGACTCGCTGAAGTTTCAAATGAGTTTGAGGAAATAAAAAAGGAACTCGTTAAAGATGGGGGTACTGTTTAACTGTTTTTGCTTGAGAATTCTTTTGCTAATTTTATTATTTTTGATGTATCTTCTGAACCGCGAAACCACTTTATATTTTTGTCTTTTTTGAACCAAGTCATTTGACGTTTAGAAAATTTTATTATTTCTTGCTCTAGTTTTTCTAGCATTTCCTTTTTGGTCAATTCACCTTTTAAAAATCTAGATATATACCTATATTCTAATCCTAGTTCATTCAATCTTTTCCAAGAAATACCTTTTTCTTTTAGTTTTTTTACTTCAGAGATCATCCCCATGCTCATTCTTTTGAGTAACCTTTTTTTAATTCTGCCCGCTAATATTTCCTTCCCTGGGTAAAGACCTATTTCTAGTGTTTCAAATTTATCTTCATTTTTTTTGATTTCGGGTACCCGACCTAAAGATTTTGATATTTCTATCGCTCTTATTAATCTGACTGGATTTTTTTTATCAATATTATTCGCTGTTCTTTCGTCTAATTTTTTTAGAATTAGATAAAGTTCCTCGGTGGTTTTTTCTTTAAGTTCTTTTCTTAGTTTTTTGTTGGGCGGAACATTTGGTATCTGAATATCTTTTATAAGTACTCTGGCGTATAGCCCAGTTCCACCACAGATTAAGGGTATTTTTTCTTTAGAAATTATTTCATTTATTGCATTTTCTGCGAGTTTTTTAAAATCTGAGACTGTGAATGTTTGTTTTGGGTTGGCAATATCGAGCATATGGTGCTTGATACCGCTCATTTCTTTTTTTGTTACTTTTCCTGTTCCGATATTCATTCCCACATAAACCTGTCTTGAATCCGCAGATATTATTTCCCCATTTATCGCTTTTGCCATTAAAACAGCAACATCACTCTTTCCCGAAGAAGTTGGGCCGACGATAGTTATGAGTTTTGTTTTGGATTTGAATTTTTTGTCCATATGTAACAATATTATGAATAATGAACAAAAAATCAAACAGCAAGGAGTTTTGGGATAAAGAATACAAAGGTTGCGGTATTTTCAACCTTTCTACAGAGCCAGCGGAGGATCTAAAGAAGTTTACGCGTTGGTTGGACAGAGAATATGGCCCCGGCTTTTTGAATGAAAAAAGTTTTGTTTTAGATATTGGTTGTGGTAATGGTAGAAATCTTATTTATCTAGCAAAACAGTTTTCTGTTTCGGGAATTGGGTACGACATATCAGACGAAGCAATAAAACAGGCTATATCTGCAGGAGGGGGAACCGGTCTCAGGTTTTTAGCAAGGAGTATTGCTGGTAGATTTGATATTCCAGACAAGTCAGCCGATCTCATAATTGACATGATGGCCTCACATTATCTTAAAGAAAAAGAGAGAGAAGTTTATCTTAGTGAAATAACTAGAATAATAAAACCGGGAGGTTACGTCTTTTTTAAATCTTTTTTAAAAGAAGAGGATAGACATGCTACTAGGCTTTTAAGGGATAGAGGGGCTGGGGAAAAAAACGCATATATACACCCAGTGCATGGAGGTTATGAATATGTGTGGCCAGAAGAAGATCTCAGAAAATTTTTTCAGAAAGATTTCGATATAGAAAAAGTGGAAAGATCCGGCAAGCACTTAAAAGATGGAAAGGCTTTTAAAAGAAGAAGCATCGTCGTTTATTTAAGGAAAAAACTCTGATTAAATTTTTCTGCTATCATATGTCCAGTGCAACATCGCTTGGCGTTGCTTTTTGCGACATGTTGTGTCGCCTGGTTTACAATTATTTTTGATCTGAGCAATGTGTCTTGCCATTGCACGCCATCTTTTTATTTGCTTCGTATCCTCTTCTGGCATCCTTCTTCCCATATAATATCTACAATACCACTGAAACCAACCCCTGGGGTCATCTTTGTGTATCCAACCCTTTTTTCTCCACACAGAAAGAGGTTGACTTGCATTAACTCCAAAAAAATTGAGCGCGGGATCGTGTTTTTCTGGGTTTAATTTTGCTTTTGCGAACCAATTCTTTGGAAATTCTTTTTTACAATCAGTCATATATTTACCCCCAAATATTCCAAGGGTTAGCATTTCTTTAGGCGTTAGGTCTGGCTTGAAGTTTTTATCAAAATTTTTTCCAATTGGTTCTGACAAAATATAAAAATAATTTTTTTGCATTTTGTCGTTAACTTTTATTGTTTTTGCTTTCATTTTTTATATTTATTATACATAATATGATTTTTTTATGATAGAATTAAAAACAATAAATTTAATATCTAATATATGAAAAATTATCTAAATATTTTTAAAAAAGTGAAAATCGGTTGGTTGATTACAACAACCTTGTTGCTTTTGGTTTTTGTTTTTATCTTTTCTTTTTCCAACAAAGAAAAGATTTTGGTTCAAAAAACAGTAGAAGCGACAGCTTCCTCCGTCGTAAATTATAAAGATATTGTTTACGTTAACATTCCAGAAAATTTATTAAAAAACGAAGAGGAAGTCGTTATTAAATCTGTATCAAGTATACCCGAAAGGGCAATAGAAGGAACTAGGTTAATATCAGCTTACGATATTTCTATTGGTGAAATACATGAGTTTGATAAGGAAATAACAATAGATATTAAATATGATAATAAAATATCCAAAGAAGATGCCTTGTCGGGTAATTTTCTTGCTAGTTTTTGGAATCCATCTAAAAATTCATGGATAAATTTACCGATAGAAGTAGATACGGAAAACAACAAGATTACGTACAAGACCAAACACTTTAGTATCTCTATTGTGGAGTGGGTATCGTGGGATATTTTTACAACACCCAATTTTAAAATCTTATATGATAAAAAAAGTATATTAGCAGATAAGGACATTGATGACGAAGCATGGAAGAAGAAAACAAGTCTGAAAGATAGCGATTTTCCACACAGACATACTCCTTACTATATTCAAAGTATGGGTGATTATTTAGAAAAAGCATATTACGTTTATTCGGATCCCGAAAAAGGATTTAAAAAAATTAGCGACGAAAGTCATATTGTTGTAAAAGTTGATTCTTTGTATGCAAAAATTGGGGCGTCTAGTTACGATAAAATTTGGGAGAGGTTGCATATTTTAACTGCAGAAAATTTTCATCCAGAAAAGCTTAAATTGACTACAGCACATGAATTGTTCCATCGAGTTCAGCACGAATATTACAATATCGCACAGATGGCCATACCATGGAGGAAGTGGTGGCTTGAGTCTTCGGCAGAATATGCTTCATGGGGGATAGTCTGGAAAGATGATAATTCTGTTAAACCTTTTATTGGGAATGATTTTTTGAGAACATCAATAGCTTCGACTGATGACAAGCATGAATATTACACGTCTCATTTTTTGGATTTTTTGGTTAAAAACGGTATCGATTTTAAGGGACTATGGGAAAATATAGCAATTTCTGAATGGTCTGATGTTGGTGATGCTCTCAAACCCTTTACTAGATATATTAACTCACAAGGTCTTTCAGAGGATTTACTTTATTATTCTTTTGCTGAAAAATTTGTCTTTGATGAACACGGTCCAGTTCCAAGTAATAATAATTTATTGCTACCCGCAGGAATGGTTGGCTTAAAGCACGCCAGGGGGAAAGACGATACTGCGTCAAAAGATATTAGATTAAAGATTCCAAAGAATTACACTTCTTTTTTGGTGGAGGTGAGGTTGGAGGAAAGAGAAAAAGATCAAGATAAAAGAACTCTTGAATTAAATATTGATAATTACAACCGTTCAGTTGGCTTTAGTGGTAGAATTTATTTCTCAAAAGATGGCACCAGGGTGGGCTCTAGTTTAGTTTCTTCTTATGGAATTTTGCCTGGAAAATCTGAAGTGGTGAATTTGGATTTTGACAATAAATCGGTTGCATATATTTTAATGACAAACGTTTCTAATTATGACATTGAGGTATCTCTGACCATAAAAGAAAGTGAGGTGATGAAAATAATATCAGTTGGCCCCCAGTACGCTATTTTTGGAAAAAAAATAACGATTAACGGAACTGGTTTTGGGAAAAAGAATATTGATTCTGAAGTTTATTTTGACCAAAATCACAAGGTAAAAGCCACAGATATTCTTTTATGGACAAATAATAAGATAGAATTAAATGTTCCCGTTTTTTCTTTGGTTAAAAATCCCACAGAGGTATTTGTAAGAAATATTGACAAAAAAGAAGTTGCAAGGTATCCGTTATCTATATCTAACGATCCTATTTCTGCCATTAAAAAATCACTTTGTGTTTCTGTTTCCGCAAGTGCATCTATTGAAAAGACAACGGGTGATGCTGGTATCGTCAATTTTAACTTTCCATGTCTCTCTAGTGCTTTTAAGTGGGAAGGTAATAAATTTACATATAATTATAGAAATAATTCAAGGGTTCTTTTTTCTGAGGGTAATTTAAGTCCTGACGGAACAACAATAGAGAAGATTGTTTTTAGTGAAGAAATGGAAAAAATATACAAGTATAGTGTTGCTTTTTCCAGTATTCCGATAAAAAGTGTTGTTGATGGCGGTAAGACTGTTTATGAAATCACGGGAGAGACCGCGAAAGATTCTTTTTCTGTTAATGAGTATCGTAGATATGATGCTTCTCCTTTTGATTTTAAGAGTATCAAATGGTCTGATTCGATACCTCCTATAATAACGATACGTTTCAGTAAATAGCGAGCGGGTATATTTTTATTTAAATATAAAATCTCTAAGTCCCATAAATAACATTAAAATTATTGTTATTTTGGCTATATAATATCCCGATGGATCTAAAAACATTTTAGTAAGAGGGGTATCTGCTTTAAAAATAATATGAAAAAGAATACTCATGGGTAGAACTAACCACATTATATTACTTTTTGATATTGAAATATTAAAGTAAGAAAATAATTTTATTATTAAAGGCGACAAAAGATAAAATCCTAAATAAGATACAACAAAATCAAATATAGCGAATCCTTCAAATCTAAATTGCCTAAGAAAATCTATTGTACTCATTTTATTTTTTAAAATAATTTATAAACAAAATAAAAAAAGATTGAAATCGAAAAAGTTATTTGGATCAGCGATACAAATATAGCACCCAAGAAAGTTGCAACCCCTGCGTTAATAGCCTTTCTTGAATCGCGCAGAGAATAGAATTCTCCAAATATAGCACCGATAAATGCCCCGATAAAAACTCCAAAAGGAGGGAAAAACATGATTCCTGCTATGGCACCCAAAATAGATCCTATAACTCCTATTTTTGTTGCACCCGAGAGTTTAACTGTGGTTGTTGGTATTATACTGCTCAATAACATGATAGAAAAAGTAATGAACCCCAGAATTAAAAGTATTTTTTTATCAATATATGATTCTCCCTTTGATGCATAAAGCAGAATAAGACTGAAATATGATAGGGCGGGGCCAGGGATTGCGGGTACGATACTGCCAATAAATCCCAAAAAGGCTAGCATGAGACCGATAAAGATTAAAGTTATTTCCATTTTATTTTAAAAATTTTCCAATAATATTTTTATATTTGCAATGATCTCTTTTATTTCGTTTGCCGGTGTTATTGTTCTTTCTCTGTCCAATATCTCAATTGCACATATTACAGAGTTGGGAACTATGTGGTAGTGAAGATGTCTCACGCTTTTTCCGATATTTTCTCCTTCACGCACAAGAATGTTTATGTCTTTGTAGTTTAGGCTATAAAGTATTTTTATTGCCAAATTCTGAAGCTCTATAATATCTCTTGATTCCTTCTCTGTAATATCAATAATTCTCTCAATATGCCTTTTTGGTATTATGAGTAGATGATGTTTTTGGTAAGGGGATATAGATATGATTAGTGCTGAAGTTTCATTTTCTGCAATTAATTGTTTTCCGTAATATTTTGTCTCGCAAAAAGGACAACCTGAAAGTTTTTTAAGATATTCACGATAAAGCATACTTGATATATTATATTAAAAATTTAAATATTTTGAAAATTCTAACTACTTGTTTATAAAAATAATTTGTATTATGATACCAAAATAATTAGCGAGAATGTCTTTGTCTTGTTATGTGTTTGTAGATTATTAAATTAATATAAGATCGTATGAAAAAGTTTTTCGGAGCTTTTTGTTGTTTTGCGTCAGTGCTTTTTTTTGCAAATAGTGCTTCTGCCATTGCAAGAGACATAGAAGGAGTAAAGGATAATATGGGTATTCAGACAAAGAATCAGGGAGAAGAAACACAGGCAAAAGTTCAAAATATAGAACAGGCTGTTTTGAGAGTCCAGGATGAAAATGCCACAGGGACTCAGAAAGAAAATCAGAATAGCAATCGGGGTAATGGAAACCAAATACTAAACACAGAGAATAATGCCACAGGAACTCAGAATGCTATTGTCGGCAACATGAATGCTGTGCAGAGAAGGAGTAGTGTCGCCAACGCAGTGAAAGAGATGTTGCAGATTGCAGATAGAAGTGGTGGAATTGGCGAACAGGTTAGGGTTATTGCTCAATCACAGAATCAAAATGAAGAAAAAATAGAATCTGGTATTGAAAAAATAGAGAGTAGGGGTTCTCTCACTAAATTTTTTATAGGACCTAACTATAGTGAGATAAATAGTATTAAGAAGGTTTTGGAACAGAACAAAGAGCATTTAATACAGTTGAATGAAATAAAAACTCAGTTGTTGAACGAAGTTGACCAGCAGATGCTTTCAGAAAAGGTAAGGGTTTTTGAACAGAACAATCTAGAGATAGAGAATTCTTTGAATGCATCCGAAAAAGGTTTTAGTTTGTTGGGGTGGATGTTTAGATTTTTCGCTAAATAAAAACTTTTAAACTCACAAAAAACTCCGCATGAAAGATTGCGGAGTTTTTGTTTTTAAAAAGGTTCATTTTTTCATATAAATTTAATATTTTGACAGATGAAAGAAAATCATTAGTTCGTTTGTAATATATATGTAGGTCGCTGATTAATAGATAAAATAAAATAAATTTTATGAAAAATAAGATAATGGGAATGGGTTTGTTGGCGCTGGTGTTAAGTTCTTCTTCTTTATATATAAATAAAGCAGAAGCTTATAAGGGTGATCCTCAGGTTAAGGGTCCAAATTATTCGGCAGAACGCCACAGCCTTATGACGAAGGCTTTTGCGACTAAGGATTATACGGCATGGAAGAACCTTATGCAGGGTAGGGGTAAGGTTACCCAGGTTGTAAACAAAGACAACTTCGCAAAATTTTCCGAGGCTCACAACTTGGCTCTTCAGGGGAAAAAGACAGAAGCTGAAAAGATAAGACAAGAAATGGGGCTTGGTTTGGGTCAAAAAAATGGTTCAGGAAAGTCTTTTGGGGGTGGAAGGGGGGTGGGGTCGAAAAGATAATCGGAATATTCACGAATTCCCCCGGGTTGTCCGGGGGAATTTTGTGTTTTTGTTTGATAAATTTTGATAGAATATGATTAGTTTGGAAGATATAAACAAAATATCAGATGAAGATATTGTTGATAAGGTAAGGTTAAAAGACCGAGATTTTTATGCTTATATCATTGATCGATATCAAAATAAACTTTTGCGGTATGTATTGAATTTGGTTAGAGACGAAGATTTGGCGGTTGATGTTGTGCAGGAGACTTTCATAAAAGCATTTGTAAATCTTAACGGCTTTGATACAAAAAGGAAATTTTCTAGTTGGATATATAGAATTGCGCATAATGAAGCTTTGAATACTATAAAAAAATTCAAAAAAGAAGTTTTGCTTTCTGATGAAATTGAATTTGAGAGCGAAGAGAATATTGAAAGTGATTTTGAAAAGAAAGAGACAAGGGAAATAGTTGAAGAATGTTTAAAAGAGATGTCTTTGTTGTATTCTGAACCACTCTCCCTGTATTATTTTGAGGAGAGAACTTACGAGGAGATAAGTGATATTTTGCAAATACCCATGGGTACAGTAGCCGTTCGTATTAGCAGAGCAAGAATATTAATGAAAAAAATATGTCAAAGGAAACGATAAATATAAAAGATAGTATAATGAAGAAGATTGATGACGGCCAGATAAAAATGAGATCAAAATTGTTTTTTATAGCGGGTTCAATTGTGACATTCGTTGGACTCGTGTCCTCGATAATAACATCTGTTTTTTTGGTCGCTTTGTTAAGATTCTCCATAAGGTCTTATGGGCCAGTGGGTGAGTATCGTTTAGGGCAAATCATTTCAAATTTTCCTTGGTGGGCGCCGATAATAGCTGTTTTCTCTTTGTTTATTGGAGTAAAGCTTCTCCAACGCTATGAATTTTCTTATAAGAGAAATTTTGGTTTTATTGTTTTTTGGTTTATATTGGCCGTTTTAATTTCCGGTTGGATTTTTGACATGACTGGGCTTAATGAAATTTGGCTCAAAAGGGGTCCAATGAGAGGCATGATGAAGTCTTATTTTAAAGAAACAAGCGAAGGGCAAAGAGTAGGCAAATTTATTAATATTAAAAAAGTTGATATGCCTAGAGGGTAGCTTTAACATTAATATTTTATTTAATTACTACGAGATTGTGGTGTTTTTTTGTGTGTTTTGGGTAATTTTTAATGATTAAGTTTTTAAAATGTTTAAAATTACTATAAAATGTGTTTATGTCTAAAATAAATGAAAATATCGTTAAGGAGCCCTTTTGGGCCATGTCTGCTGAGGATTCTCTCGCTATTTTAAAAACATCCAATTTGGGATTAATAGAAACTGAGATATCTGAGAGAAAAGATATTTTTGGTAAGAATAAGATAATATCAAAAAAACATTTTGTAAAATTAAAGATACTTTTACGTCAATTCGAAAGTCCCTTAATATATATATTAGTTTTGGCTGGTTTGGTAACTTTGTTTTTAGAAGATTTTAATGATTCTATTTTTATATTTATCGCTGTTTTTATAAATGTGGCACTTGGTTTTTATCAGGAAAATAAGGCGGAAAGAGCTTTAGAGGGATTGGCCGATTATTTGAAAAAAACCTCTCGGGTTGTGCGCGGTGGCAGGATAAGAAAGGTCGACATAGAAGAGCTTGTTCCTGGGGATATAATTAATTTTTCAAATGGGGATAGCGTGCCCGCTGATTGTAGGATAATCCAATCAAGCAATATTCTTGTGGATGAATCAATATTAACAGGTGAGTCTTTGCCTGTAGAAAAAGGAGTTAAATCTGTCGGGTTAATGGTGGGGTTGGGAGACAAAAGATCTATGATATTTTCCGGAACATCCGTTGTCGAGGGTGTCGGTTCGGCTGTCGTGGTTTCAACGGGAAAAAATACTGAGCTTGGATCTATCGCATCTATGATTGCTGGAATAAAAGATGAGGACACTCCGTTGCAAAAAAATATAAATTCTTTCGCAAAAAAACTTACAGTATTAGTTTTGTTTTTGTCCTCATTGGTTTTTGTTTTGGGTATATTTTATGAATATTCTGTTTTGGAAATGTTTACAATGTCGGTTGCTATTGCTGTAGCCGCTGTCCCAGAGGGACTTGCAATATCATTGACGGTTATTTTGGCTGTGGGTGTAGAGAGATTGGCAAAAAAGAACGGAGTTGTTAGGAGATTGTCTTCTGCAGAAACATTGGGAGACACATCAATCATCCTTACAGACAAAACGGGGACGTTAACAGAAGCCAAGATGAACCTTGTCGGAGTAAAATTTTTTGGCGATGACGTTCAAAACAATATTTTAGAATGTCAAAGAACCATATTGAAGTTCGCGATACTTTGCACAGACGCCCGCGTTGAAAATCCAGAGGATCCAATTTCGGAGTGGAAGATAATAGGGAAGTCGTTGGACTCGGCCCTAATAAAGGGATCAGCAAAAGAGTTCGGAATGAAAGAATTTGAGATCAGAGATGGGGTTATTTATGCAGATAGGCTACCGTTCAACTCACTCAATAGGTTTTCTGCCGTTAAGGTAGTTGAGGACGGCAAAGAGATAACCCTTATGATCGGAGCACCTGAGGTTGTCTTAAAAATGTGTCATAAATTTTATTGGAATAATAAAAAAAATATTTTAAATGAAGAAAGAAACTCTATTTTAAAAGAAGTTCACAAAAACGCTTTAGACGGTTATCGGGTTTTGTCTGTGGCCTTTTCCGACAGAGAAACCGGATTAAAAGATATTAAAAAGATTGATGGGTTTTCTTTTTTGGGAAATATTTTATTGAAAGATCCGATCAGGAAAGAAGTTGGTCAGGTTATTGGAGAAATAGGTAAAGAGGGAATAAGAACAATTATCGTGACAGGGGACCACACTGGCACTGCTATATCTGTTGCAAGGGAGATAGGTATGGAGATAGGTAAAAATTCAGTAATAGAGCAACATGAGCTAGATATGTTGGATGATAAAGAGTTGAAAAACAGATTGTCCGAGGTAAAGGTTTTTTCAAGGATAAATCCTGAATCTAAAGTTAGGATTGCAAAATTATTTCAAGAGTTTGGATATATTGTTGCAATGACAGGTGATGGTGTTAATGATGCTCCTGCATTAAAACAGGCGGACGTCGGCATTGCTGTAGGGTCGGGTTCTGGGGTGGCACGAGAATCATCAGATTTAGTTCTTTTAGATGATAGTTTTCATACAATAGTTTCAGCAATAGATGAGGGCAGGAGAATTTTGCAAAACATAAGAAAGGTTCTCGTTTTCTGTTTAGCTTCTCTCTTTGATGAACTTATACTTGTTGGTGGGTCTATTGTCTTAAACATACCGATACCATTAAATGCAATACAAATACTTTGGGTAAATTTTATTGCCGATAGTTTTCCTGCCATATCCCTTTCTTATGAGGATGAAAAAATGAATGGAGAAACTATAAGGAGGAAGATAAGTAGAAATTCCGTTTTTGATAAAGAAGTAAAATTTCTTGTATGGGTAGTTGGAATAATGACAAGCATCCTCCTTTTTTCTTTACATTATTTGTTGCTTCGGTTTGGATTTGATGAAAATTTAGTTAGAACTTTTATTTTTGCATCTTTTGGTATTTATACTCTAATGCTCATTTTTTCTGTTAGAAGTTTGGATAGGAATATTTGGGAGTATAATATTTTTTCTAACAGGTTTACTAATGTCAGTTCCACATTCGGAATATTTCTGATGTTTGTTGCGATTTATAATCCACTTTTGCAGGGTTTGTTGGGAACGGTTTCGTTGCCCCCGATTTGGTTGTTTTTTGTATTTTTGGTAGGAATACTTTGTTCTCTTATGGTTGAGGCTGGAAAATTTATTTTTATTAGCCGAAAACAAAAGTCATCTTTTCTTTAAGTTTATAAAATTTCGCTTGACAATAAATTGTTATGGGTATATATTCATAACTATAGTCGTTTTTAATTAATAATTAATTTAAAAACAATGCCAAGATTAGATGGAACAGGCCCCGTGGATCAAGGTCGCAAGACGGGCCGAGGAGTCCGAAGGTGCACTGGCTGTTTTGGGTGCGTAATGGGTGGCAGGAAAGGAACTAGAAAATTAGATGGAAAAGGTCCTATGGGTCAAGGCCCAAGGACAGGGAGGGGTTTGGGTAAATGTCCAAGCGTTAAGTAATAGATTTAAAAAAGATAAGATAAATTATGCCAAGACCAAGACTTAGGAGAAGGATAGCCTTTACACCCGGAGTAACTTATTTTAAGCCACAAGGGATACCACTTAGGGATTTGGAGGTAGTGGAGCTAACCAATGAAGAGTTGGAGGCTTATAGATTAAGACACGTTAACGATCTAGACCAGGTGATAGCTGCTGAAAAAATGGACACGTCTCAAAGTACATATCAAAGGATTCTTTATTCTGCTTATAAAAAAATAGCGGATGCTCTCATAAACGGGAAGGGCATAATGATAAGGAACTAAAAATGGTGTGAGTTATAAATTTTGTCTTTTTTCAAAAGCCCCAGTTTAATCTGGGGTTTTTGTTTTTTTGGTGAAATAAACGATTGTGGTAGAATAGGTTTATTATTTTTTAATTTATATTAATGTCAAAAATTACATCTTTATTTGCCAGAGAAATAATTGATTCTAGGGGTAATCCGACAGTTGAAGTTACAATTAAAGTTGATGGAATTGGTGCTGTCGCAACGGTTCCTTCTGGAGCGAGTACAGGAGTTCATGAGGCACTTGAATTGCGTGATGGAGATAATAGCCGTTATGGCGGTTTAGGGGTTTTGAGGGCTGTAAATTATATAAATGAAGAGATATCAAAGGCTGTTTCGGGGAAGGATTTTGTTCAGAGAAAGATAGATGAATTTCTCATTGAGCTAGACGGAACTGAAAATAAATCTCATTTTGGTGCTAACGCAATTTTGGGTGTTTCTATGGCATTTGCCAGGGCTAGCGCCAAGAATAATTCAATTGAGCTGTATGAATACTTGGGAAATGAGTGCGGTGTTGGTAAGTTTGCATTACCGCAACCAATGTTCAATATTATAAATGGAGGTAAACATGCTGATAGCGGACTTGATGTTCAGGAGTTTATGCTGGCACCGATTAATTTTGATTCTTTTTCAAGAAAAGTTCAGGCTGGTTCTGAGATAATCCACGAGTTAAAAAATATTTTAAAAAAGAAAAATTATGCCACAAGTGTTGGCGATGAAGGAGGATTTGCACCAAGACTTCTTTCAAATGAAGAGCCAATCAAGCTAATGGTTGAAGCGATTGAATCGGCTGGTTACAGCACAGAAGATGTGAAAATAGGCATGGACGTAGCCGCTTCTAGTTTTTACGAAGATGGCAAATATAAATTAAAAATAGAAGGAGAAGAGAAGAGTTTGATTTCTAAAGAGCTTATTGATTGGTATGATGTTTTAATATTGAAATATCCGATAATGCTTATCGAAGACGGCTTGTCAGAAGATGATTGGGATGGTTTTGCTGAAATGACAAAAAAAATGGGAAATAAAATTAAGGTCGTCGGAGATGACCTTTTGGTTACAAATGTAAAAAGAATACAGAAAGCAATTGGTCAAAATGCAGTAAATTCTGTTCTTATAAAACTTAATCAGATTGGTACTGTTACAGAAACGATAGATGCTATTAAAATGACTAAAGAGAATGGATGGTCCCCGTTTGTTTCTCATAGATCGGGAGAGACCACTGATACTTTTATTGCTGACTTGTCTGTTGGTCTGGGTTGTCCTCTTATCAAATCAGGTTCTTTGGTTCGAGGGGAAAGGGTTTGTAAATATAACCGCCTAATGGAAATCGAGAGCGAAATATTTACCACAAAACCCTAAAGAGTTCTCATAGTTGTCTATTTTGTGTAAAATAGATGTTAGGTATGCGGATAAGAACAAATAAATACTTTATCCTGTTTTTTTTATTGATCTCAATTTTTTTTGGGCCTTGTGTTGTAATGGCAGAAGAGTCTATCGATGACAAGAAAGATAAGTTGGAGGCGGAATTGCAGGTCTTAGAAAAAGAGATAGCAGAGAAAGAGGCACTGTTAAAGAAACAACAATCTCAAACTGGGTCTCTTAAGAAAGAGGTCACTGTTTTGACAACTCAAATACAAAAAGCAAAATTAAGTATTCAAGCAAAAAACATAGAAATAACTAAACTGAAGAAGGAAATAGATTCAAAAACTGGAATTATTGGAAGGCTAGACGTGAGATTAAGTGCAAGTATGGAATATCTGCGTGAGACGATTAGACGACTAAATGAGAATGAAGAATCATCTATTGCAGAAATGGCTCTTAGTGCAAAAAGTTTCTCGGATTTTTATCTTGATGTAGATACTCTCTCCTCTGTAAAGGAAAATCTGCGTATCCACATAGAAGGAATTGAGGGAACGAAAGAGGTTATCGAAAAAGAAAAGAATATTCTTAATAGAAAACAAAATGCTGAAGCTGATGCAAAAGTTGAATTAGAGAATATCAAGAAAAAAAATGAACAAAATGAAAAAGAAAAGAACAGACTCCTGGGAATAAGCAAGAACCAAGAGTATGAATATCAAAAGATAATAAAAGAAAGAGAGGTAAAGGCCGCACAGATACGAGCCGCATTGTTTGCGCTTAGAGATGCAAAGGCGATACCTTTTGGAGAAGCCCTCACTTATGCTGAATTTGCTTCATCAAAGACGGGGGTTCGTCCCGCTCTCATATTGGCCATAATCCAACAGGAGTCTAATATGGGGGAGAACGTAGGGACATGCAACAGAACAGGAGATTCTCATGCAAAGAATTGGAAGACCATAATGCCTGGGCCGATTCATTACGCTAATTATGTTGCCAACAAAAAATCTTGTAATGGCGCATCTTCTCCGTGTTCTTATCGCGATGATCAGTCTGCCTTTGTTCGTATTACACAAGAGCTTGGGATTCCTCAAGAAGGAACTCCGCTTTCTTGTCCGTGGGGTAGCGGTGGGTGGGGAGGAGCAATGGGTCCTTCACAATTTATACCCACGACCTGGGAATTGTTCAAAGAAAAAATTAGTAGTGCTCTCGGCATAAGGACGCCTGATCCTTGGAATCCTAAACATGCAATAACAGCCACCTCGGTTTATCTAAAGGATTTGGGCGCGGGAAAGGGTGGGTATACCGCAGAAAGAAATGCCGCCTGTAGATATTATTCTGGAAGGGATTGCGACAATAAACAGCCCGCAAATTCTTTTTATGGAGATCAGGTTGTTGCAAAAGCAAATAATATACAAAATAATATGATAGATCTTTTGAAGAATATGTAATATTTAAACTTTAATAATTTTTAAATAGTTGTAATATATAAAAAATGAAAGTAATTAAATTTGGTGCGGTTTGGTGTCCTGGGTGTATCGTTATGAGACCAAGGTGGAAGGAAATAGAAGAGGAAAATCCATGGCTTAAAAATGAGTATTATGATTTTGATAACGATAAGGAGGCTGTAGAGAAATATAAGGTAGAACAAAATTTACTGGTATTTATTTTCTTGGACAAGAACGACAACGAGATGTTTCGTTTAAGTGGGGAGCCGTCTCGGGAAGAATTGTTAAAATTAATAGAAGAAAATAAAGAAAAATAATTTTTAAAGAATATAAGGCAGTATTGTGTTTGGATTTTTATCAGCTTGTTAGTGTTTTGTAAATTTAGAGAATATTCTATGTTCAAAAAAACAATCTTCACAATTTTTATATCATTTATTTTATTGTTCTCCTTTCAGTCTTTCGCGCAAGAAGATTTGGGCGCCATAGATAAAAAAGTTAATGTTTACTTTTTTTGGGGAGACGGTTGTCCTCATTGTGCAAACGAAAAACCTTTTTTGAATAAACTAGAGAAAGAAAATGATTTTATTGATGTTTATAGTTATGAAGTCTGGATAAATAGAGAAAATCTAGAACTTTTAACTAAAATTGGAAAAAAGATTGGTATAAATGTTTCTGGGGTGCCCGTGACAATTGTTGGAGATGAAGCTTTCGTTGGATATTCTGAGGGCTATACTTCAAGCCAGATAGAAAGTAGGGCAAAATTTTGTTCTTCAAATGACTGTAAGGATTCAGTTGCTTCTTTGGCGGGACTAGACAGTGAGGAAATTATTATCCCCGAAGAGCAACTTTCTCTTGTAAAGAATGTTGAGTCGCCTTCAGTTATATCTTTGCCGTTTGTGGGTAGTATTGATATGAAAGATTTTTCTCTACCGATACTTACGATAATTTTGGGAGGATTGGATGGTTTTAATCCTTGTGCTATGTGGACGCTTATCTTTTTGATAAGCCTTCTTCTTGGTATGGAAAATAAAAAGCGTATGTGGATACTGGGAAGTACATTTATAGTTACTTCAGCTTTTGTCTATTTTATGTTTATGGTTGCTTGGCTCAACTTACTTATTTTTATTGGTTTTATTGTTTGGGTAAGATGGGGGATAGGTGCGCTGGCTTTGGTGGGTGGCGGTTATAATGTAAGGGAATATTTTATCGGTCAGCCTGGGTGTAAGGTAACAGGGACTGAAAAAAGACAGGCCATTTTTGAAAAATTAAAGAAAATAACCCAAGAAAATAGTTTCTGGTTGGCTTTTGTTGGGATAATTCTTCTTGCCTTTGCTGTTAATTTGGTTGAGCTTATTTGTTCGGCTGGAATACCCGCAGTTTATACTCAGGTTTTGGCGTTGAACAATCTCTCCACTTTTCAATATTATATGTATATTATTTTGTACATATTTGTATTTATGTTGGATGATCTTGCTGTGTTCTTTATCGCTATGTATACGCTCCAGACAGTAGGGATAACCACAAAATATACCAGATGGTCTCATCTGATTGGCGGTATTTTGATGCTTATTATTGGTTTCCTTCTTATTTTAAGACCAGACATTTTGATGTTTTAGTTTTTAAAAAATGTTTAAAAAAATAATTGTTCTTTTAATTTTATTAGTACCTGTTTTGTCTTTTGCGAACAACGGTGGCGTTTTCAAGGGTGTGGTCACAAATGTTATTTCTGAAAAAGTTGAAGTTATTCCAGGTACAAGATCTGAGGCCATCTTTCAGGAATTAGAAATAAATATTTTTGATGAAAAAGGGGATACTTCTAATATTCGGCTAGAGAACGATTATATAAAATTGAGAGTGGGTGATCGTATTTTTCTAGAAAAGATAGTAGATTTTGATGGAACAGAAAATTTTATAGTAAGAGAAAAAGATAGGACGTATGGTCTTCTTTTATTTTTTTTCGTATTCATCTTTTCGATTATTGTCTTTGGTGGCAGGCAGGGAGTTCGTTCAATTTTAAGTTTATTTTTTAGTTTGTTTGTTGTTGTCTATGTACTTGTTCCACTTATACTGAAGGGATATTCTCCTGTTGTTGTTAGTAGTATAATAGCCACGGTTATTTTGTTTGTTGCTATATATTTTACACACGGAATAAACAGAGAATCTACATCTGCCTTCTTGGGAACCGTTATTTCTGTTTTAATAACAGGATTTTTGTCTTATCTGTGTTTGCAAATCTTTAGATTTACGGGTTTATCCTCCGATGAGGCAATGATGCTCAGTTTACACGGAGATGCGATTATAGATTTTAAGGGGTTGCTTCTTGGCGGAATAATAATAGGCGCCTTGGGTGTTTTGGATGATGTTGCGATAACCCAGTCGGTTGTCGTTAGGCAAATATATGATATCGGTAAAGACATGACACCTGCTGAAGTTTACAAAAGAGCGATTAGTGTGGGCAAGGATCATGTCGGAGCAATGGTAAATACTCTTGCACTGGCTTACACTGGCGTGTCATTGCCGTTAATACTCATTTTTTATAATAGCAGTTATCCTATTTCGCTTATATTAAGCCAAGAAATGATCTCTGTTGAGATAACGAGAACGATACTTGGAAGTATCGGGCTAGTGCTTTCTGTCCCGATCACAACTCTTTTTGCAACTTTTTTGTTAAGAAGAAAATCTAATTTTTTTCAAAAATAATCAGACCCAATCTGTGGATAACTTGCTTTGCCAATAGAGGGGGGGGTGGTACAATAAACGCATATGCAAGAAAATAACAAAACTATATTGTGGGTATTTTTAGCTTTACTGTTAACTCTCTCCCTATTATTCATTTTCTTTTACTTCATACAAAGCACAAAGATTTCTGAAGAAGACGCTCTACTCCAAAAGGAGAAAGAAAGAGATGCTCTGATAGAAGAACTCTTGAAAGACGAAGGAGTTCCATCACAAATATTAACCGAAGAGGAAAGAAACGATATTGTCCAAGAGCTTCTCAAAGAAGACACCCCAGTGAGCAATATAGACAAGAAGGCCCAGGAGGAAGAAAGGGCAAAGATACTAGAGTCACTCTTACAATAATTAAAAAATTTATTAAATTAGTAGAATAATCAAAATGAATAAAATAAAAACTCTAATCATTTTAGCCCTGATGTTCTTCTCAGGGACATCCTTTGCTGCATGGTCTCAACCGACAGCTGTTCCTCCTGGAGGCAACACAGAGGCCCCAATAAATGTGGGGACACTAAAACAAGTAAAGGGTGCTGAAATAGGTGCCACTAAGTTTTGTCTTTACCAATCCGACAGAACAACTGTCATCGGGTGTTTGGGGGGAACTAATACTAATTTTCCTTTCATATTTGATGGAACGACAAATAATATAAAAAATACGAACAGTGAAAACGTAAACATTGGAAATGCTGGAGATGTTTCCAGAATAGCTCCCTTGAAAAAACTCAATGTGAAAGGCGGAATATCTACAGACGAACTTTGTTTGGGAGGGCTATGTGGAATGAGTTGGCAGAATATTTATGATCAACACGTAACAAACACAGGAGGTGGAAGTAATTGGGAAAAACTTACTGGAGATATTATTTCCACAAAAGATGACACAAGAGATAAGGTTGTGATCGGTGGAAACACCGTCAGAACAATAACAGGAGTTACAGATATTAAACTAGATGTTAAAGGAACAACTGCTACAGACAGACTTTGCCTCGGATCAAGCTGTATAGATATAAACACAGGAGTTTCAGGTGACACAATAAACAACTGGCAGGAGGTGATAAGACATTTCGTCAGTGGAATTGTAGGTCCAGTAGGGCCTGCAGGAGCAAATGGTTCTTCCGCAAATAATCCCTTGAATTGTCGACCAGGAGAAGTTTTAACATGGACTCAATATGGTACGGCTCCTAATTTTACATATAAATGGACATGCGGGCGAGGAGGTCTCACGGGACCAACAGGAGCTACTGGAGAGACAGGCATCAATGGTCAGAGAGGCGAACCAGGTTATGGTGTCCCTACAGATTGTGAAGACAAGGAGATAGCTGTTTGGAATAATACAGCAAAAGTCTGGGAATGTGGCACTGGCGGAGGTGGATCTACAACAGGCACAGCAAATGCTATAGCCAAATACGACAGCACTGGTAAACTTTCAAGTTCTGGTATAATTTCGGAGACTGCTGGTTATACATACGCTTTCTTAGGGACGACTTACTTCTCGACTCCTCCTCCAGCCCCAGATAATTCTAAATGTTCTTGTGATACAAGCAACGCTATTGACTGCGGTTCTGATTTTATAAATAACATCGACCAAGGTCGTAGTTGTTATGATTTGTATAGTTCCAATGGAATAAAATATCGTCTCTATAGTAAAACTAGCTCTAGAAACAGTCTCTATATTAAAGATGGAACGGAAGATGATAAAAAAGTATTGTCATCAGACGCGGAAGGTAAGGCGACATGGAAAAAAATTTCAGAATTAGAGGAAGATACCCTAGATTCTGTGGTGGGGAGAGGAAAAGAGACTTCTAGAGACACTGTTTTTTCAGGTAAGTTGATTGGCGTGGATTTTAGAGCAAACAAGATAAGGATTACTGGTGGTGGACCTGGACCAAACAAAGTACTTGTCTCTATTGATAATGACGGTAATGCGGTTTGGAAGGATATAAGCGAATTAATATCTCCACCATCGCCCACATGTACTCCAAGCTGTGCTTGTGCCGCTTCTACTCCTGTTGGCTCGTCTT
>CAZYTH010000010.1:0-27585 GCA_964649715.1 uncultured Candidatus Saccharibacteria bacterium
TATTATAATTATAATTTTTTAATTCTATTTTATGGTTTCAAAAAAGTTTTTGTTGTACATCTTATTAATGGCATCCCTATTTACCCACACCAAAGCTTTTGCAGTATACCCCACAGAGAGTATAGATATGAGGATTGGTATCAAAGACTTCGTTGTTGGCCCAGGAAAGCAAGATCTATTTTTGAAACCAGGAGAGGAGGTAGAGGTTGAGATAATGGTCTCAAACAGATTGGGAGAAGCAAGAACTTTTGAATTAAACGTTGAAGACTTTAAGGGTTCAAGAGATATAAATAAAACAATTGAATTTCTCGGTGAAGAGACAGGCCCTTTTTCTCTTAAAAAATATATTTCTTTTGAAGAAAAAACTTTTACTTTAGAGAGTGGCACAAGAGCAAGAATACCAGTAAGGATCAAGATTCCTTTAAATGCAGAGCCGGGAGGACTCCATGGAGGGTTAATGGTCTCTACTGTAAAGAGTCCAACTCAATTAGGAAACGTTGAACAAGGCAAAGCCACTGGTGGTGTTCCTTTAAATATTAGACAAAGTGTCCTATTCTTCGTCAGGGTTGCAGGAGATGTACTAGAAGATGGAAGAATGGTTGATTTTAATATATTAAATAATAAAACCCTGTTTGGAGACAATGAAGATATAAGATTCCAGATAATCTTTGAGAACAACGGTTCTGTGCACCTGAGTCCATCGGGAATATTGAGATTTTATAATTGGGGAGGTTTTGAGGTAAACAAAATAGAGCTAGCTCCTTGGTTTACAATGCCAAATTCGTTGAGATCAAGAGAGGAGAAGCTAAACACTCAATCAATGTTTGGTCGCTATACTGCTACTGCTAATATTTACAGAGGATACGGGGCGTTAGATGATATCGCTTCATACGATGAGCTTAGTTTGAGCTTCTGGGTTGTTCCATGGTCCAAGGTCGCATGGTCTTTGCTTATCATTATCCTAATAATCGCCTTTATTTGGTGGTTTAAGAAAAAATTCAAGATAAAAAGAAAGATAAGGAGTTAATTTTGACAAAATAACGTATGAAAAACGTCACTGCACAATAAGGCAGAGACGTTTTTTGATTTTAAATCGTTTGCTTGGATAAAGTATTTTAAAAATATATAATACGAATATGAAAAAAAATAGTAAATTTTTGTATGTAGTGATTTTTGCGGTATTGGTTTCTGTGTTTGTAATATTTCTATGGCAAAAGAACACCTATGTTTCTGAAATAGGAAAGTTCAAGAATGGTCAGGAATATTCTATATTAAAGTCGGAAGATTTTGAAATTAAATATCCAAAATGGAAAGATATCGAAAAGCAGATATTGCTTGAACCAGAAAAAATAATCTTGGCTGTTACGAGCAAAGAATGTGTTTTTTCGATCGATCAAGAAACCTTTGAGGAGGAGATGAGTCTCAATGAATATTTTGAAAAGTATTCAACAGAAAGAATAAAAGAACTTGGTTCCAGGATAAAAAATAGGGGGATAGATCAGGGTTCGCTATATTTTGAAGAAATTTTACCAGGAGGAATGTTTAATTACAGAAATTTCTCTCGAATTTACCAGATAAATAGTAAAAAATTATACAAAATTTCTTTAATAGGCGAAGAAGTGGGTTTTATGAATTCTTGTTTTCCTGTTTTGGAGGAAATTTTTTCTAGCGTGAAGATAAAAGAGCCAATTGATGAAAAATAAGATACTGAATTACTTTAATTATTTTGCTGATATTGGTTTTTTTTATTCTAGCTGTGTAATGTTTGCAGGCTCTTTCTCGGTAATTTTTTTTATTTTTCATTGCCCTTAATATCTTAAACGAAGCGTTTCAATTCAGTACTGAAATCAGGTAATTTCCCTTCATCTTTCTGGCTTTAATGTGCTATAATTTTTCACACAAATCTCTCTTAACATTTTTGATATTGCTGCTGTATTAGATTGTCAAACAAGAGAAATAAAGAATCATGAAAAAAATAATAGTAATTATCCTTTTGTTGGTAGGAATTCTTTGTTTTTCCGGAACAGTAGATATTTGGGGTGGTTTAAAATGTTATCTAGTCACAGAAACAGATTCAGGCCAGAATGCAGACGAGGGAGATTACCATTCCCTAGCAAACGCTTGGGCGACGACCTCTACTAATTACTGGGAAAGTGCAAAGATGAGGTGGGCAACAACTAGCGCCGAGGTGAACGGTCATATTATTGGTGGTTTACAGGTGGATGGTTTATTTTTTGCTCCGATTAATGTTACTGCCACCACCACCTTGCTTGCGATAAATGGTCTTATTGACCCAACAGGTGCATATTTAGCCATTGACTCAAAAGGAAATGTTATAGCTACAAGTTCTTCAACAAAATTAAATGTCGTAGTTGGTTTTTCATGCGCAGACTATATTGTAGATGGAACAGCGGATGATGTTCAAATACAAGAAGCGATAGACTATGTTGGTGGCTCGGGTGGTGGTAATATTTTTTTAAAGAGAGGAATTTATGACATTTCAACAACCACGAAAATACTTTTCCCAAACATAACCCTAGGGGGAGATGGAGATAGCACAATCTTGAGGCTTGCTAATCAAACTAATGGGGCGGTTATAGAGATAGGAAATGATGTAGATTTTTTCACGAATGTTCACATTAAAAATTTCAAGGTAGAAGGAAATGCAGACAACCAAGACGATTCTTATTTTCCAGAGGAATCCTATGGAATAAAATTTAATGCAGGATTATCTTACGGTTCTATCTCAGGAGTTTGGGTTGACAACACAGCAAATGACGCCATAAAGATTGGTGGTGAAGGTTCTTCTTTAACTGTTAGTCACATCGATGTTTTTAACAATAGGGTAACTGATTTGGGTAAAGATGGAGAAGCTGATAGCACGGCAGATGGCATCGACTTGGATTACGCCTCTTACATAAGAGTTATGTTTAATGATGTTGCCTCTGGCTTTTCTGCTGGAACACACGATGGAGTTGATCTTGGGAGTGGTTCATCTAATAACATGATCTCGTACAATATTATCCATGACGGTAATAATGCAGGTTTGTCGGCAGACACAAATCCAGAAAGAAATATTATCTCTTACAATAAAATTTATGATGTAGGGAACAGATTGATCCCAACCGTGGGTGTTTCTGGAATTGGAATTCTTGGTGGAATAGAAGCAGTGATTGCCTACAATGAAGTTTATAACGCAGGGGCGCACGGTGTCGTTATCGCTGATAATTCCTCAGGTTCAAAAATAATAGGGAATACTATTAAGAACAGTGGTCAGGTTATTACAACAGCCCAAGGAATAAGAGCCACAGACTCAACGGGTGTGATAATTGGCGACAATATTGTTTTTGACGACCAAGTAGTAAAAACACAAATTATTGGTATTTTACTAGATGATATTGATGGCTCTACTATTTCAAATAACACAATTTTCGGAAATTTTTACGATGGAATATCCATTGCAGGATCGAAGAGTAATCATGGAGTCAAGGTTATTGGAAATAGGGTTTATTCTAACGGCAGGCATGGAATTATAACAACCAAAAATACATATTCAGTTTTTAGTAACAATAGCATTTACAATAATGTAAAGACAGGTCTTTATTTGGGGAATACCACCTTCTCAACAATATCAGGTAATGACTGTTTTAATAATCAAGGCGTTCGCATACAAGAGAGAGGAATTTATGAATATCTAGGGTCTAACTACAATCAGATAGTAGATAATAATTGTTATGGAAATTCTGTTGAACAGATAACATACTCAGGTATGGATACAACAGGAAATAATCTAGGTGTGGTTAGGGGTAGGCTTACAGCCACAAACGCTTCGTCTACTGCTGGTGTAAAATAGACACCCCCCTATTTATACTATCTTTCAGTTCTTTTTGAGTTTATATAAATCTTGTATAATTTGTGTTATATTTATTTCGATGCTCCATGATCAATAAACTCAAAACAGATATTTTTTTTAGAAGATACGCGGTATATTTTACGGGCTCCATGATAGTGGCTTTTTTGAATTATGCATTTCACCCTATTCTTGGACGACTTCTATCTCCCGCTGATTTTGGAGATGTGCAGGCTTTTCTCTCTCTTCTTACTCAAATTACAATAATATTCTTGGCATTTTCTGTGGTCACTGTAAATATCACCGCCAATATCGAAGATCCACAAGAAAGAGATGCTGTTGTCACTGAATTACAGAAGATACTCTTTCGGATTGTTGGAGTGTTTCTTGTTTTACTTCTATTATCTGCTTCAAAAATAAGTTCCTTTTTTAATTTTTCTACAATCTCACCGATTATTGGCCTTGGAATAATACTACTCATTGCAACGAAGACAATTTTTCCGTCGGCATATCTTCAAGGAAGCGGGCGTTTTGCAGAACTGTCTCTTTCCGGTATTATTTTTTCTTTTGGCCGTCTAATCTTTGCGGTTATATTTATCTTGCTTGGTGCCAGGGTCTTTGGTGCTGTTTTCGGTATCGTTCTGTCTTATTTGACTCTTTTTGCATATCTTTTTTATAAAACAAGAGATTCTTTTCGTTTGGGTGCAAAAACGAATGTACATGTTTTGGAAAAGGGAAGAATAGAGAAAGAATTGAAATATGGTATGCTTGTTTTTTTTGCTACGGGCCTTGTCACTATTTATTACACCTCGGACATTCTTATTATCAAACATTACTTTGAACCAACCGAAGCGGGGATTTATAGCGGTATTTCAGCAATAGCAAAAATACTTTTCTTTGTTATCGGTCCGGGTGCTACAGTATTGTTTTCTTCTATAAAAATACGGCAAACTTTTAAAGAAAACTGCTTGGCTTTTAAAAAGTCTCTCCTCACCTCAATTATTATTGGCGGAATTGGTCTTTTTATTTTTTATATATTTAGCGATATTGTCGTATCGATCATGATAGGTGCCAAATATCTACCTTTTGCTCATTTTTTGCCGAAAGCGGGAGTCGTAATGTTGCTTTCAGCTCTAGTAAATATTTTTGTTTACTACTTCTTAGCATTGAGAAGATTTTTTCTTATTGCAATTTCTTTATTGGGTGCAGTCTCCATGGGATTTATTTTACTTAGAGGACACACAGACATAGACGAGATTCTCAATAATTTGATTCTTTCCCTTTCTGCTATTATAATCTTATTAACACTATTTTATGCAAAAGATTATTTCAATAATCGAATATGTGTCACCACAGACAAATGATATCGTTATTACAAACTTAAAATATTTTGGTTGTTGCTTTATTAAAAATTTTAAGATTAGTTGACATAATCTAATGGCGTCTAACAAATTGGTTTCTATTTTAATCCCTGTTCATAATGAGGAAAAAAATATTCCATTGATAAGTATTGAGCTTGCAAGAGTTTTTTCTTCGTCTAAATATGATTATGAGTTGGTTTTTGTTAACGATGGGTCAAAAGATAATTCTTGGTTTGAAATTGAAAAACTTGCACAAAAAGATGAGCGGATTAAAGGTATTTCTTTTAGTCGTAATTTTGGCCATCAGGCGGCAATTGAGGCGGGGTTGAAAATGGCTAAAGGAGACGCAGTTGTTATGATGGACGGAGATCTACAGCACCCTCCAATAGTTATTCCCAAACTTATCAAAAACTGGGAAGAAGGGTTTTGCGTTGTTAACACCAAGAGATTAAAAACTGTTAACGAGTCTTTTCTAAAACGGATAACTTCAGGCTTGTTTTATTGGTTTATCAACAAGATATCAGATATCCATATAGATCAAGGTTCTGCTGATTTTAGATTATTGGACAGAAAAGCTGTTGAGGAACTAACCAAACTAAAAGAAAAGGATAAATTTTATCGCGGTTTGGTAAAATGGATAGGGTTTAAAGTTACTTTTGTTGAATATTTTGCAGAAGAAAGAAGAAACGGAAAATCTTCTTATGATATTGGTAAAATGTTATCTCTTGCCAAATCAGGTATTACCTCTTTTAGTATGTTGCCAATGAAGGTTATAATTCTTGTTGGAGCGTTTTTGTTTTTTGGTGGTTCGATTGTTTGCGTGCTTATGCTTTACAGTAAATATTTTATTAACCCATTACTTTTTAGCGGAACAGCTGTACTAGCTTCGTTTATTATTTTAAATAATGGGATAATAATTATTTTAATTGGTATTAATTCTATTTATGAAATGACCATGTTTAAAGAGCTTAAAAATAGGCCTAGTTATATCATTGAGGAAATGATTGGTTATAATGAAAAATAAAAAAACAATAGCAATTATTGTGGTTTATCCTGAAGCAGGTGCCAAACATGTTGATTCTAGTGGTATCGCGGGATATACAAAGAATTTATTGTTAGGAATGGATGAGAAACACAAAAAAAATATAGTTGTTCTCTCAAACATAAAAGATAAATCCAAGACTTTTACCGATGAAGGAATAGAGGTCTATGAATGTTGGAATAGAAATTCAATATCTTTTGTGAACCAAATTATGGAGGGCATCAAAAAGTATCCCGAAATTGAAACGATTCACATACAGCACGAATTTAACTTATTTGGAGGCTCCTTTTCAATTCCTCTTTTTTTGCTTCTCTTAAAAAGAATTAAGAAATTAGGTAAGAAAATAATTGTTACTTATCATGGTGTTATTCCGCAAAAAATCATTGACGAAAAATTCAAAGAAATAAACCAGCTACCTCTTCCTGTTTCCATCATAGGTCTTTCTTTCAGATTTATTTATAGTATAAGCCGTTGGTATATCGATAAAGCCATTGTTCATGAAGACTGTTTTAAAGATTTTTTGGTTGATGATTATGGTTTTAGAGGAGATCAAGTAGAAGTTATTTTCCATGGAGTGGAAGACAGAAAAATATCTGTAACGAGACAGGATTCCAGAAAAGAATTAGAGATAGATGAAAACAGAAGAGTCCTTTTGTTTTTTGGTTTTCTTGCCGGATATAAGGGGGTGAATCTATTATTAGATGCTTTTAATCTTTTGGATACAAGTAAATATTTTCTCATTCTAGCCGGAGGGAAGCCGAAGCGAGTAGGAGAGAATAAGACTTATAATGAGTGGTATGAAACGATAGATGCTCAAGCCAGGAGTGATAAAAATATTTTGCTCACAGGGTTTGTTCCTGATAATAAAATAGATTTGTATTTTGCTGCCGCTGATGTTGTGATTTTACCGTACTTAAAAATGTTGTCGGCTAGCGGACCGATGTCGTTTGCATTAAGCCTTAAAAAGCCTTTTATCGCCAGCGATGTTTTTGGAGAGGTTTTAAAAAATGACAAAATAATTTTTAAACTTGATAAAGAAAGTTTAAAGGAAAGGGTGGAGGATTTTTATGTGCACAAAAATTTATTCGATGATTACATAGCGAAAATGAGGAACGAAAGATTGTGGAATAAAATAGGAGAAAAAACTTTTAATCTTTACACTGAGGTATCAAGTAAAAAAAAGTTTTAAAAAATATTTGGTTTGGATATATGAAAATATTATTAGGATTACCAGAATATCCTCCACATCACACAGGAGGCGGAGGGGCCGTATTCAAGGACCTTGCAGAAAATTATAAACGGCTTGGACACGAAGTTGTCGTAATATACGGATATTATCCGTCTGAAACATGGCATGACGATATTAAGGAGTATACAGATGAGAGCGGAATTAAGTTTTATCAAGTTCCAGAGTTACCTTATCCCAAATCAGTTCATTATTTGAGGACAGTAATGCCTCCAAACCTTAAATCATTTTTGAAGCTAAAAGATATTATTAAAAAAGAAAAGCCGGATGTTGCTCATTTGCACGGTTATGGATTGATATTTGTTAATATTTTAGGAAGGATACTCGAACGACTTGGAATTGAGTATATCTTTACTATTCATGGGTATCCTGAATCACAGAATAAGAGTAATTTTATCGTCAGGTGGGTTTGGAGGCTTTATATCAAATACATAATGAATCGAACATTGCGGAAATCCAAAAAGATAACTTGCGTGAGCGATTTTATGAGAAATGATTCGAGAAATATATGTAAAGAAAATTCCGTCACTATTTATAACGGAATTAATTTTGCTGATTATGAGATTGTGGCTAGCAATATAGACATAAAAGAAAAGCATAAAATTAGTAAAGACGAACTCGTCATCTTTTCTCTGGGAAGAATTAGCGAAATGAAAGGTTTTCAAGAGGTAATAAAAATAATTCCAAAAATAATAGAACAGGGGACAGGCGTTAGATATTTAATAGCAGGTAAAGATGATGGTTACAAAAAAGAACTAGAAAAACTGGCCTCAGACTTAAAGGTTGAGGGAAATGTGGAATTTATCGGCTTTCTTGGACTCGAAGAGAAAAAACAGTATATCAATCAGTGCAATATATTTGCCATTCCGTCTCTCTGGGAGCCGTTTGGATTGGTTGCATTAGAAGGGATGATTTTCAATAAGATTATTTTGACCACTAATACTGGCGGGCTAAAAGAAGTTTTGGAAAATTACCAGAATAAGATACTGATTAATGATAGAGAAATTGTTAAAAAAGTTTTAACACACAAATCAATATTATTGAATAGCGAAATTTTTAAGAAATTCGATTATAATTCGATAGTCGAGTTATATATAAATCAATTAAAAAAACATTAGGTTTGGGTTGATTACAATATAAATAAAGCAAATAAAAAGACATGCTAAGAACTAGATTAGTTGGGTTGATGTGGTTATGTTTCAATATTGGATTTCTCAAAACATTCAGGATTGTTTTTAATATTTTTTCTAAGAACAGAGTAGAATATCTTGTTGAATTTAATTTCAATAATAAGAAAATAAAGATGTTTATTGAAAGCGAAAGAACCGATTTAGCTATGTTAACTGAAATTTTTTGTTTCGAGGCTTACGAAATTAAAAAAAACATTGAGCCTAAATTAATTATTGACGGTGGTTCCAATAAGGGGAGTGCAGCGATTTATTTTGGGTTGAAATACCCTAATGCTAAAATACACTGTTACGAGCCAAATATTAAATTAATTTCGATTTTGAAGAAAAATATTGAAATAAATAAAATTAAAGCAGATATTTACAATGAAGCACTCTCAGATAAGGAGGCGGATTTATTTTTTGAAATTAGCGAGAACCACCAATATTCTAAATTATCCGATAAGGTTACTGAAATTAAAGTAAAGGCGATTTCCCTGAATAAAAGATACGCTGGACAGAAAATTGATATATTAAAATTAGATATCGAAGGAGAGGAAGAGAAGGTTATTTCATCCATTGAGTTTAATAAACTTTTTGTGGGTATAATAATTCAGGAAATTCACTATAGTAGAGTTAATTTTGAAAAAATAAGGTTTATTTTGGAATCAAATAAATATAAGATTGAACCCCCTTATTCTCAGTATAGATTTTTGAATTCTCAAGAGGAATATCCAATTTTGATTGCAGTTAATAGTAATTAACCCTCCAAGATTAGTTGTAGTAATAAAAAACTAGGCACACTCTAATCATGGTAAATGTTTATGAAAAAAGTTTCTGTTTATGGTATCGGTAATTTCGGATACGCTCTATTAAAACACCTAGATAACAAAAACAAGGGTAATTTTAATCTTCATGCTTATGATAAAAATAGTGCGCTTGTTGAACATTTAGACAAGGAGAGGTCTCATTTGCATCTCCATAAAGACCAAAAGGTAAGCGAAAAGATAGTTTTTGAAAAAGATATTGAAGGACTTTTAAAACATTGCGATGTTCTGATACTGGCGATTACCTCAAGTGCCACGAGGGAGGTCGTTAGAGAAATAAAAAAATACATAACCGGAAAGATAATTATAGTCAATACCGCCAAGGCGTTGGATCGGGATACCGGGAAGAGGGTCTCCGAGATTATAAAAAAAGAACTTCGTGGAAAGGAGTATGAATATGTGTTGTTTGCGGGTGGGACGATTGCTAAAGATCTTTTTGCTCACGAGCCGTTGGGTGTGACTATTGCCTGTGAAGACACCAAATCCCTTACAGCGATAAAGGAATTATTTGAGTTTGACAATCTTTTTGTTTATCCCACAAAAGATGTGATTGGTTCAGAGTATGCGTCTGTATTTAAAAATGTTATTTCTATTTTGGCAGGCATAACTCACGGTTTAGGATTTTCTTATGGTGCGGAAACGCATATTATTTCTAGGGCATCGGCAGAGGTGGAGGATTTTGTCATAAAGAAACTTGGAGGTAAAAAGAAAACTTTTGAAATGGGGAGCCAATGCTGGGGCAACGATCTTTGGATGAGCTGTACCGGCAACACAAGGAATAGGGGGCTCGGTATTTTAATAGGGCAAGGTGTTCCGATAGACAAGGCGTTATCGGATATAAAGACCAACAACACAACTGTGGAGGGGGTAAGTACGGTTTTATCATTAGGGGAGATTAAGGGGATTAAAAAATGCTATATAATTAATCTAATCTTTGAATTATTCATCAAAAAGGTGGATTTGAAAAAGTTTAAGGAGATGATATTTAAAAATAATTTTTAAATTTATTTTATGAAAAAAGTAATAACATACGGCACCTATGATTTGTTGCATATCGGGCATATAAATTTATTAAGGAGAGCAAGAGAGCTTGGAGATTACTTGGTTGTTGGTCTTTCCACTGATGAATTTAACAAATTAAAAAACAAAGAAAGTTTTTTGCCCTACGATCAAAGAAAAGCAATACTTCAAGCAATCAAATATGTAGATGAAGTGATACCTGAAGATAACTGGGAGCAAAAAGTGGAAGATATAAAAAAACACAAAATTGACATTTTTGTGATGGGTGGTGATTGGGAGGGAAAGTTTAATGATTTAGAGAAATATTGTAAAATAGTTTATCTAGAAAGAACCGCTGATATTTCAACCACTTTATTAAAAAGCGAGATAGCGGGAAAGATAAATAATAAAAAATAGAATGAAAGATAAAATTAAAAATATTTTAAGCTCAATAAGACTTTTTCTTTATTTTCCTTCAATTAAATATTCCGCCCCTTTTTATTTTTTAAGAGAATTTTTTTCTTTTGGAGATAGAGAAAGAATGGTGAAAACTGCAATGGAATTTATATCTTTTTGTAAGATAAAAGGTGATTATTTGGAGTTTGGGGTTTGGAGGGGAGAGACTTTTTCCTCCGCAGTTCACTTGGCAAAAAAGAATAAGATTAGTGATATGAAATTTTATGCTTTTGATTCTTTTGAGGGTTTGCCGGAATTAACCGGAGTTGATAAAGAGTACAAAGAGTTTAATAAAGGAGGTTATTCGTGCGGGTTAGAAGTTTTTAAGAGGAATATATCCAGAAGGGGTGTGGAACCGAATGAGATAAAGTTGATACCAGGATGGTATGACGATGTCCTAAATAAAAAGACAAAAGATGAAATGGGGGGGGTAAAGCTTCTGTCGTTTGGATAGATTGTGACCTCTATGAGTCCACTGTGCCTGTTTTGGATTTTATCACCGATTTGATTCAAGATGGGACTGTAATAATTTTTGATGATTGGTTTTGTTTCAAGGGAAATCCAGAAAGCGGAGAACAGAAAGCTTTTTGTGAATGGTTAAAAAAGAACCCCAAAATTAAAGTTTCTGAATATCATAAATTTGGGTGGCACGGCAACTCCTTCATTGTCCATATTAATAATAACTTAAACTAAGCTAAGTAAATGATAGAAAAAATAAAGACATTTTTTTGGGAGTTATATCGACCAATGCCATTGGAGAATGATTTTAACGATTACGATGAATATTGGGAAAAACGTGGTTTTCACGCACCCTCACTGCATAGGGCGGAAATAATATCAAAATATATTGAGCCAGGCTCAAGAATATTAGATATCGGTTGTGGTGATGGTACTATTATCGAATATTTAAACAAGAACAATAAACCCAAAGAAGTAATCGGAATAGACATATCCAAAAGAGCCGTTGAGTATGTAAAAGAAAAAGGATATGAGGCTTACGAAATAGATGTTTTATCGGATGATTTTATCAAGTTTTTAAAAGATAAAAAATTTGATTATATTATCACAACCGAAGTCTTGGAACATGTTCAAGACCCAGAAAAGGTCATCGTCGCCATAAAAGAAAAATTTAACAAATCAGCTTTCGTGTCTGTCCCAAATGCCGGTTTTTTTGTTCATAGATTAAGATTACTTTTCGGTAGATTTCCAATCGTGGTTATTGTTCAGCATGTAAAAGAACACATCCGCTTTTGGACGATGAAAGACTTTATCCAATGGATAGATAGTTTCAACCTTAAGATTGAGAACATAAATCCCTCTTCCAAATTTAATTCAAAGATCATGGAATCCTTAGAGAAATATTCCCCGTCATTATTTGCCGCACAATTAATATTTAAAGTAGGTAATAAAAAATAATAAGATGGCAATTTATTCATATTTGAGTGTCAAACAGTCGGTAAATAGGGTAGATGCATGGTGGTCGCGCCTAGTCTTGCGTCACCCAGGGTCTTGGGTCTTGTACTTAGTTGCAAATTATACAAATTGGACCCCTAATTTCTTGTCAGTTTTAAGTTTTGTTTTCTCACTCATCACGGGGATAGCGTTTCTTGGTGGTTATTGGTGGTTGGGTGCAATTTCCTTTCAGATTTCTTTGTTGTTTGATTTTATTGATGGGCGTCTTGCCAGGCTAAAAAAACAGGGCACCTTTTTTGGAGAATTTTTGGACAATTTCTTTGATCAGGCAAAAGCTGGTTTTCTTGTCATTGTCTTATACTTATCGTTTTACATTCATTACCCACACGTCGTGGACCGTCTCTTTGTTGTCAATCTCATCAGCTATTTATTTTTACAGGAATTCTCCGTGATAATATGGTTATTTGCAGAAAAGAATCTTGAAAAGAAGAATGAGGCTGGTACTGTTTTTAAAAAATCGACTCAAGGTTCGTTTGTGGGTAATTTAATGAACACCATCATAGAAAGGTTTGATAAAATTGGACTCCGTGTTCTTTTATCAAATATTGAAACAAATGTTCTTGTTTTTTCTATTTTGCCGTTAATTATAAATTATTCTAATTTTATTTTAATATTGTCAAATTTTTTACTAATGGTTTTTATCATTCCCGAACTTTTTGTTGTTTATAAGATAATTAAAACAAGAGATCAGTCTAAGATTTCTTAACTCTTCGTTGATGTCATTTTTAAACAGAATCATAGATAATAAATTTTTTCCGCATGCTTTTTTTTTGCTTACCGCTTTTTTGTGGGTGGGGAGGGGTATAGATTTTCAGTTTTTAACTAATTTTTTCAATAGTGGAGACACGTTTCAATTTTTTAATTTTGACCGGTACTTAAGGGCCGGCTTTTTTGTTTGGGATAGCGTTGGTCCAGGAAGGATTCCGCCCATGTCTTTTATATGGTCATCTTATTCTATAATGTTCAAGTTTTTTAGTCTTTTCTTTTCCAATAAAATTATCGTTGTAAATATCATCTGGATTTTATTAACATATTTTTTCCAGGTTTCATTTTATTTATTTTACAAGATTTTTTTAGGTCGCAATTACGCGATAGTTGCCACACTTCTTTCGATATTTAATGTTTTTTTTATACTTTTATTTCACACCCCACTTCATTTAAATTTTATTGGCTTCCTTGCTTTTCCTTTTATTTACTATTTATTTCATTCTTATTATTTCGAAGGAAAGTTTATCCTCATTTTCTATTATGTAGTTTTTCATTTGTTGCTATTTAGGAACCTTAACATTTTAATTATTGTTAATTTTTTTGTCCCAATTTTATTTTATTTTCTCAATAAGGATGAAATAAAATTAAAATTCTTCACAAAGAAGATCTCTACTTTTTGGATTATCATTATGTTTGTTGTTTCGATGTTGATTGTGAATGGTTATGTTTTTTATTCAAATTCGGAGACAAACAAAACCAATGATTCTTATAACAAAAGCGCTTTAAGCATAAGCCCTGTTTCTAGTCTGAAAAATATATTTAGGATGACAACCAACTATGGTTTTTTGGGAGGGGGTGGAAACGAAGCACCTGGCTCACAGGCCAAAGATTTTTCAGTTATTTATCTTGGTCATCCGACTTTTATATTTGTTTCATATTTATTTTATCTTCTGTTTTTTTTAAGTCTTTTTTATAATGAAGATAAAAACAACAATCAACGAAAGCATGATATTATCTTGTTTTTCATTTGTTTTTTTATTTTTTTTTCAAAAGGACTAAATCCACCCATGGCTCAAATCAATGAAATATTCTACTTAAATAGTATCTTTTTGTTATTTTTCAGATCAGGGGCAAAATATTTTGTTTTCATTCTTTTTCCCCTAGTTGTTTTGTATATGTTATGGAGGATTAAAAAAACCTACATTATAAATGCCATTATCTTTGTTATTATTTTTAGTCATTTTTTTCTCGCAATTGTTGCGTTCAAGCCGATACATGCTGGATGGAACTCAACTCTTCCTGAAGAATATTTAAGTTTCGCAGAATTTTTAGAGAAAGAGAGAACTGTAAATAAGTTTTTAGTATTGCCGATTACAAAACATTTTATAGGCTATACTAACTATTTAGATGGATATGCTGGACCCGATAGATTACTTGCGTTATCTTCAAAAAGTTTTCTTACTAAAGCTAGTAGTGTCGTTATCAGTAATGAATATCTGGATTTAATAGAAAAAATAAGAAATGATTATAAATTATTGGAAGATTATTCAAGTATATTAAATTACAAATATCTTATTGTTGAAAAAGATACGATTTCTGTCCTTGGACGTGAGGTTGATGATTATTTAACTGTTTTAAATTTCATAGATGATAGCATTTGGGAAAATAGGTATGAAGATAAAAAATTCATACTTTTCAGTATAAAGGATATATTTTTCCACGGAAAGATATATACAAGTAATAATGACCGCTTACAGATAATCAAAATTAATGACACTAGATATAACTTAAATATTAAACTAAAAGACAGGGCCACTCTTTATTTTCAAGAAGCTTTTAGTCGTAATTGGGGGGTATTTCTAAATAAATTTAAAGGAGAGGAAAATTGTCTCGAACCAATTTACTATAAAAAAACCAATGTTTTTGAATGTAAAGAGAATAACAAAATTTTTGAAATTAACAAATCAGGGGATATCGAAGTTTTTGGTGAGACACATAAGCTCGCAAATGAATATGCTAATGAGTGGACAATTGACCCTGAATATATAAAACAAAATTTTTCTAATGAATATTACAGAGAAAATCCAGATGGCTCGATAGATGTAGAGATGTCTTTATATTTCAAACCACAGACATACTATTACCTAGGGCTCGCCATTTCATTTGTGACTCTTTCCCTTTCATTTTTCTATGCAGTCTTTGATTATTTTAAAAAAATAAATGAAACAGAATCTTAAAAATTTTTTAAAAAACAACAAAATTGTACTTTTTATCGAAAAGGTTGTTTTTATTTTTATTTTAAGCATCTTCTTTTTTGGTCACACAGCTGTATTCTCTTTTTTGGAAGATTTGGTTGGGTATGAAAGGGACACTGTTCTTTCTCCAGCAGAGAATCTGGTATTAAGTAAGCCCAATCACCATAAGATATTGTGGGCCCATGAAGTATTGGACCATCTTTTGGGTGAAGATGATATTTTGGGGGCTGGGAGTATGAATCTTACGCCAAAAGATTGGAAAGGTTTTTTGAATGAGGAGAAGAAAGAAGGGGAATCAACACAGGACCTTTTCCCCGAAATTTTCTATAAGAATTTTGCTCAAGAATTATTTGATCTTTTGCCTATTAGATATATTGTTCTTTCTAGTTCGGAAGAATATGCATCAACAACGGCACAGTATATCAATAAACTTGATTCCATAAGCTGGCTTAATAGACTGGATGTTGAAAGTGGCGAGGTTGTTTTTTATGAAAATGAGATAGATACTCCCCATGTCTTTTATTTTGACACTTTATTTGAGTTTGGTTCTTTATCTCAATTAGAAGATGGTTACAAAGTTATCTCTGAAGATGTTAAAAAACAATTTTATTTTACAATTATTGAGGATGACAAGAAAAATAAGAATACTATAAAAAAAGATATTTATGCTCGTTTGTCTGAGGGAAGACTAGAGTTTTATAGAAAATTTTGGGGAGAGGTGGCTCTTTCTGAGGGGTCTTTTGGGAGTTTGAATGAAAAGAATGTTATTAAAAGTTTTGATACAAGCGAAAATTCCGATTATTATGTTTTGTCTCAAAGCAAAGTTATCCTACTTGAAGAAGGAAAAGAGCTATCCTTCGGAAAACTTTTAGATAGTGGAAAGATAAAGTTTTTTTCAGGTGGAAAGAACTTGATCCCAAACCCATCTTTTGAAGATGGTTTTGGTGGATTGTGGAGCAGGAAGGTTATTGATTGTCATGCCTTTGATAATTATCCCGATATTGCGATGGGATTAAGCAAGAAGGAGAGTTCTGATGGAGTTAGCTCTCTCGTGCTTAATGCCACAAACCATTCTGCTTGCAATTCTGTCAAAATACCCGTTTCTGGTGGGAGCGACTATTTATTTAGTTTTGATTATCAGAGCCCAAATTCAAAGGTAGCCACATACTATATTGAATTTGATAGTTTTGATGGAGTCTCTTACGCGGATATTGAAATAAAAAATGATTCTTGGGGAAGCTTTTCGAGGATTGTGAGGGCTCCCGACAACGCTTCTTTTGCTAATATATTTGTTTATGCGAAGTCGGTTGATGGGAAAAAGGAGATTGTGAATAGATATGATAATTTTCATTTCGTTGAACTTCCGAAGCTAAACTACGATGAATTTGGTAATTCAGATGAGATTATAATCTTTGAACATTTGGTTCGCGGTAAAGACAAAAATAGCCTTTTAAATAATAAAAATGACTTTGTGATAGAGCCTGAGGGCGTTTCTTACGAGTCTGCGGGCTTCACGAATTTTTCGGTGGAGTCTGTGAATAGATATAAAAACATTGTTCGCGTCAAAGGAGCCAGGCAACCATTTTATATAGGTTCGGGAGAGATGTTTGGTGACCGTTGGGTTCTCAGTTTTTATGATAAAAGGGTTTTGGGTATCTTGGATTCTTGGTCACCGTTTGTATTCCCAAGGGTCATTGAACAACATTATGTTTTGAATGGCCTTACGAATGCTTGGTATATTGTTCCTGAAGATATTTGCGACTTAAGCGAGGCGTGTGTAAGAAACGAAAATGGAACCTATGATATGGAGTTTGTTTTAGAATTTTCTGCTCAGAGATGGTTTTATTTTAAAGCCTTGTTCTTTGCTTTATTCATTTTATTCTTTTACTTCTTGTGGCCATTTTTTAGTGAGAGAATAAAAAAGATTGTCTTTAAGGCAACAAAGGTTTTGTTCAGATTTTCGTATTTCTCGCTGAATATCATTTATTTTGTTTTAAAGAAATTTTTTATATTTTTATTTTTTGTGCTGAAGCAAGTCAGAAGATTTATTACTTGGTTTTTTGGGGAAAAGAAAAATCGTGATTTAAAAGGTTTTGTTTTGGCCTTTTTAATTTTATTTTTTGGTCAATATCTTTTTTGGATATCAGTTTTATTTTTTATAAGATTTAAATGGAATTATAAATATACAGCACAAATAGCTTTTTTGTTTTTGTTAGCTTGTCCTTATGTCATTTCTATTAAACAAAACAATTTAGCTGATATTTTTTCCATTTATGCCTATCTTTTTTTGGTTGCCACTTTAATATTACAGACAGCCGAATATGTTCGCCATCCTGAGCTATCTGAAGATAAAAAAAATGTTACAGAAAAAAAACAATAAATATATAATATTTTCTGCAATCGCATCAATTATCGTTTTATGGAAGCTTCTTCTTCCTGGATATATACTTACTCTTGATTTTTCGTTTGGGCCAATAATAAGAATGCCTGTATTTGGTACGACTCCTTTATCTAATTTTATTATCTATTTTGCCCAGTATTTGCTCGGTCTTGTGTTTAGGGGTTGGATTGTTCAGAAAATTGTTTTATTTTCTCTGTTTTTTTTGATGTTTTATTTACCGCTTCGTTTTTATTTGTTTTCAGAAAGTAAATATGGCTCTGAATATTTTGTTTCTATTTTTTATGTTGTTAACCCATTTGTCTATCAAAGATTTTTGGCGGGTCAATATTTGGTTCTCTTTGGATATGCGTTGATTCCTGTTTTCTTTTATTTTCTTTCCGCTTTCTTCCACAGTTCTTCATGGCGAAATCTTTTTTATTTATTCCTGTCTCTTTTTTTGATCGGTGCTGTTTCTGTTCATTTCCTTGTCATATCGTCAATTGTCTTTTTTATTTATTTTTTGTCGGTTTTTGTTCTCCTGTGTTATTTAAAAGACTTTTCTCGTTTGTTGGATTTTACCAAGAAGATCTTTCTGGGCGGGGTAATCTTCCTTGTTTTGAGTAGTTATTGGATATTCCCATATTTAAACAGGAATGTTGATAACGTATCTGCTGAATTATTCACCGAAGAACATTTGGAGATATTTAAAACTTCAAAAGATGCCCGTTTGGGTCTTACGGGTAACGTTTTGGCGCTTTACGGATTTTGGGGGGAGGGTCAAAATTGGGTAAATCTTTTTGTCGATCCTGGGGTATTTGGAAAGCGTTTTATCCTTTGTCTGTCTTTTTTGTTGATTTTGGTTATTTCGGGGATATTTTTAGCTATCCGTGATAAAAACAATCGACCGACAGCCTTGTTTGTTTTACTTGTTTGTTTTCTCGCAATTATTTTTTCTTCCGGTTTAGGCGAAGGAATTTTTAAGAATATAAATCTGTGGTTGTTTGAGAATATTGGATTTTGGAAGGGCTTCCGAGATACACAGAAGTGGAGTGGGCTTATTGTCTTTTCTTATGCTATGTTTGGCGGTTTTGGTGTGGAATATCTTTTGGGCAAGATTAAAGATGTTGAAATAAGGCGTAATTCTCTTATATTTTTGTGCTTGGTGGTTTTGTATTACACGTATCCTGTTTTGTTTGGGTTTTATGGTCAGTTAAAGCCAGTCTGGTATCCAAAGGAGTGGGATAGTGTGAATCAAATTTTGAAGAAAGATAACAATTGCAAGGCTTTGTTTTTACCTTGGTATTTGTATTATTCTACTAAATTTAACAACAATCTCATCGTTGCAAACACAGCTCCGAATTTTTTTAATTGCGAAATAGTGAGTAGTAAGAATATGGGTGAAGGGGTAACCGAGGGTAATGAAAGGCTTGGAAAGTCTTATGGTGATATAGAACAGGCGGTTACATCGAACGATGCAGAACCAGAACTCACCATCGAAACTTTAAGAGAAAATAATATTAAGTACATAATTTATACAAAAGATCTGGAAAGAGGTGACAAATATAAGTATCCATTTTTGAAGTCTAAATATATATCTGAAGTCACTTCGTTTTCTGATATCTCTTTGTATGGGATAGAGAGTATGGAATAATTTTTTGGAAGTTTTTCAAAAACAAACTATAATAAACTGATGCATTATTCAGGTAGAATTTTTTTATGTTGAAAAACTTTTATTTTTCCTTATTGTTTGCTTGTTTTTTGTTGCCTAATTTTAGTTTTGCAGTAGATAATGCTTTGAATATTTCCAAGAATGATTTTGTTGTCAGTACGGATAGGAAATTTTTTGAATTAGAACCAGGGCAGAAAGCGAAGACATCTTTAACCATCATAAATCGAACAGGAGAAGAAAGGGATTTTAATCTGAGTGTGGAAGAGATAAAAGGCACAAAGAACGTGGAGCAGTCTATAATGTTGATAGAAGAGGGGAAGGGAGGGATATATTCTTTAAAAAATTTTATAAAATTTGAAAAGACGAAAGTCAGGATTCCGAGCGGTTCAAAAATAAGGATTCCTTTTGAGATAAGCGTTCCCCTGAATATTCAACCAGGGGGTGTTTATGGTGCCATTATCGTATCAACGACAGGCAATGGCGAAGGTGAGGAGAAAGATGTTGTCTCCCTTCATGTCAGGTCTGGATATTTAATGTTTGTAAATATTCCAGGCGAGGCGAATAGGGATTCTTACTTGGTCAATTTTGGTATTGTGAAGAACAAGTTTTTCTTTAACGAAGATGAAAAGATAAACCTTCAGGTGTTGTTAGAGAATAAGGGTGATGTTTTCTTAGAACATTTTGGAGATATCTCTGTAACTAATTATTTTGGTGAAGAGATTCTCTCAAAGAAGATAAAATCTTGGTATACTTTGCCTGATTCTATAATGGCGAAGAATTTTTCTTTTTTTAGCAAAGATTTGTCTGGTTTTTATACAATTAAAGCTAGGGTGTATCGCGGGTTTGGGGAGGTGAGTGACCAAAATTCATTTTATGAAAAAGATTTTCCCATTTTTGTTTTGCCAATAAAAAAGTTTTTGTTTGCGTGTTTTTTGGTTTTTCTGGTATTTAATCTCAAGAAGCAGTTTGATAAGAAGTTTGTTTTGAAGAGAAAACAATAGTTTCGGTTATTTCGCTTATGTTCTAAAATATAATTTTGGTGTATAATTATTTATACTTATGAAGACGGAGCATAAAAGATTTAAGGTGTTTTTTTCTGTATTTATTTTTTCAGTCTTGTTTTTTTATTCAAAAATAGTATTTGGTGGCGTGATGACGGGCTCTGTTTATGAAATGGAAACCGATAGCTTGAATTTTGCGGGAGAAAACTCAGAGTCAGAACTCTATTCACTGTTAGATTCTTTGGGAGAAATATCGTCAGGTTTTTCATCGGGGACGCTCTATAGTGTTGATTCAGGTTACCAGCAGGATTTTGAATATTTTATTTCTTTGAGCTTGTCCGATACAAGGGTCGCATTATCTCCAGCTCTTGGTGGTATTTCAGGCGGTTATTCAAATTCTTCTTCTTCCATCGGTGTCCTCACAGACAATGAAAATGGTTATGCTTTATATATAAAATCAATATCTTCTCCAACACTTTATTCATCCGATGATAGTTTTGGAGACTATTCTCCTTCGGGAGATGTCCCCGATATTGACTTTTCTGTTTCTCAGGGAGATTCTAGGTTTGGTTTTTCTGTCTTTGGTTCTGACGTAACAAGCAGATATAAAAACAATGGTAATTCTTGCGGAGAAGGAGAAAATAGCACTGAATATAAATGCTGGGACGGTTTGTCTGTTTCAAATGTTTTAATTTCGGGAAGTGTTTCGGGGAATTATCCGTCAACATCAACCACAACGGTTTTTTATCGTGCTGGAGTTGGTCCGTCTAGGATGCAAAAGCCCGGTGATTATCGCGCAACCACAACAATAACAGTTATTGCTTTGTAAAAAATGATTTCTTTTAAAAAATTCTTTATTTTTGTTTTATTCGCTTTTTTGGTTTTATTTCAGATGGCTTCTTCGGCAGTCTCCACGGAGACGGTTATTGAGGCTAGGATTACAGCAGAAGAAGCACCACCCCCTCCTCCAGGAGGAGGGGGTGGTGGACCAGTCGATCCTTCTGAGACACCAAATTTTAATATAAATGTTTATGATAACAATAAAATTATAACTTTAGAGAGTAGTCGCAAGGTTAAATACATTCTAACTATTGGGGTTACCGAATCTCTAGAGATGGGGGTTGTTGATGAGGACGATAATCTATTTTTTGTACACAAAATAAAAATTCCTCCAGACCTTGAGCCCGGGGTTTATTATTATGAAGTTAAGGCCATAGACAGTAAGGGTAATTTCAGGATTTCGGATATAGGTTCTTTTGTTGTTTATTATCCGCCAAAAGTTTCTTTATCTGTTTTAAATGTAATTGGTCTTTCTGGTAAGCTCATAAGCGAAAGTGAAATAGAGTTGAATTGGAATAATCCTACACTTGGTCCAGGTGAGTTTGTGAGAATAGTCCGATCAAACAAGTTTTACCCACTAGACGTCAACGACGGTAATCCGATTTATGAGGGACTAACGGAATATCATATGGATTCAAGAGGAGTATCATCGGGAAATATTTATTATTATTCAGCTTTCGTCTGTGATATTTTGGGACGTTGTACATATGGTGCATCCACTTATGTTGTTAACCCATTGAGAAGTGGCAGTGAAGGGACTCCGCCGACTTTTTTTATTGATGGAGAAGAATATAGCATAGAAGACATACTCTCTGAAGACTTTTTGGTTTATCAAAAAAAAGTTTTAGTTTCTCCTGAAAATAATATTCATAATGTTGGCTATGGAGATGATTTGATTCTATCTTTTAAGCCCAGAATTGATTTAGGATATGTTCATTCTGTTGTTATCGGTGTGAAGAAGTTGGGCGTATTTGATGCGGAAGAATATTTATATTTAACACAAAAGAATGAAAGTAGCGGATATTTTGAGACCTCACGTTTTTCCTTGGAGGAAGGTGGAAATTATGGGGTTTTTGTTCGAGTTTTTGATCATAAAAAAAATACCATATCTACTTATTTTTCAATGCTATTTGTGGAAAGTTTGCCAAAGTTTCCTGAGAGAAAGATTTTTGGTGGATTGATCGAAAGTTCTGGTTTCTCTCTTGGGTTTTTGCAGTTGCTTGGAATATTGGCGGGAATTGGATTATTGTCACTTCAACACATCCGTTCTGTCGCACTCATAGACATAAAATATTTTTATCAAATATATATTTTTGTGTTAAGGAGAATAGGAATCTTATTTTTATTTAAAAAAAGAGAATGGGGGGTTGTTTACGACTCTGTAACCAAAAGGCCGATAGATTCATCTCGCGTTTTTGTTTCTAACATGGAAAAAGATGAAGTTTTGAGAGATATTTCCGACGAGGATGGAAGGTATGGTTTTAAACCAAAAAAAGGGAAATATATTCTGCGAGTGGATCAAGAGAGTTATATATACCCAACAAAAATATTAGAAGGACAAATAAAAGATGAAACTTATGAAGATCTTTATCATGGAGAGCTGTTTGAAATAAAAGATAATGATGAAAAAGTTAGAAAGAATATCCCTGTTGATCCTATTGGTTTTAAGTGGGAAGAGTTTGTTAAGAACAAAAAGGAGATAATTGAAAAAATATCAAAAAAAGAGATGCGCTGGAACTTATTTTTGTTCATTGTTTATTCAATTGCTTTTCTCTCTACTATCGCTTTGTTTGTCTATGATCCCACTCCGCTAAATACCGTGATCTTTTCTTTGTTCTCTCTTTTTGTTGCTTGTGTTGTTTATCTAATTGGGAAAACTTTGCCCGCATCTGTAAAAACCAGGGAAGCAGGTGAGCTTTTGTCTTTTTCTGTTCTGAGGATTTTCTCTGTCAAAGATAATGTTTATATTAAGACTTCGGTTGCAGATGGTTTAGGGAGATTCAGTTTCTCTGTTGATGCTGGGGAGTATTATTTAACTATTGATGAAAAACTACCCGATGGATCCTATAAAATGATTCACAAAACAGATATTGTTCATTTATCTAAATTTGGCCTCAGAAGAGATATCGTGATTTAAGGTTTGAAGAGGTTAAAGGTGGGCTAAATTTTGTCTTTATGATGTGGTTTCGGGTACGTCAAACACTGGTTTAAAGTTATCCACAGTTATTATTATTATTTTGACTTATTTGTGTTATAATATTAATGTTGTTGATTTTTCTGTTTTGGTTTAAAAATGGAAAAATTTTGCGAGGTTTTTTAATTTTGAATAATGTTGAAAAACAAAGAAGATAATTTAATGTTTTTCGCGATGCGCCAATTGATTAAATATCTCTCATTGGTTGTTTTTGTCATTTCACTTAATTTTAATTTATCGTATTCCGCCTACGCTGAAATGACCCAACAAATAAACTATCAAGGTAAATTAAGAAGTGTAGAGGATAACGTTTCTGTTGAAGATGGAAATTACAATATTGAATTTAAATTATACACAGTTGCGACAGACGGTGATCCTGTTTGGACAGAAACAAGAACTGGAGAAAATAGAGTTTCTGTTAAAAATGGTTTGTTTTCAGTTTTGCTTGGGAGTGTTTCCTCTTTGGATGAAATTGATTGGAATCAGAATTTATATTTAGGGGTGAAAATCGGAGGTAGTGATACTGAACCTGATTGGGATACCGAAATGGCACCAAGGAAGAAGCTAGCCACTGTGCCAACCGCTTTTGTTTCCGAAAGAGTATTGGGTACCAGACAGTCTTCTGTGGGTACCACATCTCCCGAGAACAACGCATCTCTCACTGTGGAAGCCACGTCCACCGATTCTACTGCTCTTGTTGTAAGAGGTTTTGCAGGTCAGATGGCTGATATTTTTAGAATAATATCAAATGCAGGAGAAAATCTTTTCACGTTTACATCAGGTGGAAATTTGGGACTGGGTACCAGTAGTCCCTATGCTAAATTATCTGTTGTTGGGGAAACTGTTTCGTCTTTTTTCACCGCCACCACATCCACTGCGTCTGTGTTTCCATACGCATCCACTACAGCCATTTCAGCAGAAAGTTCTTGGCTGGGAAATATTCTTAGCGGTGTTTGGAATGGTACAAACATAGGAACAGGATACGGGGGTACTGGTCAAGACATGTCTTCGGCTAACGGTATTTTGAATTTTTATAATGGCGTGGCTGGCTCAATAGCAACATCAACACTAGGTTTATTAACCACAGACGTTATAGAGGGCACAAATCTATTTTATACCACCGAAAGAGATATAAGTTTTTCTACAACGTCAGCCGATCATTGGGTCGGTCTAAAGAGCTACCAAACAGAAACCAACGTCAATGATTTTATTCATAGTTCCACGACAATACCTAAAACTTATACTGATAATACATTTTCAGGTACTCAGCATTTTTTAAACCCTCCGATTTTACCTAACACAAGAGTGTTTTCTTATGCACACGAGCTTGTTGACAAGCGGTATGTTGATAGTGTCGTCTCGAATTTGGGCATCAGTCTTGGCTCCTATATGTATTTTTATATGTATTCAGACATAGACGGTGACACAGGATATTACTTAACAAATACGAACCCACCAGAAGCAGAGGAGACTAGTATTACCCTTAGTAACTTAGGATTGGGGAGTCATTTGTTTGGTTCTTGGATATCTCCTCCTGGGCAGGCACCAAGTGTTTTGGCGGAAGGAATTTATGACTGGAATTTATCCGCAGAAAAATTATCTGGTAATAGAGATTTTAGATTGTTTTGGACATTAATAGAAAGGAAATCAGATAATTCTGAATTTGTGATTGCTACTTCTACTTTAGGAAATATCATAACAGCTAAATCGAAAGAAAGAATATTTATTTCCTTGCCTGATAATTATATTCCAGATGAAGGTTCTCGAATTATTGGTAAGGTTTATGCAAACATTACGGGTGGTAGCCAAAACACAAATGTTAGGCTTTATTTTGAAGGGCCTTCTGCGCCACATTGGCAAATACCGATGGACCCAGATTATTACCAGATAAATTTATTTTCTTCTGCATTGGTTGATGAGCATATCCACTCATCCACCACTATCCCCACAACATACAAAGAGAACACATGGTCAGCTCTCAATATCTTCAACGCTGGTGCCTCCACCACAGCTCTCACTGTTACCAACAATTCCTGGCTCGGTACCACTACAATCACAAATCTCTCTGTAACAAATACAAACACATCAACATTCGGAGGCACAATCAATGTAAACGGCACAGGCACTTCAACTATTGCTTCTAACTTAAACGTACAAGGGCAAATACAGGTAGGAACAGGGTCTATCTACCTTAGAGATAATGCTACCTCTACATTTAATGGAGGTATTAACCTATCTCAAGGATGTTTCTCTGTTGGCGGTGTATGTCTTGGTGCAGGAGGTACTTCACAATGGACCACATCTGGATCTAATATTTATTACAATACGGGTAATGTAGGGATTGGGACGACAACACCACAATCTGCTTTATCTATCTATGGAAATCTATTACTTGAAGGAACCAATAGATATCTTAATCTTGGAACAACCACTGGCTCACTAGGTTATGGCTTAAGAGATGTGAACGGAACAATTCAAGTCAAGAACTCTTATGGAGATTGGATAGCATTGGCTTCTACTAGCGCTGGACTTGGGGTGACGCAGAACGTGGTGAAAGGGATAAAAAATTTAAATACGGTATATCAGAATGACACAGGAAAGCCATTGTTTGTAACTGCGACTCTTGTTAAAAGTACTTCTGGTACAAGTTGGGCAACTGTTTTTTCTGATATTAACAATCCACCAACTACTCATGTTGCTTATACTTACACAGAATATAACAAAGATTATAATGTAAGTTTTGTTGTTCCTCCCGGTTATTATTATAAAATTGGTGTTCCGGACGGTGTAACGCATGTTGTCGACTCCTGGACCGAGTGGACCCTTGATGGCTCTCTCGGTGAATGGGCTACATCATCAGCAGACTTCTGGAAAACAGAAAGAGATTTCTTCTCCACCACCTCTGCTAATTATTTCGTAAGTTCCTCCACCACCATCCCTAAGACATACACCGCTAACACATGGTCAGCATTAAACATATTCAGTAATGCAAGCACTTCAGCTCTTACTGTCACAGGTAACTCCTGGCTCGGTACCACTACAATCACAAATCTCTCTGTAACAAATACAAACACATCAACATTCGCAGGTCTTCTGGATATACAAGGTACAGGTACATCTACATTTACATCAAACTTGAATGTCCAAGGACAACTACAGATAGGAACAGGTTCTCTTTACTTAACGGAAAATTCCATCAATTTTGGAGGAGGTGGTCTGTCTCTAAGCGGTAACGCAACATCCACATTCTCTAACTTTGGTCTTAGTGTAAGTAACGGTAGCTTCGTCGTCCAACAATCTACAGGCAACGTTGGCATCGGAACATCAAACCCAACAGACAAACTCTCTGTGTCGGGCAACATCAGTAACATTGCAGACATCAGTGCCTCTCCTGTAAGAAAAGGTTCACTAACACTTGCTTCAGGTGACAATGAAGTGGCCAATATCGCAGTATCAGGACAATATGCATACCTGGTAACAAACACAACACCAGCCAGAGTAATCGCGGTAGATATTTCAAATCCATCAGCTCCATCAAAGGTAGGTTCACTCACCTTAAACTCAGGTGAAGACAGCGGTTACTCTATCTCTGTTCTTGGTAGATACGCGTACATCCTCACAAACACAACCCCTTCAATTGTCGTAGTAGTAGATATTTCAAATCCATCATCTCCAACTAGAGTCGGAGCACTTGCTCTAAATATTGGTGATGAATATGGTTCACTCACTGTCTCAGGAAGATACGGATATATCTCAACAATGACAGAGCCTGCAAAGATAATCACCATAGACCTATCAAATCCAACATCCCCAAGAAAGGTAAATTCTCTCACACTAAACTCAGGTGAAGATTACGGAACTATCACAATGTCTGGTAGATATGCATACATGGTTACAGATACAGATCCCGCTAGATTGGTAACTATAGATATTTCAAATCCATCATCACCATCTAGAGTCGGGGCACTCACGCTAAACTCAGGTGAATCAAACGCCTACAGTGTCGCTGTCTCCGGAAGATATGCTTATGCAATCACAAATACAGAACCAGCTATTATAGTATCTATAGATATTTCAAATCCATCATCACCATCTAGAGTCGGGGCACTCACGCTAAA
>CAZYTH010000011.1:0-15451 GCA_964649715.1 uncultured Candidatus Saccharibacteria bacterium
TTGCTCTCGTAGTTCAATGGATAGAACAGGAGACTTCTAATCTCCTGATGTAGGTTCGATTCCTACCGAGAGCATAGCGAAGCGAAGCTCTCGGAGAAAGCCATTACCCATGGCTTTCGTTAGGAATCGAAGCCTGATTGAGCCTGCCTACCGGACAGGCAGGCATTTTTTATAGCCTTTAGGGCGTATAAAAAATCCAATCAGGATACCCGCCCGACTGAATGACCTCAGTCATTCGGGCAGACTGTCCTCGTAGAGGAAGATATCCTACCGAGAGTATTTGTAAATTGTTGCATTTATATATTTTTTATGTAGTCTGTGGTTGGAGGTTCTTCGCAATGAAAAACAATAGTAATATCGGGATACAGACTATTTCTGGAGTATTACACAATTTTGAATTTTTTGGTTTAGCTTTTTGTGTGTTTGGAAGTGTTTTAAATTTGGTAGTACTTTCTGCGAATAAGGGAAAGATGCCGGTTGTTACTGATAAAAAGATTGTGAGTTTTATCCATGAAAATGCTAATGAAAAGAGTAGGTTTCTTGTTTTGTCGGATTGGATAAAAATAAAGATTGAATCAAGATCTTTTTGGAAAAGAATTTTGGCTGGTGTTGTTTGTATTCCAATCGGTCGCAAGATAATAATAAGCCCAGGGGATATTTTTATCTTTATTTCCAGAACAATACTCTTTGTTTGTTTTTTGGGAGGTTTACTTATTTCCTTAATTAATAGATAACCGCTTCGGCGGTTTTTTTATTAACAGTAAAAATATAAAATAAATTCACCACCCGCCGATGGATTTTTTATACGCACCGAATACTATAAAAATGCTCATCGTCGGGACTTCTTGTTCACTTCTCGTCTTAACACAAGCCAAACTGTTGGCTTGTTCATCGCGCAAAAATCACCCTTCAAGGGTGATTTTGTCTGTGCGCGATGTAGGACTCGAACCCACGACCTTCCCGGTGTAAACGGGTTGCTCTACCAACTGAGCTAATCGCGCTTTTACTTTATAAAGAATTTACTACAAAGTAGCTAAAAAGTCTAATTTATTTCTTTTTTAATTTTTTCAGCTATCAAACTCATCTCTCCAGCTTTATATTTTCTTCCGCCCCAATGTTTGTATCCGTCTGATACGTATCGGGGAATAAGATGAAAGTGAGCATGCATGACTAATTGCCCAGCTGCTGGTCTATTATTCATTCCGATATTTAGACCTTCTGCTCTTACAGCTTCTTTAATCTTTTTTCCTAAATCTCTAAGCTTGATTGAAATTTTCTGAAGGACATCATCTGGAAGTTCAAAAAGATTTTCATAATGCTTTTTGGGTATTAACAAAGTGTGTCCCGCATTTATCGGAGTTATGTCTAAGAATGCTAAAATATCTTCATCTTCATATACTTTTTCGGCAGGTATATCTCCTTTAACTATTTTGCAAAAAATACAATCTTTTTCATCATCTTTCATCTTGATAATATATAACAAACTATGGATATCGTAAACTCTCTCTTTATTTACCCTTAGTGATATAATCCTTTGATAAGATTTTGTTGAGTAAAGATAACATTTGTTTTATGTGTCAGGAACAAAAAAAAGCGAAGGAAAATATTTCGATGGAGGAGCTTTTTGGTTTTGTTGCTACAAAAATGCTTCGGGCGAGGGGAATAGAAACAAAAGAAGATGCTTTAAACTTTTTTGAACCAAAATATGAGGATGGGCTACATGACCCATTTCTCTTAACGGATATGCTAAGGGCGGTTATGAGAATATTGGATGCAATAAATAATAAAGAAAGGATAGTTATTTATGCTGATTATGATTGCGACGGTATTCCAGGAGCGACGATAATTAATGATTTTTTTAAAAAAATAGGTTTTGACAATTTTGAGGTTTATATACCGCACAGGCAGAATGAAGGATACGGAATGAACATTGAAGCTGTTAGAACTCTTGCTTCCAGGGGAACTGATTTAATAATCACTGTTGATAGCGGGATAACCGATTTTGAGCCTATAAATGAAGCAAGGAAGCTTGGATTGTGTGTAATTGTTACAGATCACCACGAAACAAAAGAAACATTACCAGACGCTTATGCCGTCATAAATCCGAAAAGGGCTGATGATAATTATCCGAACAAAGGTCTTTCAGGTTCAGGGGTAGCTTTTAAGCTTGTTCAAGCACTCGTTTCTTTTGGAAATTTTAGAGTAGAGAATGGTTGGGAAAAGTGGCTTCTTGATTTGGCTTCGATCGGGACGATTGCGGATATGGTCCCTCTTACGGGGGAAAATAGAGTGATTGCAAGGTTTGGTCTTTGTGTTTTAAAAAAAACAAAAAGGATAGGATTGCAAAATTTATTTAGAAAATTAAAGATAGAAAATCAAAGAATAACAGAAGAAGATATTGGTTTCTCTATTGGTCCTCGCATAAATGCTGCAAGTAGGATGGGGGTGCCTTCGGTGGCGTTTAAATTTATTTCAACAACGAACGAAGAAGAGGCGATAAAGAGTTTGAATTATCTAGAAAAAAAGAACAATGACAGAAAAAAGTTAGTGGGGAATATGATGAAGGAGAGTGAACTTTTGATTAAGGATAAAGATAGTTTTGACGTTATCGTTATTGGCAAAGATGACTGGACTCCGGGAGTTGCTGGTCTGGTTGCAAATAAGTTGGTTGATATATATGGAAAGATGTCTTTTGTGTGGGGTAGAGAAGGAAAAGGAAAAATAAAAGGATCTTGTCGTTCAAATGGAAACGTAAGCCTTGTAGACATAATGTCTTCTGTGGATAAGGAGATCCTTTGTGAATACGGAGGTCATCATATGGCTGGCGGTTTTTCTATCACTGACGGAAGAGTGGCTGATTTTGAAAAACATATAAACGAATCTTATTTAAAAATAAAAGACCTCGGATTAATAAAGAATAAAAATGAGATCCCGATAGAAGCGATTTTGAAAATTTCGGATATCGACTGGGAGCTGTATAGTATTCTAGAGAAGATGGCTCCTTTTGGCGTCGGAAATCCCAAACCAGTTTTCATTCTTGAAGGTTTGGAGATTCAAAGGATAAGGAAATTTGGGAAAAATAGCGAACATTTAGAGATGGGTTTAACGGATGGTGAAAAAGATATTTCTGCTTACGATTTTTATATAAACGAAAACAGTTTTTCAAGGATAAAAATAGAAGAAGGAAGAATCATAGATATTGTGGCAAAAATAGAAAAAAATACTTATGGAAGATTTCCGAGTTTGCGATTAAGGATTGTTGATGTAAAAAATCCAAAGTGTAAATCTGCCTGATTGGATTAATCTAATTCATTTCGGCGGATTATAAAATTTTTAAATTTTGCATTTTAATTTTTGATTTATTTTGGCACAATAACAAAGAAAGAGATAAAAAAGTATTTATTTAAACTAACAATATGAAAGAGAAGATCATTATCTATACTGACGGTGGTGCGAGAGGGAATCCGGGGTCTGCCGGATCGGGGGCATATATTACATACGCTGATGGGCGGGTTGTAAAAGAAGTTTTCAAACCTTTGGGGGTGCAAACCAACAACTTTGCTGAATATGAGGCGGTGCTTTTAGGCCTTGAAACGCTTAAAAATACGTTTGGTGTTGAAAAATTAAAGGAGTTTGACATAGAGGTCAAGATGGATAGCGAACTTGTTCAAAGACAACTTATCGGAAGATATAGAGTCAAAGATCCTGGACTCAGGCTTCAGTTTGCAAAAGTTTGCGCTTTAATTAAATTTGATTTTCCGAATATAAGGTTTACACATATAAGACGTGAACAGAACAAAGAAGCAGATAGATTGAGCAATCTTGCGATGGATAAAAATTAAAATTTTAATTTAGAATTCATTTATACCGCTTGGCTTATTTTATCCCAGGCGGGTTTTCAATACCACTATCTTCTCGTGACGGTCGTCACGAGAAGATAGTGGTATTGAAAACGAAAAAAGATAATTTATTTTTTGAGGAGATAGTAGATCGAGACAAGAAAACCACCGGAAAGATCGTTAAAGAGATCTTTCATTGTATCAGCAAGGCTTTGTTGATGTTGGGTTAAAACAAAATAATCAAAGAAAAATTCATAGAATTCCCACAGGACTCCAATAAGTGCAACAAAACTAAGACACAAAATTAAATTTGGCCAAAATCCGTTCTTTTTATGAAGGAACCCATCTCTCTCAAAGAACCAATAAAAGAATATGAACGCTACCCAAATACCTCCTAATATGTGCATAAATATGTCTAGCCACCATATTTTTGCGTATAGACTTTCGTAGATAAAGAATATTTGGAGGAAAAACATGAAAATTCCAAGTATTGATATTTTTTTTAGTGTATTATTTTGTGCCATTTTAGTTGTTTATTTATTTTAAAAGCGTAACTTACATTAATTATGCCATTTAGAATGAAAGAAACAATCATTTTGGGTTTTGTTTTAGGAATCGCGGTTAAATCCTTTTTTGATGTAGAGTATTCTCTGATAATTTTATTTATTACTATACCGATCTTGTTTATAATAACAGAAGAATTCTATTTAAGGTTTCTTGGCAAAAAAATACTATTGAGAAAGTTGGCAATTTTTTTATTATTTATATCTCTGGGTATGTTGTGGTTTTTGTTTAGAGAGGTTCCTAAGAATAGCAACCTGGAAGTTTCGGTTGGAAAAGATGTCTCCTTGATTGCAGTGATAGATAGTGAACCCGAGGAAAAGGAAAATTTTGTTAATTTGATCGTAAATTTTTCAGAAACGAGAATTTTGCTAAGAGCAAACCCGTTTCCTAAGTATTGTTATGGTGACAAGATAGAAGTTGTGGGTAAGCTTGAGAAACCGAATAATTTTGATGAGTCTTTCGATTATATTTCTTATTTAGGAAAAGATGGTATTTATTATTTAATAAGAAACCCCAAGATAAATTTGGTTTCTAGTGGCAATGGTTCTTTTTTAAAAAGTTTGCTTTTTGAAATAAAAAAAAGTTTTATTGAAAAAACTGTAAGTATTTTTTCTGAACCGCAATCTTCTCTCCTTGCTGGCTTGCTTATTGGCGCAAAAGAATCGTTGGGGGGTGAACTGCTTGAAAAATTTAGAATAGTTGGGCTTTCTCACATAATCGTTCTTTCTGGATACAACCTTTCTGTTATCGCTAGCGCCACAATAGGATTTTTTTCCTATTTCTTTTCTCTCTCCTTAAGTTCCATTCTTGGTTCAATATCGATAGTCCTCTTTACTTTGATGGTGGGAGGTGGACCTGCCACTATTCGTGCAATGATAATGGCGTTGATTATTTTACTTGCCAAGGTCACGGGAAGGATGCACGAGGCCTCGTGGGCGCTTGTTTTGGCGGGTCTCATGATGGTTGTTTATAATCCAAAGATATTGGTTTTTGATATGTCTTTTCAGCTTTCATTTTTGGCCACACTTGGACTAATATATCTTTCTCCTTTGATAAAAGAGAAAATAAAATTTTTACCTGAAAATTTTCAGTTTAGAGAACTTGTTGCAACAACTCTCGGAGCGCAGTTGGCCACGATGCCACTCATTATTTATAAAATAGGAGAATTTTCTCTAGTTTCTCTTTTTGCAAATTTATTGGTTGTTGTATTAATACCAGCTACAATGTTTTTTGGTTTCTTCTCTGTCGTTGTTGGTTTTTTTAGCGTTCTCGTGGCTCTCCCATTCTCGGCTATTACATGGGTGTTACTTTCTTACGAAATTTTTATAGTAGAGAGTTTGTCAAAGTTACCTTTTGCAAGTGTTAAGGTGTCCCCAAATTTTTTCTTTTTATTTTTATTTGTTTCTGTTCTGTTTTTTTATGGAAGTTATTTTTTTCGAGTTTTTTTAAAAAATAGAGAGCTAGAAAGAAGCATGGTTTTTGTTGAGGGTGAGGACTGGGAGATAATGGAAGTAAAAAATGCGAAATAAAAATACAAGGTTTATAGTTTATTTAATTTGTGTATTGTTTTTTTCTAACCTGTTTATCTGGTATGCAGTTTTAAAGGAAGATAGAGAAGGGATACTTACGGTTTATTTTTTTGACGTTGGACAAGGGGATGCGATATTTATCGATACTCCAAATGGGAATCAAATACTTTTAGACGGTGGTCCTGATAAAAAAGTCTTAAGAGAGATCGGTAAAAGTATGCCTTTTTATGATAGAAGTATAGATTTATTAGCACTTTCTCATCCTCACAGTGACCATCTTTCTGGGCTTTTAAACGTTTTTCCAAGATATAATGTTTTTGGTTTTTTGAGTTCCGGCACACAAGTAAAAACTTCGGAATATTTTATTCTTAAAAAAGAATTTTTGGGAAAAGTGAAAGATGTTATCGCAAGAAGTGGAATGATTGCTGATTTTGGTGGCGGTGTTTTTTTGGAAGTTTTATACCCGGCAGGAGATGTCTCTTCATCTTCTCCGCATGACGGTATGTTAGTGGCTCGTCTTGTTTACGGCAAGACATCTTTTTTGTTGATGGGGGATACTGAAAATGGTTTAGAGAAATATTTATTGTCTGTAAACAAACAGAATTTAAAAAGCAACGTTCTTAAGGTTGCTCATCATGGCTCAAAAACATCTACTTCTGAATTTTTTGTTTCAGCGGTTAGTCCTAAATATGCCGTTATTTCTTCTGGGAAAAATAATAAATATGGTCATCCAAGTGAAAAAACTTTAGACGTTTTAAATAAATTCGATGTTAAAATATTAAGGACAGATGTGTTGGGGACGATAGTAATAAAAAGTGATGGTGAAAAAGTATATACGAATTTAACTGATTAAGTAGAAAATATTTAAATATTTTCTACTTAATCAGTTAAGAGAATATACTACAAATTAATGCGAGGAAAAAAACCAGCGAATATCGCTGGTTTTTTGGTTTTTTAAGTGAAATGTTTATTATTCCAGATTCTTTTTTCCCTTTATGCATCTGGTGCACATTTTAACTCTTTTGCCATCTTTCATGGTTGCCCACTGTATATTCAATTGTTTCCTGACTTTTCCTGTCGGATTGAATTTTGTGGCACGAACACGGTTGGAGTATCCTCCTCCAACGATACTCCCTCTATTACAAATTGTACAAACTTTTGCCATATGATTTCAGATTATTTGTGTTTAAAATTAAGTTTTTTTATGCTAGCATGAGAAATATAAATTGGCAAATTATTTTTGAGTCTTTAGTATTATTCTTATAATCTTTATTTTATGTTGTTAGAACAGGTTAACCCAATATTTTTGATATCAATACTTATTGTATCTGTTGTGGCCCACGAGGTTTCTCATGGATATGTTGCCGATATGTTAGGTGACCCCACAGCAAGGCTTGCAGGACGGCTTACGTTAAACCCGTTAAAACACATTGATCCATTTGGCTCTATCGTGGTTCCTTTGCTTACTTCGCTAACTGGTTTCGCTTTTGGTTGGGCTAAGCCAGTTCCTTATAACGCTTATAATATTAGGGGTGGCGATAAAGGGATAGCGATGGTTGCTGCTGCCGGACCATTAATAAATATTTTTATTGCCTTTTTCTTTGGGGTGATAATAAAGCTTAATGTTTTTGAGGGAATACTGCCACCAGAAATAGTTTCCCTTCTTGTTTATATCGTCCTCATAAATCTTGTTTTAGCTTTTTTTAACATTACACCAATCCCTCCTTTTGATGGTTCAAAAATACTTTTTTCTTTATTACCTTTTAAGTATAGATGGGTAGAACAATTTTTTGTAAGAAATCAGTTTTTAATACTTTTTGTTTTTTTATTTTTTATTTGGGGTGGATTAATTCAGCCGGTTATTAATATGGTTCTCGGTTTTATTCTGTCTTGAAACATGACTTATTTGATTTAAAAAGGTTACAATGATAACCTGTTTTTTGGATAGTTCTATAAAAGCAAAAAATAAAAAAAGGATGGGGGGTGCTGTTTGAAAAAAACATTTTTGTTTATCTCTTTGTTTGTCTTTGTCGTTTCTTTTTCTGATTCTGCTCCAAAAAAAGACGAGCCTCGTTTGTCTAAAAGAGAAAAAGAAAAGATTGAACTTATTAAAAAAGTTAAAAAGTTCGGAGAAAGTTTGGGGCTCAATGAGACACGAAATTTTAGAGATTATAAAGAAAAAGTTTCTAAATACAATATTTTTTTCTTTAACGAGAAGACGAAGGTTCCTTATTCTTATGTTGATCCAGCTATCTCTGTGGTTCAAAGTCCTTATGATAACTTAAATGATTCAATTAAGCACTATGAAATTGATAAAGAAAAATACGATGTTTATTTTTATGTTACGATTGGTGTAAGTAGTGGAACTTATATCACAAAAAGGCTACTATCTCATAGCGAAACTACTATCACTCAAACTGTTTTACACGAAGATTTGCACGACAACATTAACCTTCCGAGACATATGGAAGAGGCAGCGGCTCTTTTATTTGGGGTTGCTGGAGCGTCTAAATATTTTAACGACAGTGAGGGAGATTTTCGTTCAACAATGGGATTTGCACTTTTGGACGCGTTAGTTTTAGATGAGCTTCACGAACAAATTTCCTCTCTGAATAAGGAATACCTTGATGGTAAGATAACCATTCGTGATTATCTTGAAAAAAGAGATGCGAAGATTGGTAATTCCTGGTATGGTTCAATGGCGGAGGTTGCTCAACATCATACCTATAAGCATTATTTTCCTCTTTTTTATCGTTTACTTAAGTCCATGAATTATGATCTCGGCAAGTTTATTGTTTTTTTGCGAGATTTTCCATTTAAACAGCCCAGTTGGGAGGAAGGACACGAGAAATATTTTGAAAAGACTTTATCTGTTGAGGTTGACGCAGAATTATACATAGAGAGCGTCATCAAATCTCTTTCAGAAGAAAAAATCGGTAGTGATACTATGAAGCTCAGTTCACTGTTTGAATATTTTTATCTTCTAGGGTCTTTTTCCGATAAAATTTTTTTATATAATTTTGAGAGGACAAGCCTTCCCGATGAAGCGAATTATGATTTTATTAGATGAACCTTGTTGCCACCCGAATAGGGTGGTTTTTCTTTTGTATAAATTAAACCTGGTCTTTTTGTGCTGTGCGGGGCTTGCTTTTTTTTATCAACCTGTTATATTAACCGCTACATTATGTCAACAATAAATCAATTAGTTAGGAAGGCAAGAAAACTCGTTCGGGTAAAGTCCAGAACGGTTGCTTTGGCCAAGGGTTTTAATATTAAGAAAAATCGTCCTGTTTATTATTCCTCTCCTTTTAAAAGAGGTGTTTGTACTGTTGTTAAAACAACGACACCAAAGAAACCAAACTCTGCTTTGAGAAAGATTGCTAGGGTAAGATTGACCAACGGCATGGAAGTAACTGCCTATATTCCAGGAATAGGGCACAATTTACAAGAACACTCAGTTGTGGTGATTAGAGGAGGAAAGGTTAAGGATCTTCCTGGTGTTAGGTATCACATTGTCAGAGGTAAATTAGATTGCGCTGGAGTTGACACGAGAAGACAGGGGAGGAGTAAGTATGGTAATAAAACGCCAAAAGGAGATAAATAATTTTTTTAATTAAGAAAGATTCAAATATGCGCAGAAAAGCAAAAACAAGAAAAAGTATAAAGCCTGACTTTGTTTATAAGTCGGAAGTTTTGTCTAAGTTCATAAATTATGTGATGCTTTCGGGAAAAAAGAACACCGCAAGAAGTGTCGTTTATGAGGCGCTAGATGAAATAAAGGAAAAGACGAAAACAGAAAATCCTATTGAGGTGTTTGATGAAGCTATAAATAATGTTGGTCCTCTAACAGAGATAAGATCAAGGAGGATTGGAGGTGCGACTTATCAGGTTCCAAGAGAAGTAAAACAAAACAGAAGGATTGCCCTGGCTATGAGATGGATAATTTCTGCGGCAAGAAATAAAAAAGGAATGCCAATGGGTTCTAGATTGGCTGACGAGATAATTCTTGCAAGCAAGAACGAGGGAGAAGCTTTCAAGAAGAAAGAAAATACCCACAAGATGGCTGAGGCAAACAGAGCTTTTGCTCATTTTGCTTGGTAATCAAATTAGTTATCAATTACGAATTATAAATTACGAATTTGTAGTTGAATTTTTTAATAATTCGTAATTCGTAATTGATAATTTTTAATTAAATATATTATGGAACGTTTATCTCCTATCGCAAAAGTAAGAAATTTTGGCATCATCGCTCATATTGATGCTGGCAAAACAACAACATCAGAAAGAATTCTTTACTATACTGGAAAGTCTCATAAAATAGGGGAAGTCCATGAAGGGGAAGCTACTACTGACTGGATGGAACAGGAGAGAGAAAGAGGTATTACAATAACTTCTGCCGCTGTCACTGCTTTCTGGAATCCTACTTATATGCCAGAAGGAGACAAAAGCAAGAAGTGTCAGTTTAATATTATAGATACTCCTGGCCACGTTGATTTTACGGCTGAAGTTGAGAGGTCGTTGAAGGTTCTTGATGGAGGTGTTGTGGTTTTCGATGGTGTTGCTGGTGTCGAACCTCAGTCAGAAACTGTTTGGAGACAGGCAGACAAATATAAGGTTCCTAGGATTTGTTTTGCAAACAAGATGGATAGAACAGGTGCTTCTTTTGATCACTGTTATAAGACGATTCTCGAAAGATTAAATAAGAAATGTGTCAGGATGCAGTTACCGATTGGTGTTGAAGACAAACATGAGGGAGTGGTGGATCTTCTTAACATGAAGGCTTATTATTTTGAAGGGGATATGGGTAACAAGATAATAGAAAAGGAGATTCCAGCAGATATGCTAGAAGAAGCAAAGAATGTCCGAGCTGAAACGATTGAGAAGATAGTAGAAAATGACGAAGCCCTTATGAATGATTATCTTGAGGGAAAAGAAATTGGTATAGATGACATAAAAAGGGTTATAAGAACTTCTGTTATCGCCAATGAATTGTTTCCGCTTTACTGTGGTTCCGCTCTTAAGAATAAGGGTGTCCAGTTGGTGCTTGATGCTGTGATTGATTTTCTCCCTTCTCCCTTAGATATTCCTCCTGTTAAGGGCTTTGATCCTGTTTCAGGAAATGAGCTTGAAAGAAAGGCCTCAGATGAAGAACCTTTTTCTGCCATGGCTTTTAAGCTTCAATCTGATCCTTTTGTCGGACAGCTTACATTTTTTAGGGTTTATTCAGGCAAACTTTCTTCTGGATCCTATGTTTACAATGCCACTAAGGGGACGAAAGAAAGAGTTGGAAGAGTTTTGAGAATGTACGCTAATGATAGAGAAGAGATACAGGAGGTTTTCGCAGGAGAGATAGCTGCGATTGTTGGACTTAAGGATACCAAAACATCTGATACTTTGTGTGATGAAGCACATCCGATAATTTTAAATAGAATAATATTCCCAAATCCTGTTGTTGAGTTAAAGATTGAGCCTAAAACAAAAGCTGATCAAGAAAAGATGTCGCTTGCACTAAAAAGGCTTTCTGACGAAGACCCTACCTTTAAGATAAAGACTGATGAAGAGACACTTGAAACGATCATCGCTGGTATGGGTGAGCTTCATCTAGAAATTCTTGTGGATAGAATGAAAAGAGAATTTGGGGTTACTGCTAACGTAGGTAAGCCACAGGTTGCTTATAAAGAAACAATTACAAAAGAGGCTGACGCTGAGGGCAAGTATATTAAACAGTCGGGAGGTCGTGGTCAATATGGACATGCTGTTATCTCAGTAAGACCAATGAAAGCAATTGAGGAAGGTGCTAAAATTTCCAAGAATGTTAAAAGAGAGGATCACTTTGAATTTATAAATTCAATAAAAGGAGGTGTTATACCTCAAGAATTTATCCCTGCAGTAGAGAAAGGTGTACGTGAGGGTTTGACAAAGGGAGTAATCGCGGGTTTCCAGTTGGTGGATATTTCCGCAGAACTCACATTTGGTTCTTATCATGATGTTGATTCTTCAGAAATGGCCTTTAAGTTGGCTGGCTCCATGGCCCTTCAGGATGCTTGCAAGAAAGCAGGACCAGTGATTCTTGAACCGATAATGAAGGTTGAAGTTATAACTCCTGAAAAATTCATGGGTGACGTTACTGGTAATCTAAGCGGTAGAAGAGGGCAGATAGAAGGAATGGAAGACAGGTTCGGGGTAAAGGCGATAAAGGCAAAAGTTCCTCTTTCGGAAATGTTTGGTTATGTCACCACGCTTCGATCAATGACAGAAGGAAGAGCGAGCTTCACGATGGAATTTGATAAGTATGAGATTGTTCCAAAGAATGTTGAGGCTGCGATAATTGCGGGAAAGAAATAAGCTTTTTTGTAATTTGGCAAAAAATCTTGAACAGCTCGGGCAACCGGGCTGTTGTTGTTTTTGTTATATCTAGTTTGGCTTTGGATTTTAAAAGCATGGTTAACAAAAAAGATTTAATACAGACTTAGCCTTGGTTTTACTTTAAAAACTCTTTGAATTTAAAGCTATCTCTAAAAGTGGATTTTTTATTTATTTAGTAAAAAATTAAGCAGTAAATTTTGGCCGATTTCTTTTTATAAATTAACTGCTAAATAAGAAGCGACAATGACCGCGGTTTCTCCGCGTAGATTTAATTTACCCAAAGATGTTATTTTAAAACCGTTTTCTTTTGCCAGGTTTATCTCATTTTCTTCCCATCCGCCTTCGGGTCCCACAAAAATATTTATTCTTTCTGTTTGGATATTGGATTTCCAAGTAGAAATAGATTCGCCAGAATGGTCGAATAGTATGTTAAGTTCGTTTTTGTTTATATTTTTTACTGCATCTCCTAATTTTATTGGGTCATGGAGAATAGGAATGGTTCCTCTCTCTGACTGCTCGGAAGCCTCCTGAATTATTTTCAAAAGTCTATCTTCCTTTATATTTTGTTTGACGGTCCTTGCAGATAAAAGGGGATATATATCATTTATCCCTATTTCCGTAGTTTTTTGGACGACAAGCTCAAAATTTTCTTTTTTAAGGACGGAAGAATAAAGAGCCACTTTGTTTTTTGGTGTATTTTGGTTTTTAAATACTTTCTTAATTTCAAACACTATTTCTTCACTGTTTATCTTTTTTATCTCCGCAAAGGCTTCATCCCCTAGGTTATCTAGGAGGACAACCTCATTTCCTTTTTGGTACCGAAAAACGTTCTTTATCTGGTTTATTATTTTGTAATCGGAAATTTTTATTTCTTTTTCTTTCAAATCAAAGTTTCCAAAAAATCTTTGTAATTTCATATGGGTTATTTTAACCCAGAACATAAGGCCAAGATACATTGACGAAATAGAATAAAATATTTACAAAAGAAACAAAAAAGATGAGATCTTTAAATTAATAAATTTAAAATATTAAATAATAATTTAAATCTGATATAATTAATTAATTATAAACTATATATTATTTATGATATTAGAACTTTTGGTTAAGTCTTTTGCTGTATTTATTACTGCTTATATATTGTCGCCGGGAATTACAATATTGAATTTTTGGACTGCGATTGTTGTTGCGATTGTTTTGGGTGTTTTGAATATTTTTGTTAAACCTTTACTTTTGTTGTTAACGTTGCCGATAAATTTTATAACATTAGGTCTTTTTACGTTTGTTATCAACGCATTTTTAATAATACTTGCGTCAATGATCGTGCCTGGTTTTGTTGTTGTTTCTTTTTGGTGGGCGATGATTTTTAGTATCGTTTTGTCTTTGATAGGTATTTTTTTAAATACTCTTTTATAGTTGTCAGATAATCTTTTTTTAAGACCGTTTTTATTTTGTTTGTTTTCCATCTCGCTTAATATTTTATACTAAGCGTTGCATTTCTTTGTTGAACTCACTGTACAAACGCTTGACTTAATTATTGTTTTTGTTAGTATGTCCCTTACGTGTGTTTTTACTTTTTAGTAATAAATAGAAGAGCCCTGTCGTCACATGACAGGTAAGGTAGTATTATTAGAGTTTTTCGTCTCTGCGTTCGCTACTGGCGAAGACGGGGGTCGGAAATTAATAAGATAGCTTATTAATAGTTATCAATATAAAAAATATGGCAGAAACATTTTCAAGAAATAAGCCTCACGTTAATGTTGGAACCATCGGTCACGTTGACCACGGGAAGACTACATTGACCGCTTCTATTTTGCATGTTTTGGATCTTGCAAAATCTCAGGGTTATGGAGCTAGAGTAGAAAAACTTGATCAAATAGATAACGCTCCAGAAGAAAGAGAGAGGGGTATTACAGTAGCGTTACACCACTCTGAATACGAGACACCAGCAAGACACTATGCACACATAGATGCTCCAGGCCACGCTGACTACATAAAAAACATGATTACAGGAGCCGCTCAAATGGACGGCGCTGTTTTGGTTGTAGCTGCAACAGACGGTGTTATGCCTCAAACAAGAGAGCACATACTTCTTGCAAAACAGATTGGAGTTCCAAAGATAATCGTGTTTTTGAATAAAGTAGATATAGTTGATGATCTTGAACTTGTTGATCTTGTTGAGGATGAGGTTAGAGAACTTCTAAAAAAGCAGGGTTTTGATGATCAGTGTCCTATTATAAGGGGTTCTGGACTAAAGGCTCTAGAAGCTACTTCGCTTGAAGATGAATGGGCAAAGAAAGTTTTGGAATTGGCAAATGCTCTTGATACATACATTCCTGAACCAGTAAGAGAGCTTGATAAGCCATTTTTAATGGCTGTTGAAGATGTATTTTCTATTGAGGGTAGAGGAACAGTTGTTACAGGAAGAATAGAGAGAGGAAGGATAAAACTCGGAGATGAAGTTGAAATCGTTGGTTTGAAGGATACACAAAAAACAGCTGTTACAGGTATCGAAATGTTCAACAAACAACTTGATGAAGGTCTAGCTGGAGATAATGCGGGTTTGTTACTTAGAGGACTAAAGAAAGAGGATGTTACAAGAGGTCAGGTTCTTTGTAAACCAGCTTCTGTTAACCCACATTCAGAATTTGAATGCGAAATATATGTTTTAAAGAAAGAGGAAGGTGGAAGACATACCCCATTCTTTAACGGATATAAACCACAGTTTTATGTAAGAACAACAGATGTTACTGGAGATGTTACTTTGGCTCAGGGAACTGAGATGGTAATGCCTGGTGATACAACAAATCTTTCCGTTAAATTGGTTGCTCCTGTAGCACTGGAAGACAAACAAAGATTTGCTATTAGAGAAGGAGGAAAAACCGTAGGAGCTGGAGTTGTCACAAAGATAATAAAATAAGAATTTATGGAAGAGAAAGCAACCACAAAAACTAATATAGCCAAAATAGTAAAACCTAGAGTAAAAAAGATAGCATCTCAGGTTACCACAAAGACTATGTCTAAGACCAAGGAATCTTCCGCAAAGAAGATAGTCAAAGATGTTAGGGAGGCTGAAAACGCTGTTATCTTAAAAAAGGCTTCATCCGGACACAAGGTCAGAATAAGGGTTGCTGCTTATGAACACAAGGTTCTCGA
>CAZYTH010000012.1:0-9621 GCA_964649715.1 uncultured Candidatus Saccharibacteria bacterium
CAGACTTTCGTCCATTGCGGAAGATTCTCGACTGCAGCCACCCGTAGGTGTATGGTCCGTGTCTCAGTACCATCGGTGGGGGTCAGCCTCTCAGCTCCCCTAAGCGTCATAGCCTTGGTAGGCCTTTACCCTACCAACTAGCTGATACTGCACAGGCCGATCTCTAAGCGTCTTACGACTTTACCCCGAAGGGACTATCGGGAATTACCCCGTCTTTCGACGAGCTATGCCCAACTTAAAGGAACGTACCCATGTGTTACTACCTCGTTCGCCGGTGCCCTTGCGGGCCCCTTGACTTGCATGCCTTATCCACGCCGCCAGCGTTCATCCTGAGCTAGGATCAAACTCTAAAAAAAAGAAATTCAAAAAATTTCTAAAATAGAACGGAACAAAATAAAAAATATTAAATGCTCCTAAATCCAAACAATAAATCACTTGTGTGTTGTTGCTCTTGATGAAGTTGTCAAAGTTCACTCATCCTCTTTCGTTTGTATAATCTATACGAAAGCGTTCTGATTGTCAAGCAAAATTAAAATTCATAACTTATAATTTATTTTTTATTCTAAAAAAACAAAAACGACCCATTTGGGCCGTATAAAACAATCATTTATCTTTGTTTACCATAACAATCTTATTGATTTCGTCAATCGGAAAATATGCAACTTCATCATCATTTTCGTTTACCAAGAAAATACTCCCCTCCTCATAACCGCCGATGGAAACATCGGGCTTAAAAATGATCTCTTTGCTCGTAGCACTAATCCAAGAATTTGGATCAACCATAACATCAGCACCCATCTTTCTACCGAAAGAAATATGGCTAATCTTTTTTGGTGGCTTTCCTTTATTAATAACATCACCAGAAAAATTACTATTTATCTTCTCCCTAAAGATCTTTCGTGCCACGCGCATGTTCTTAAATATACCTTGAAGAGTTTTATCATCTTTAAAGTAAATCATGATATTCATGTGCAATTCTCCTTTCAAAAAACAAAATGCTAGTCAAAGACTAGCATTTTGAAAAAAATATTTCAAACAAAAACTATTTAACTCTCTTCTGTGTTTTTTCCATAAAGAGAAGTAGAAGAGGAGCCAAAAAGATAGATGAATATGTCCCCACAAACACACCCACAGAAAGAATTAACGCAAATGTTTTAGTCGTTTCTCCTCCGAGGAAATAAAGAGCAAGTAACGTAAACATAGTTGTTGCGGATGTGTTAATAGATCTTACATATGTCTGTTCAATACTTATTCCAATAGTCTCTTCAAAACTTTTGGAAATCTTATTCTTCAAATTTTCTCTTATCCTATCAAAAACAACAATGGTGTCATGAACAGAGAAACCAAGAATCGCAAGAAGTGCAGATATAAACAAAAGATCGACTTCTGTCCCATATTTTACACCCATATAAGCAATAACTCCTGTCGATATAATAGTGTCGTGTCCAAGTGCAATAATCGCAGATATGCCGTATTTATAAGATTTAATGGGGTATGAAACTTGTCTAAACGCAAAAGCAATAAACAGAGCTATCATTAAACAAACAAGCAATATAGCGATGATCGCCTTGTCTTTTAACTCTTCACCAATAACAGGCCCTATTGAATCAAATCTCTTTTCCTGCATAGAGAGAGTTGTTGTACCCATTTTGTCTTTCAGAATCGTGACCATAGAAACCCTCTCTTCTTCTGTAAGATCTCTTGTTTTTATCATTATTCCCTTTTCGCCAGTCTCCTGAATAACAGAATCTCCCAAAGCAAGCTCTTTTATCTTTTCTTTTACAAGAACAACGCTTGGTCTCTCACCTTCATATTCAACTTCGATGATAGAACCTCCGGTAAAATCAATGCCCAACCTTAAGCCATTCTTATAAATAGTAAAGATGGAAAACAAAACAAACAACAGAAACAAAGTCAGAAATAATTTTTTATATTTAACAACAAACATTTTTAGGTGATTATGAATTACTAATTACGATTTACTAACTAACTTTACAATAATTAGTAAATATTAAAACCATTACTAAACAAAAATCTCATCAACTTTGAATCTTTTATTCTAAGAGAGAAAAGAAGAGTCTTTGTGACGGTTACTGCAGAAAACATACTCAAGAAAACACCCAAACCAAAAGTAAAAGCAAAGCCCTTTACCAAGCTCGTTCCAAGCCAGAACAAAATAACGGCCGTTATCATACTTGAAATATTTGAGTCTCTTATCGATGTCCATGCTCTATCAAAACCCTCCTTCACTGCATCTGAAACCGTTCTGCCTTTTTTCATTTCCTCTTTAGTCCTTTCAAAGATTAGAACATTAGCATCTGTTGCCATTCCGATGGCCATTATAACACCAGCAATACCAGATGCTGTAATAGTTACACCAAAAACTTTAAATATAACAAGAGTCAAAATTAGATAAATCAAAAGAGAAATAACAGATACCAAACCAGCGAGCCTATACCATGCGATCATAAAGATGACAACAAAAAGAGAACCCCAAAGACCAGCTTTTATATTGTCTTCAAGTAATCTACTTCCAAGTGGTGCTGATATTGTTTGAGTAGAAAGCAACTCTATCGGAACAGGCAACGCACCAGAGTTCAATCTGCCAACAAGAATCTTTGCTTCTTCCCTAGAGAAGTTGCCTGAGATTTCGGCTTTTCCAGAATTTATTTCCTCTCTAACAACGGGTGCAGAAATGGGTTGTCTATCCAAATATATAGCAACGGTTTTACCTATATTTTCTTTTGTAAGTTCAGCAAAAAGCTTTTCTCCCTCCGCATTAAACTCAAGCCCAACTGAAGGAAAGAGAGTGTTGTTGGCAAATTGTAAATTGGCCTTAGCTAAATGCCTTCCATTCAAAAGACTTTCCACATAGTACGGATCTTTAACAACGAGTTCCATGTTGATACCATCCAAGCTTAACTGTCCGCCCTGGTTTAAAAGCTCTCTTGCTTCTTCAAATTTCTTTATTTCGGCAAGAATTTCATCTCTCTCTGCTTCGGGTCTTTCTGTCTTAAACTCGAGAACAGGGGTTGCACCTATCATCTTGATGGCCTGGGAAACATCTGTTACGCCAGGAAGCTCAACGATTAGTCGATACTCCTTATCGCCGGTGACAGAGCCTTTCTCTTCTGCTTGGACAACTGGTTCAGAAACACCAAAGATATTTACTCTTCTCTCGATAACATCTCTAAGCGCCGACATGGCGCTATTTACATCTGAATTCTCTGCCAACTTAGAAATATCAGCACTATATATTAAATGAACACCACCCTTTAGGTCGAGACCCAAATGGAATGGAAACTTAGCAAAATAAGAATCGCTTTTATATTCTGATAAATAAAGTGCGTATCCTAATAGGACCGCTAGCAACAAAAAAAATGTCGCCAATAATCTAGTTTTTAACATGAGAAATATATTATACTTTCAACAAAAAAGAGGCAACCTTTACATAAATTAGTTTTACCTTTTTTATTTTTATTTATCTCCATCTGCCTTTTATCAAAAAACTAGAAAGCGTCCTTTGATGAATTGTGGTTTATCCTTAAAAAAGCGAAGATTATAAACGATATTAAACCAAGGGAAGAACCATAATAAAAAGCAAATTCGGGACCAAATTTATCCCACAAGAGACCAAAAATAAAACTACCCGGAAGGAAAGCTATCCCCGTAAATGCACTATAAACCCCATATGCAGTGGCCCGTATATCCTCGTCTACCAAATCAGCAACAATAGCCCTACCAACACCATCAGTAAATGAAGCATAAAAACCATACAGAAGAAAGACAAACCAAATATAAAAAGATGAATTTACTTTTGCAAACAAAATATATGTTATTGAAAAAATAAGCATTCCTATCATATATGTATTTCTGTGCCCTATCCTATCCGATAATATTCCCGCAGGAACAGAAGAAATAGAATAAACTAAATTAAAAGTAAGATAAATTATAGGTATCAAATATAAAGGGACACCGACATTACTTGCTCTCAAAATTATTAACGCTTCAGAAACAGTACCAAGGGAGAAAAGAGTAGAAGATACTAAAAATATATTAAAAGGTCTTCCTAGATGTTTAAATTCAAATTTAATTTTTGGAAAATTTTCAGTTCCTTCTTTTGGCAAAACCTCTTTTACAAATATCTGAAGAACGACAACAGCAACAAAACTAGCAACGAAAGAAAGAACAAACAATGTCCTGTAGTTATCATCTATAAGCGGAAGGATTAAAAAAGCTATTAGCGGTCCTACTGTGGCTCCTAGCCTATCTGCACTCCTATTAAAACCAAACGCCTTACCCAAATATCTTTTTTCGACAGAAGAGCTCAAAAGAGCGTCTCTTGGTGCGTCTCTCGTGCCCTTTCCCACACGGTCAACAAAACGAACGATAAAAACATGCCACGGAGACTGAGCCAGAGCGAGTAGTGGTTTTGCCAAGGCAGATAAACTATAACCAAAAACAATAACTGGTTTCCTTTTTTTGAATTTATCAGAAAATCTACCTGCAAATATTTTTAATATACTAGCGGTTGCATCAGCAAAACCCTCTATTAAACCAACAAAAGCTACCGATGCCCCCAAAACAGTAGTCAAAAATATAGGAATAAAAGGGAATATCATTTCAGAAGAAACATCATTCAAAAAGCTTACGATGCCCATAGAAATAACATTCCTGTTTAGACCGAATATTTTATTTTCTTCCTTATTTTCCAATTTTTATTTTAAAAACTTAATTTTTATCAAGAAGAAGTTCTGTATCGCCAAGGGCTTCTTCACTCTTGCCCTCTTCAATAGTTTTCTTGTACCTCCCCGAATTCCCACACAATGTATCTTTTGAAGAATAAATATACTTATATTTCAAAACACGAGAAACTTTTGAACCATCCGTAAAAAGAGGATAACAGTAATATCTCCATGAACCCTTGCCCGTAGGAACCAACCCTTGCGTAAAATTCCATGCAAGAGAGAACGCCACTCGCACAAATATCGGCGGAACAAAAATAGTATTCTTTTTAAAGATTTTTGCCATATCCGATGCTAAAATAATTTCTTCAGGAGAAAGATTAAAAACTTCGTAACCCTTAAGCGGTGCATTATTAAAGGTAAGTATTCCAACAATATTGGTGATGTCATCCTCGTGTACATATTGCCTTCCCCACTCATCGTTAGAGACGGGAATAAAAGGCAAAACATTCTTGAGTATATAAATTAAACCCTTTTTTTGTATGTCATTATTCGCACGTGGACCCATTATGCTGGCGGGACGTAAAATATAAATATTCTTAGTCCTATCTGAAGCACTATACTTTTTTGCCAAAATACTTTCAGCCTCTTTCTTTTCCGCCCCATACAAATATTCTACTTCTCTCAACCTATCACCTTCCAAAAACAATCTATTTATTGAATTATCCTCAAGTGCTCCATATGCGGAAACAGAACTAAAATATATTAATTTTTTAATAGTTGGAGAAGAAAAAACAAAATCAAAGACCCTCGAAGAAGCTTCAATGTTGTATTTTCTTTGAGTTTCTCTCTCGCCATAAATCTCGCTTATATGCCATGCACAATGTATAACAACTTCCGGTTTTTTATTTTTTATCTCTTTCTCCCACTCGCCCTCAGACAACTCTGAGGTTATCCATGTTATCTTTTTATTTCCTTTCAGAAGCTCTGGCTCTGGTTTAACATCTATCGCTATAATTTCATCAAGTTCACAACAAAGAGAAAATTGATCGCAAAGCATAGCGCCCACATAACCGGCCGCACCAGTGATTAAAATTACTTTGGGACCAGTGTATTTTTCGGTCTCTCTTTGTTTTTTTGTTGTTTTTTTCTTGATAGCCATGATATTAAATGTAAAATGTAAACCTCAAAAAGAAAAATTATCGTGTCCGCGGTTAGGGCTCTCCATTTTAAATTCTACATTGTCATTTTCCATTTTGAGATTTCCATTTTCCATTATCCTACATTCCCGTCCTCGATAAAAGAGTCTTGATAGTCTTCAAAGCTATCTCCAAATCTAACATAATAGAACGATTTTTAATATAATAAAGATCATAGGCAAGCTTTTCTTTTGTTTCATCCACAGACTGTGGTGGTTTTTCGTGATGTATTTGTGCCCACCCCGAAAGTCCTGGTTTGATCAAGTGTCTCATATTATAATATGGAATTTCTTTATCATAAATATCAACAAACTTTTTTATTTCAGGCCTAGGACCAATCAAAGACAAATCTCCCAAAAAGACATTCCATAATTGAGGAAATTCATCTATTCTAGTTTTTCTTAGGAAACTACCAACCTTGGTTATTCTGGGGTCATCTTTTATGACCCACTTCCCCGAATCTATTTCAGCCATGGTTCTTAATTTAACTATTTTTATAGGGGAGCCATTTTTTCCAACTCTCTTTTGCGAAAATATCATTTTGCCACCATCTTCAATCTTTACCGCGACAAAAACAAAAGGATAAAAAAAGATTGATATCACACCCAAAAAAATAGACAGCAGTAGATCTTCGATCCTTTTCAAAAAATCATAAAAGAATATCGGTTTATTTTTTGTTATATTCAAAAACCAATTATCATCTAAAATTGACAGAGGTACTTTATTAAAAAGATTCTCATAAACATCTTCCATGCTCATTATATTAACCCCCATAAATATCATATCGCCAATAAAACCACTTTCCTTTCCAACGTTATCTCTCGTTTCTAAAATAACATTTTTTATTTTATATTCTTTTATTTTCAAAGATGCTTGTAAGTCTAATGAATCAAAAAATATTGGCTCAATACCATAAATTTTATTTTTTAATATTTCTTCTTTTATCTCCTCCAACTCTTTACTTTTCCCAATCATTGCCACTTTACCCATCCTAGAGGTTCTAATTAAATCAAAAACATAAACTCTCCACAAGAAAATATTGGCTACAGAAAAAATCAAACAAAGAACAAGGTTGGTTTTAGGAGTAATGCTTGAATCTTTAGATAAATAAAATATAGCCAAAGCGATAAAACCATTTATAAAAGTTACATTAAATATCGTATCCGGTAACTTTCTTTTAAATGAAGTTGTTTGCTTGTCATATAAGCCAAATATAAAAAAGACAAGAACCCAAGAGAAAAAAGCCGGAGAAAAAACTAATAGATGTTTGTAAAAAATCTCAACACTTGGAAAATCAAAATAACGTACAAGAAGAGCAACCCACAATGCTAAAGCAAAGGATGCAATATCCCCAAAAAGTAAAGCTATTGTATCTTTCCTTCCAACCAGTGTCATTTGTGTTTTATTTTAATACAACATTCAAACTTTAAATTATGTAACATGTTTGATTTATACAAAAATTACTGATTTTTACAATTCTACTCTAAAAAATGTTATATTTAAAGAGGGTCTTGCCTTTAATCCTTCAAATAAATATATTATAACAATGGAAAACAAGAGAATAAAGATACTTTATGCAATAACAAAATCAGCATATGGTGGAGCTGGAAGGTATGTTTTAGACCTAGCAACATCTTTACCTAAGGAAAATTTTGATTCTGCCGTTGTTTTAGGAGGAAAAGGTATTTTAAAAGACCTCTTAAAAGAACAAGGGGTAAGAACTGTAACCCTGGAGTCCCTCGAAAGAGACTTGAACATAAAAAACGATATTGACGTTTATAAAAAACTTTCACTTATATTTGGTGTTGAAAAACCAGACATAGTTCACCTAAACAGTTCAAAAATGGGAGGAATAGGTGCACTCGCTGCGAGAATGAATGGAATAAAGAAAATAATTTTTACCGCACATGGTTGGCCATTTAATGAGAGAAGGGATCCGTTCTCCAGAATTATCATATGGACCATCAGTTGGATAACCGCTCTACTTTCTACAGACATCATCGTTATTGATGAATATGACTACTCACAGGCAATGAGATTTCCTTTTTGTAAAGATAAAATAAGGCTTATTCATAATGGTATAAAAGACTTTGAATTATTACATAAAGAAACTGCCAGAAAATTATTAGCAGAAAAAATAAGAAAAGATCCTTTTAAAAACAAAATAACAATAGGTACAATAGCAGAATTACATAAAAATAAAGGTTTAAATTATGCAATTGAAGCAATCGCAAAGTTGCCTCCTAAAATGCAAAAAAAGATTAATTATTTTGTCATTGGTGAGGGAGAAGAAAGAGATGCCTTGCAAAAATTAATAAAAGACAAAGAACTTGAAGATAGGATATTCTTGGCTGGTTTTATGGAGGATGCAAAAAAATACCTGTTGGCTTTTGACGTTTTTATGTTGCCTTCTTTAAAGGAAGGTTTACCGTATGTACTACTTGAAGCAGGCTTTGCTGGATTGCCAATTATTACAACAAGGGTTGGGGGAATCCCTGATATCATAGGAGAAACAAGATCAAGGTTTTTAATAGAATCTAGAAGAGTTCCTGAACTATGTCGTGCCCTCCAGGAGATGTTGGATAATAAAAAAATAAGAACAATTTTAAGCAAAAAAACGAAAGAAAACGTACTAGCAAAATTTACTTTTGAAAAAATGTTCAATCAAATAGTTAGGCTCTATAAAACTAATATTTAACTAAAAAATATTTCAAATAAGGAGTTATCCACACCTTATCCACCCCTGGAAACTTCGTTTCCAAATGGGTATAAATGGCAAAACTGGGGATAAACCTGTGGATAAGTAAGCACATATTAAGTGTTTATTTTGCCAATTCTGAGTTACTTTGAAGCTCTTTTGAAATAAATTTTGTTTCTCTACTCCCCTGCCTCTGTGTTTCCAGATTCGATGGTTTCTGTTGGTTCTGAAGCAACTGGTTCTGTTGAGGTTGTTTCTTCTGGTTCCACAATCTCTTGGACAACTTCTGCTTCTTCAGGTTCTGGTAGAACTTCTGCGGTTTGCTCTTCTTGTTGTGGTTCTTCTTTAATTATTTCTTTCACGGAAGAAGCAGTGTCTTCTGTGTCTTGAGGTTGTACTGTTGAATCTTCAGTATCTGACGATTCTGTTTGATTTTCTGTGGGGATTGTTTGTTGTTCATCTTGGAGTTCCTGAGATTCACTGCTTGTGATTGTTGTTGTGGATGTTGTAGAAACAGAAAGTTCAGAACTGCCACCTACACCAGAGGTATTGTTATTGGTGGTGGTGGTTGTAGATGTTCCTCCTGAATTAGATTCTTCTAACGTTTCGGAGGTTGTGCTTTGGGTATCTGCTATTCCAGCATATTGGAGAAGGGCTTCAAATTTATCTACATCTATACATTTACCACCCATACAAAACCTATCTGTATACATTTCTCTAGTTTTAATCTTTTCAACAACGAACACACCATCTTCACTAACTGACCACCTTCCTGAAGCAGACATAAGTTTTCCAATATTTACAATGTCCTGACCCTGCATATCAAGTATTTGAGCGGAAACGAGTTTAATGGAGCCGGTGCTAGAGTCAACCGTCCACAAACCATCTGAGCTTATCTTTCCTTCAGCTATATTGTCATCTAATTTATTCCAAGATAGATTAACAAACACCATAATCTTACCTTCTTTTCCTGATTCTCCATTGCCTGACAGTAATGCGTCAGCAGGCGGGTATGATTCTAGAGCTACACCGACTGATT
>CAZYTH010000013.1:0-8357 GCA_964649715.1 uncultured Candidatus Saccharibacteria bacterium
GCTGCTGGTGCAGTAGGGGCGGGGTTGGGAGCGGGCATAGGTGCGCTCCGCGGTAATACTCTCGGAGGTGCCATCACGGGAGGTCTTACGGGTTTTCATGCTGGTGCGGCAGTAAATCTTGCCATTCTTCTTGCGATCCCCATCACCAAACGCCGTACACGCGATGAGCAGCGAGCTGCAGAGCTTGAGCCTGGACTCCTGTCTCATGTTGTTCCTGGTAAAGGTATTTACAACTACTGGAAACGCCTTGGATATTCCAAGAACTATGATGAGGACGACAACAAGGCCCGCAAGGCTCTTGATCCAGACGTTGAAAAGGCTCGTAAACTCCTTGCGGAGATGCGTAATAAAGGCTGATGCAATCCCTACGTGCAAAAGGCATTCCCAACAGGGCAGTTACTGGTGACCCCAGTACACTGCCTGTTGGCATTCCATTGACCGTCGTTGAACAGCTCCATGACGCTAGGCGTGCCGGCAAACACATCGATTTCCGTATGGGCACTCCGTCCATCGGAATGTTAAGCTGGGCGCTTCCAAAGGGCCTTCCCGAAAAGCCTGGCGTGAAGCGCCTTGCCGTCACCCAGCCCATTCACCGTTTTTCGTACAATGATTTCGAGGGCGTCATCGGCAAGGGTTACGGTGCAGGCACTGTAACCCAGAAGGACAAGGGCGAACTTGTTCTCCTTAATAAAAAGCCAGGCATGCTTCAGTTCACCCGTTCCGATAAGCGCAATGCGCCGGTCTATACGATGGTGAAGACACCCAACAACAACTGGATCATCTTCATTCAGAAGGAGGATGCCCCCAGTGAGATACTGCATTACGACAAAGAGCATTTCCGCTCCATAAGCCCGGATGCGGTCAATACCATCATGGGCAAAGGGGCGATTGCAACCCCCAAACTGGACGGCGCGGCCGCCCTGGCCTACCTTACCGCACGCGGCATTAACGTTTACGGGATAAGACGTGATAAAGACGGCAATCTTATTCGTTATACTGATCACATTGGAGGTCTTCGTGATATTACAGTACCGAAAGAACTGGTAGGGAAGGTAATTCGCGGAGAGGTCATTGCAGAGCAGGACGGGAAGGTCCTTCCCTCGCAGGAACTCAGCGGGCTCCTTAACAGCAATCTTGGAAAGGTGCTGGAACGCCGGCGCCAGGGAACGCAGCTTAAGCTTGCGGCTTTGGGTCTGCTCGAAGACGGCAGGGAAATCTACGATCCTGATAGGGTGGGTAAGGTTATCGGGCAGCTTAAGACCCCGTTCATCACCGCGCCCCCCGTCTATCACACCACGGAGGAGGCCGCCAAAGCTCTGGAGGCCATGAAGGCCGGCAAGCATCCTTTGACCAGTGAAGGGCTGGTCCTTTACCCATTTGACGGGCGTCCGATGAAAGCCAAGCTGGTGGAGGATCAGGATGTGGTGGTCAAGGACATCTTCCCAAGCAAAGCCGAAGGGCGTGCTGGCGGATTCACCTACAGTCTAGATGCCACTGGCCGGGAGGTTGGGCGTGTCGGAAGCGGTTTCGATTTCAGCACACTGAAGGATATGCTGGACAACCCCGACAAGTATAAGGGGCGGATTGCCCGCATCAGAGCGCAGGGACAGTACCCCAGCGGAGCATATCGGGCACCAAGGTTTTTGGCCCTTCATGAAGGATAGTTGGTTGTGTCAACGCCTAAAGGCATATACCTTAAGAAGGTGGCATATATAAAAGGTTTTTACAACACGTTGTAATTTTATCCTACAACAAGCGGAGAAAATGAGATGACCCCACAACAGCACCAGGCACGGATCCAGTCACTTAAAACGAAACTTCAGGGATTGCGCAAAGAGGCTTTCGCGCCTCCTGGAACACCCCCGCCGCCAGACCCGATGATGGCCGCCATGGGTGGTGCGCCCGTTGATCCCGCGATGATGGGCGGTGCGCCCATGCCCCCCACTGGTGGTGCCCCCGTGGATCCTGCCATGATGGCCGCCATGGGTGGAATGCCGATGGATCCTTCAATGGCGGGCGGTGCAGCCCCTGCCATGGATCCTGCCATGGATCCTGCCATGGATCCTGCGATGGCCGCGGCGTTGGCTGGTGCACCCGCGGCCCCCGCTGCCGGTGCCCCTGCCGTCGATCCCATGGCTGATGTCATGGAGCGCGTGGATGCTATTGGTTATATGGTCATGAAGCTCTGCGAAGCGTTGAACGTGCCGCTCGATCAGGCCGGTGATGCTACTGCGGCAGCAGGGGCGATTGCACCGGAAGCCGCCCCGGCCATTGAAGGTGAGCAGCAGGATCAGGAAGCGGCAGCAAACCCCCTGAGCGATCAGGCGCAGGACGTGCTTTCAGGAGAGGGCGGCTACATCGGTGACCAGGTAAACAAGCTTAACGCCTGATAAAGGTGGTTTATGAAAAACAGACTCGACAGATATGCGGTAAAGGTGGCGGAAGGCGAGGCCGATCAGAGCAGCGCTGCCCCGACGGGCATGCGCCAGGAAACCAAGGATACACTCGCCCGCATGGCCATTACCGGAGGTGGTGGTGCGCTTAGTGGTGTCCTGCTTGGATGGCTGCTTGGGCATAACAAGAAGCAGATGGCTCGTAATGCCGCCTTATTCGGTACACTTGGACTTGGTGCAGGCGAAGGGCTTAACTGGTATGCCCGCCAGCGCGATGCAGAAAAACCCGATGCCATGGAAAAAGCCATGGAGAAGACAGGCGCTATAGGCAAGACACTTGGAAGCATGGTACCTACCAGCTGGGGTCAGGCAGGCAAGAACCTTAAGGACTTTGCTACGGTCAACCCGCTGACACACTGGATTACCGGCATTGGTGATACCCTTTCCGGGGCCCTGTTGGCTCGCGGTCATCTAGACAAGAATCTGCTTACCAAGAGTAACGTCCGCGAGGTTACCGCCCACCGCATGAAGGGTATCGAGGCGGGCATACAGAAAACCCGCCAAACAGTTGTCGATAATCTTGGTCCGAAAAGCTGGGAGCGTTTTATAAGTGGACGCGCTACACCGGCTGACGTGGCTGCGGTAAACAGGCTCTTCAATCAACAGGATACGCCAGCCGCCCACAGACAGATGCTGCAGATAGCCAGGCTCCGTGCCCACGCACAACGCAACAGCACTACCGGTCCTACCTTAACGCGCAACCTTGCCCGTGATGCTGCCATCGCAGAGACCATTACCGGTAATTTTACGGAAAAGGAGGCACGTATCCTTAAGGAGCGGCTACGGGCGGCCCCGGATGCTAAATCCAGACAGGCCATTGTAGCAGAATATCCTGAAGTAGCTCGGCTACTGAATCCTCCAAAGCCGGGTAAAGGCGGCAAGCCGCAACCTACGCCCATTGCATTTGCTCCTGACGAACTGACCCCCCATGTCGCCGCGGCAACCAGTACAAAGGCTCCCAATGTACCGCGTGGAGGCAATCAGGGGAATCTCGGTAGCACCAGACTAGCCCGCCTTAAGAGCTATGCTGTCGATCCTGGCGGGCCGGGCTACGCACAGCCTGGAACCGCTCGCAGTTACGGGCTCGATGCCGATGATACTGCTTTTGGGGCAAGCAGATTTGGTAAACTCCGCCGTAACCCCGTCAAGAGTGCCATCGGACTGTCTTCCGTCAGCCGGCTCATCAACGTACTCCTCGACCGCTACCGCACCAGTCAGGAACCTCTTTAAGGATCCCTAGCACATGCGCCTTACCACACCAGGACGCCTTCTTCTTGAAGATGCCATCCCTGCCAAATACAGGGATGGTATTGGCGTCATTGACTCAAAGGCCATGAAGAATATCTACACCCGCATAGCCCAGGAGGATCCTGACGCGTATGCGGATTCCATTAAACGCTTTACCGATGTGGGCCGTGATGCGGTATATCGCTACGGGCGCGAGGCAAGCCTTGGGCTTGATGATCTTATCCCGCCGCCTGATATCGCTAAGTGGCGCGAGCAGATCCGTCAGGAGGCTACCAAGATCATTTCCACTCCAGGAGTGAGCAGCAAGGAAAAGCAGCGGCGCCTCGTTGAAATGCTCAAGGACAGGATCAAGGAAGCCCCGGAGCGCCTTGTAAAGGCATATCCATCAGGGGCGAATGGGTTGGTGGAACAGACCCTTTCAGGTGCACGCGGAAACAAAAACCAGCTTATGCAGGTGCTGTTCGGTGATGTGCTGGTAGTGGACGCCCAGGATAAGCCGGTCCCGATCGCTTCCCTGCATGGTTATGGGGAGGGGGTGACTCCGCTTGAGTACTGGGCCGCCAGCAGCGGTTCCCGTAAAGGAAGCGTTTCTGTACAGTTTTCCACTGCCGCCGGAGGATACCTCGGCAAACAGCTCAGCAATCTTGGTCACCGCCTGGTGGTTACTGCCCGTGACTGTGGAACCTCCAACGGATTCCCGGTCAAGGCCGATGACCCGGACAACATCGGATCCATACTGGCTGCCCCTGCGGGAAACTATCCCGCCGGTACGGTTATCACCAAAGACATTCTGAACAAGCTCGGTGACAAGCCTATCCGGGTCAGAAGCCTTACCACCTGCGCCATGAAGGACGGCGTCTGTTCCGTATGCTCCGGCATCCGCGAAAAGGGGACACTGCCTCCAGTAGGGGAGCAGGTAGGCATTGTAAGCAGCCGTGCCTTAAGTGAGCCGATTACCCAGGCCGGATTGAAGTGCCTCCATCCAGATACTCCTGTACGTATGGCCGATGGTTCAGTCACTCCGATCAAGGACATCCTCATAGGCGATATGGTAATGGGAGCAGACATCCGCGGCAACGCCGCCCCTACGATGGTAATAAATGTTTTTGATAACGGCATTCAGCCGATGTACCAGTATCTTTACGATAAAGACAAGACGCACTTGGGTGAGACGGTCGAAATAACCTGCACTGAGAACCACAGGATAGTCTGCTCCTCTGATGACTTCACAAGCACCGAGGAAGCACCTTACGGCCCCCTCCAGAAGACTCCAGCTGGATACCTTGCCGAACATCAGCGCTTCTTCTATCCGGTAGTTTCCAAGGGAGAGTCTTATACTGTTGGAAAATTCCGTAAGGCAGTACCGCTGGGAAAATGCCCTGCCATAGATATAGAGGTAGACAATAAATCCCATCTGTTTCTGCTGGCCAATGGTCTTATCGTAAGCAATTCAAAGCATTCCGGCGGCGTAGCCGGCTCTGATGATAAACAGGTCTCTGGTTTCAAGGAGATGGACCAGTTTATCCAGGTTCCCGAGAACTTCCAGGGCGGGTCCGTCCTTTCCCCCATCGACGGGATTGTAACCAGGGTTGAGAACGCCCCTGCCGGTGGTTCCTATGTCTATGTGAACGGCGACCGCCAATATGTCCCGCGCGGGATGGGCGTGCTGGTAAAGCAGGGTGATCGCGTCACCGCAGGCGACATGCTCTCAGAGGGCACCCCCAACCCCGCCGAAATCGCCAAGTACAAGGGCATCGGCGAGGCACGGCGTTACTTTGTTGACAAATATCGTGAGATTCTTTCCCGTAATGGAGCCTCCGTCCATCGGCGCAATCTTGAGGCAGTGGCACGCGGGTTCATCTCCCGTGTCGGCATAGATGATGTCGACGGCTATGACGGCTATCTGTTGGGCGATGTGGTTCCCTATGACACCTTTGCGGCTGACTACGAACCGCGTAAGGACAGCCGGCAGATGCGTCCAAGCTCCGCCAAGGACTCGTATCTTGAGAAACCCTATCTGCACTACTCCATCGGCACCCGCGTCACCCCCTCCGTAAGCAGGGATCTTGAGGACGCTGGAGTTAAAGAGGTTATAGTCAATAAGGCGCCACCGATCTTCAGCCCTCAAATCATACGCTCGCGCAGCATCCTTTCCACCGATCCGGATTGGATGACCCGCCTTTCAGGAGAGGGGCTTAAGAAGAGTCTGCTTGAATCTACTCGTATGGGTGCCACGAGCACCCCGGCAGGAACCTCTTATTTCCCGGCGATGGCAAATCCTTCAGAGATGGATAAGTACAAGGGTGGAACCCCGACTGAAAAACAACCAGACAAATACATCCCGGTTAAATAACAGGAGCAACAATGGCGACAACTTCCTTCGAATCTAAATTCGGTATTCTGGCCGATTCCACCCTCGGCGACAAGCTTCCCTCTATCCGCAAGAACTCTCTCGGATTCCAGGTGGTTGCCTCGGAGGACGACAATGAACGCGCCGTTGGTGTCATGGCCTACCGCATCGGCACCCGTCTTGTATACGTTCCGCTGTTCTGGCTTAATGGACGCATCAAGGGCGGTGATATCATGTACTTAAAGGAGGAGGACACTTTCCGCCCCTTCACGGAAGTATGGGTCAACTACATCGCCACCGGCAAGGACTTCAAGGCCGGCGAGCTGGATGACAACAAGAATGGTCGGCGTGGGAGCGCATACCGTATCAGCACTCTTAATCTGAACTGGCTGCATTCCAAGCGTGCCGGTGATGTCGGGGTCATCAATATTGATGACGTTAAGAATATGGCGCGTGTGGCCGATGAGAATGACGGGATAGTCGACCTTGCCACACATCTTCGCGCATTCAGCCCCAAAGCTGCCGCCGACCTTGCCGCCGCCTTAGTGGCAAGCCCGAAGCTGGCCAATGCCCTGTTTGCTCATTACACCCCTGCCGAAATCAGCGGGTTCCTGGGGGAGCGGCTAAAGGAAGCCGTGCCGGCGGAGAAGAGAGCCTCCTCACCGGCAGTGGAGGTCATTTACGGCAAGGACGATGTCCGTGCCAGCACCCTTACCCAGGCTGAAAAGCGTGACCTTGCCAAAAACGGTGTGGTGGTCCGAGACACCCGCAAGGAAGCCGCAGAAGCCCTGGTAGTCAAGAAGGACGCTACCGCAAGTTGGGCACCGCCGCGCGTAAGCGGGACCTACGACATCCTCACTGACACCTTTGACACTGAGAAGCGCACTGTCTTCGTGCAGGTCCGCGATGCTGAAAGCATCGATGACCAGATGCACGGATACCCCCGCCGCGCCTGTCTACGCAACGGACTTATGTTCGTTGAGCAGCCGTCTAAAATGATGATGGTGCTGAACGGCAAGCAACTCCCTCTTGCTAACGCAGCCAAAGAACCCGGGAAGATTGAAATTGGTGTTCCGGTCACCGCAGAAGTGCTTCGCAGTGTTGTCCCGGCACGTAATACATGGGATACCTCCAGCACAGGACCTGTAGACGCTGATGATTACCGCAAGAACCATGTCCTCATCTTTGACGACAAGCAGGCTGTCAAAGGAAGTGTCTGGGCTGGCGACGACGGGGCACTTGTCTTTGGCGCTGCCTGGAGCATTGACACCCGCAAGCCAATTATCCTTACTGGCAAACAAGGTGAAATCTATGAAGGCGACTGCTGGTATATCCCCGCTGGCGCAAAGATGATCGCCCTTGTTGACTACAAGGATACTGCGCTTGCCTGTGCTCCTGCCGCAATACCGGATACCACCATGATCAATGCCGGCTATGTGCCAGTCAAAGTAGCCTGTGAAGACAAACGCTGGACTATAGAATCCAGTGCCGGCATCCAGCACGACTCCTCTTTTCCGCAGTCTGTGGAGACCCTGGTATCCTTCTACGGCCTCCGTGCCAAACAGGCTATGGACATCCTCGGTGATGTCCGTGCCCTTAAAGGCGGTATCGTCTTTTATGTGAAGAGCGCGGCGGAGACGGAACCCTATGCCTTCGGTGATGATCGTTCATACACACAGGAGATGGCCCGCCCCGGTGGCATCAATGACCAGGCAATACAAAGCATCGCCAAGGCTTCCGCGCACGGGGTCAAGGAAGTTCTGGACATTTCCGTACTGAAGGAGATGGCAGACAGCAAGTATCCGATTGACCGGGTTACTGAAACCCTTCCAACGCTTGCCAAGGCGCTCGATCGCCTGTGCCGGAACATGTTCTACTTCTACTGGCACAATGAGGAGTTTGAGGAGCGCTATGGCAAGCAGAGCCTTGAGCAGCTTGAAGAGGCACTCAAGGAGAATATCCAGGCGCTTGGTGATCTGGTGATGTACCTGCAGGAGAAGCAGTCCATCTCTGAGTCCGAACTGCTTGGAGGCGACAAGCAGGGTGATCTTACCGACAGCATGAGATAGGGGATGGCCAGGAAGGTTCCAGCTACCAGGGCAGAAAGTGGTGGTCCGTCCAGGGTGTGGACGGCCATCCTTTCGCGTGCCGATCTGAAGCGGAAAGAGGATGACACCTGGCGTGTCATCCCCCTTGAGTCTGGCAGTGAAGACATTGAGGCTTTCCACCAGGTTTACTCTGATCATAGCATCCCGCAGGCCTCGGTGAAGCCGATTTTATCATCGCGGTCAACAAAAATCCGCAGG
>CAZYTH010000014.1:0-7940 GCA_964649715.1 uncultured Candidatus Saccharibacteria bacterium
CCCGGAGTCACCTGCTCCCAAAGCAGGCATGTTAGCCGTTACACCACACTCCGTTTATCAACTCCATTATATTAACAGATAATAGCTAAAATACAATCTTTTTAATAGGCGATTCCAATATAAGAATAAATTGGAACAAATACACATTATCTGTAATTTACAGTTCAATATTCTCTAGTAACTCTATTTTTGCTTTTTTGAGCGGAATATTCATATGAACAAGAGCCAGATCAACCTGCCAATCACCCCTCCATTCACTTTCTGTTAAATAAGTGTTTATTATCTTAGAAAGTCTAGTTCTTTTTTTCTTGTGCATATTATTTTCTGGGCCGAAGTCTGGATTTTCACATGAAACACTTTTTACTTCAATAAAATGTAGTAAGTTGTCCTTTTCCATCACAATATCTATTTCTCCCCATCTTTTTGAAAAGTTCCTACAAATTGTTAAAAAACCTTTATTTTTAAGGAAACTTTCAGTAATTCTCTCTCCAAGACTTCCTTTTTTTGTGTTGTTTTCTTTGTCGGATGCCATTTTTTTGTTTCACATGAAACATTTTTAAGACAGTTACTGTCTTTTTGTGTCCATTTAGTCAATATTCATTAAAACTATATTTTGAGCCGTTTTTTTTGAAAAAGAACAAATAAATAAATAAAAAGGCCTAAATTTATGCTTAAACAGTGTCCTTTATGCACAGTTTCCACAGGTTTATCCACAGTTTTAGAAAAGATTGAAGTTCTGAATAAAATTAGATTTTGTTTTTTGTGAAAGGAGATTGTTTTTTCTTGAATACTTATGCGTTGATACCATATTTTCTATATAAATATTTTATGGTTTTGTTTTCTGTCTTAGAATCGTTTCTCTTTTGTGTTTTTTGATAAATTTAAACCACCACAATCGTGATGGTCTAAATTTATGGTGCGGATAGGGGGAATCGAACCCCCGTCTCAACCTTGGCAAGGTCGTGTTCTACCACTAAACCATATCCGCTTCTTAATAAATAGATATTATATAGTAACGGTTTAAAAAATCAAATAATTTAAATTGATATTTGTATATTTTTATTGTATTCTTTATCAAGCCCTTTTAAATAAAGGCTCTCGTGGTGAAATGGATATCACGGCTGGCTTCGAACCAGCTATTGGGGGTTCGAGTCCCTCCGAGAGCATCAAAAAGACGAGCGATAGAGAGGTCTTGCTCGAGAGCAAGCAAACTGCTTTGCTTGCGAGAGGGACGAGAAGGGGATGAGCCTGCCCGCCGGCAGGTAGGTTTGTCGTATTGAACCATTAGGGTGAAGCGAGATACTAAACCATGCCCTCATGTAATGAAAGAGTCTTTTTTAGAGAATGGAAAAGCGGAGCTATTTCCATGCTAAAGAACGAGTAAATTGCCCGTCCAGATGCCATCTCGACAAAGTCATTCTAGTAGGAATCTGTTCGGATGGTGGGTGGTGGGGAAGGAGTTGAGTAGGTTACGTTTTATAAATTATCCGCGCTGGGATGGTGAAAATGGTATACACGCACGCTTCAGAGGCGTGTGAGAGCAATCTCATGGGAGTTCAAGTCTCCCTCCCAGCACAATTTGTTTCATGAATAACATATCTACCTGTTGGTAGACAATAAAAAATGATTTTAAAAATACCAAAAGAAGTTTCATATGTAACAGAAACCTTGCAAAAAGGTGGTTTTGAGGCCTTCTTAATAGGTGGGTGTGTTAGAGACGTTATAATGGATAGAACACCAAAAGATTGGGATATAACAACAAATGCGAAACCAGAGCAAATACAGTCTTTATTTCCAAAAACATTTTATGAAAATGATTTTGGAACTGTTGGCGTGGTGAATGAGGAAATTTCACGTGAAACACTGAACAGTGGTTTTTCACATGAAACCCTTAAGGTTATTGAAGTGACTCCTTATCGAACAGAATCCGAATATTCTGATTTTAGACATCCGGATAAAGTTAAATTTGGCAATAGTTTAAGCGATGACTTAGAAAGAAGAGACTTCACAATGAATGCTATCGCATATGATGTTTCAAAAGGACATTTCATTGATATTTATAAAGGACAAGAAGATATAAAGGACAGAATAATTAGATCTGTTGGCGATGCTGATGCAAGACTGAAAGAAGATGCTTTAAGAATACTGAGGGCGATAAGATTTTCTTCAGAATTAGGATTTGTTGTTTCAAGTGAAACAATGGAGGCGATACAAAATAATTCAAAACTCTTAGAAAAAATATCGAAAGAAAGAATAAAGGACGAGTTTGCGAAAATTATTATGTCAGATAATCCAATGATTGGAATAGTGCTCTGTCATAAATTTGGAGCCCTTAAATATATAATTCCGGAGCTAGAGGAGGGGATTGGTATGAAACAAAACAGTGATCATATATATGAGGTTTGGGAACACTCTCTTCGTGCTCTGAATCATTCTGCAGAAAGAAAATGGCCACTGCATGTTAGATTGGCATCTCTATTGCATGATATAGGGAAACCAAGATCCAGAGGGTGGAGTGAAGAAAAAAAAGATCATACTTTTTACGGACACGATGTAATTGGGAGCAGGATGGTTGAAAAGATTTTATCTAGATTGAGATTTTCTAAAGAAATTTCTGATAAAGTCATTAAATTAGTTAGAAACCATATGTTTTTTACTGATATTGATAAAATAACCCTTTCTGCTGTTAGGAGAATTGTTAGAAATGTTGGAGCAGAAAATGTTTGGGATCTTATGAAGGTAAGAGCATGTGATAGAATCGGGATGGGGAGGCCAAAAGAGACGCCATACCGACTTAGAAAGTATGAATCGATGATAGAAGAGGCAATGAGATCGCCCGTGACTGTTGGCATGCTCAAGATTGATGGTTTAAAAATAATAGAAATTGCAAAACTAGAACCAGGACCAAAGATAGGTTATATCTTACATGCTTTGCTAGAGGAGGTACTTGATGACCCGGAGCTGAATACAGAACAATATTTGACTAAAAGAGCAGTGGAAATGTCAGGTTTGCCAGACGAAGAATTAAAAAAGATAGGGGAGGCAGGAAGGGAGCGTAAAGAGGATACAGAAGAAGAAGAATTATCTAAAATCAGGGCGAAGTATAAAGTGAGGTGAAGCTCAATAAAAAACAGCTCCTACAAAAGGAGCTGTTTTTTATTGAGTGTTGGCTAGTGGTTATCCTACGGGAATCATAAAATATAAACGATAACAAAAGAAAGCTCCTAGGTGTTTTGATTAAAATAAAAACACCTAGGAGCTTTGATTGGCACTAGGTGTTTTTAAGAAATTGACTTACTTTACTGACTCTTTCAAAGCTTTTGCCGCTCTAAATTTAGGAACTTTCATGGCAGGAACTGTTACCGTTTCGCCTGTTCTTGGATTTCTGGCAGTTCTTGCTGCTCTGTCTTTTACTGCAAAGATACCGAATCCTGCGATAGACACATCATCTCCTTTTTTGAGACTTCCGATAATTGCTTCAAAAATTCCATCTACAACTGCTTCAGCGGCAACCTTTGTTCCTCCGAGCTGTGCATGTACTACTTCTACTAATCCTTGTTTGTTCATTTTAAAAAAATTAAAAAATTGAAAATAATTTATCTTGATAAAACATTAAAATTTATTCAAGATTAAAATAGTTCGACCATTTGAATATAATTATACCTGAAGCCATTTTTTAGGCAACGGCATAAAAAATTTACAATAATTACACAACAGTTATGATTTTTAGTAAAATATCGGAATTTTATTGAGTTACTTTTTCTAAACTGTTATTTTGCGTATTCTATAACTCTCGATTCTCTTATGACTGTAACTTTTATTTCTCCTGGATATTTTAGTTCCTGCTCTATCTTTCTGGCTATGTCTTGAGCCATTCTTTTGGCTTCTATGTCGGTTACTTTTTCTGGAAAAACAAATACCCTTATCTCTCTTCCTGCTTGTATGGCATAACTTTTTTCAACCCCATTAAAACTATTAGCAACCGCTTCTAAATCACCAAGCCTCTTAAGGTAGTTTTCAATACTATCCCTTCTGGCCCCTGGTCTACCGCCCGAGAGTGCATCTGCTGTTTGTACAATAATTGCTTCAATTGTTTCATACTCATACTCTCCGTGATGGGATTGCATCGCCTTTATTATTTTTGTATCAGCCCCAAATTTTTCAAGTATTCTTTTGCCAATTTCAACATGTGTTCCAGCTACTTCATGATCGACGGCTTTCCCTATGTCATGCAAAAGGGCCCCAGCTTTCGCTATCGCTACATCGGCACCAAGTTCTTCGGCCAACATCCCTGCAATATGAGCCATTTCTATTGAATGCTGAAGAACGTTTTGTCCATAACTTGTTCTGAAGTGAAGCCTACCTAGGATTGCTACAATTCTTTGGTCGAGATTTAAAACCCCAGTTTCATAAACAGCTTGTTCTCCTTTATCTTTTATAATTTTATTTATTTCTTGTCTTGCCTTTTCAACAGTTTCTTCTATTTTTGCTGGCTGTATCCTTCCATCTAGGATTAGATTGTCCATGGCTAATTTAGCGACCTGCCTTCTTATTGGATCAAAGCTCGATATCGTTATTGTTCCGGGAGCATCATCTATTATTATTTCAACACCAGCGCTTCTTTCAAGGGCTCGAATATTTCTACCTTCTTTTCCTATTATTTTTCCTTTTATGTCGTCTGATGGTATCTGAACTGTGGTTGTCATCATGTCAGAAGCAGTAGAAGAAGCTAGTCTTTGAATAGTTATGGCTAGTATGTCTTTTGCTTTTCTATCAAGTCTCTCGAAGCCGTCTCTTTCTAATTTTTGGATCTTTGAGACAAAGTCTTCTTCATATTTTTTCTCTATTATTTTAAAAAGTTCACCTCTTGCGTCTTCCTCTGATAATTTTGATATCTTTTCAAGCTCTCCATGGGCCTTAGCTTCCATTTCTTGGACTTTGTTTTTGATTTCTTTTATTTCTAATATTTTCAGCTTTATATTTTCTGATTCATTGTCTATGTCGCCTTGTCTTTTGTCTAATAATTCATCTTTTTTAATCAGCCTCTCTTCTGTTCTTTTTAGTTCAGTAAGTCTTCTTTTTTCTTCCTCTCTGGCGTCTTTGATTAATTGTTCTGATTTCCTCTCTCCTTCATCAATAATCTTTTGCGCAGACGCTTTAGCCTCAAGCATTGTTTGCTTAATGGTAAGTTCCATAGAACCTTTTTTACCAAGCAGAACAACCCACCTGAGAAGGTATCCTATTGCTATACCCAATATGCCGGTTAAACCAGCGAGAAGGGCTACTTCTTTGATATTCATGGCGTTAGCTCTTCGCCCTCAAAGTTTAGTTTATGGCCTTGTTTTACAGCTACAGAAATAGTATTTTTTAATATTATGCGATTTTTTGAACAAGAAAAATACTTTTTTTGTCATTTTTTTGGTTTCTTTTAGGTAAAACTCAGTTAAACTCATACAATTTTCGGCGAAAAGATTTTTTAATTTTTTAATCTTGCAATTTTAGACTATCATTTTTTCCTCTCAAAGTCCAGTTTGCATTTGACTAGATCTTTTTTTTCTGCTTCTATCTATTTATAATTTGACTACGGTCTCTTGTTCTTTAAAAAAAAATTGGAGGTTTGAATGTTATGAGGCTTATTATTTCGCTAAAAAATAAAGATATTTTTCTTTTTCGTATTCAAAGGTGTTTATGTTGTTTGCATAATATTACAGAACCCCAGACTGAAGAAGAGTTGATTCTTAAAGGCGTCTATGACTTCCTTAAAGAATTAAATCACGATTTTTTTGAATTTACTGATCTTATTTATTATTTAAACGGTTCTGGGGTTATTAGTTCTGATAACAAAAAAGCCGAAAAAATTGTTCGAAAATTTATTCAAAGGTTAAAGGAAAGAGGGTTAATTAAGACATCTGATAGTTCTGACGATGCGGAAATTTTTTCTCTTTCAAATTAAATTATAAACCCCATTTCTGGGGTTTATCTTATTTTCTGTTAGTTTTTGGTTTCAGGACCTCATCTATTAAGCCGTATTTTTTTGCTTCTTCTGCTGTCATGAAGTAATCTCTATCAGTGTCTTTTTCTATTGTAGATATTGGTTTTCCGGTGTTTAGAGAAAGTATTTTATTTAAATTTTCTTTCATTTTAAGGATATGTTTGGCTGATATTTCTATATCTGAAGCTTGTCCTTCGGCGCCTCCCATAACTTGGTGTATCATGACTTCTGAGTTTGGAAGAGCATGTCTTTTCCCTTTTTTACCAGCAGAAAGAACGACCGCTCCTCCAGAAGCTGCTAATCCAACACAAATTGTTGATATGTCTGGTTTTACGTTATTCATTGTGTCAACGATAGCCAGCGTGGAAGTGACCGAACCTCCGGGAGAATTTATGTAAAGATTAATATCTTTGTTCGGATCTTCTGATTCGAGAAAAAGAAGTTGTGCGATGACGATGTTTGCCAGATTATCGTCTATTGGTCCAGCCAAGAATATGATTCTATCCTTAAGAAGACGTGAATATATGTCGTAAGCCCTCTCGCCCCCGTGCGTTTTTTCTATTACTGTTGGTATTAACATATTTTTGAATGTTGAAAGTAGATAATTGTAGGTTGTTTTTGGGTCAATTCTCAACTTTCTATTTGTTACTTACTATTATCTAATAATTCAAATACTTTTTCGTTCGCCATAACATCTTCAATATATATTTTTGCAGAATTGAAGTCAGCTTTTTCGTAGTATTTCATAAGTTTTTCGACTTCTTCTAATACTTTTTCTTCAGGAATTTCTATCTTTTCATTTCTTGCTATTGATTTGAGAATCATTTTGTACTGAACTCGTTTCTTTGCGGGTTCCTCTGATTCTTTTATTATGTCGTCTTCTGTTTTATTGATTTGTTTTAAATATTCTTCGAACTTTATTCCCAATTGTTCTATTTTCCCTTTTACTTCTTCTAATATTTGTTTTTGCTCTTCTGTGATTAAAATTTTTGGAACGTCAAATTTAGTATCAGCTATTATTTTGTCCATAATAAGAGTTCTTCCTTTTTCTCTTTTATTTGCTTCTTTCTCTTGTTTTAAGTTGTTTTTTATTTTTTCTTTTAAGTCTTGAAGGTCCTTAAAACTTCCAATAGATCTTGCAAATTCATCATTTAGTTCAGGTAGGGTTTCCTCTTCGGTAATGTTTTCGGGTGTTGGGTGTGTTTTTTTGCAATTTTCATCTTGACATGCATGATCTTTTTTCGCTTTTCTTGATTTTCTTATTTCATCTATTACCTTATCAACTTCTTCTTGTGTGGCTTCAGTGCTTTCTTTTTCTAATTCTTTCCAAGTTTGAGAAGATGCATCTTTGTAGTTAATAACCCCTATCTTTGGCATAACCGCCGTTGTTATTTTGAATTCTAGGGGATTGTCTTTTGCTATTTTTGTTATTGAAATAGAAGGTCTGCCTATCGCTTCAATGTTATTATTTTTTATAAATTCTGGATAAAGGTCTTTTAGCGCAAATTCAGCCATTTCTTCTAAGACCATCATCTCGCCAAGATTTTTGACAATAATCTCTTCTGGTATGTGCCCTTGTCTAAAACCATCCATTTTTATGCTTTTTCCCAGAGAATTGATAGCTTTTTGTTTATAAGAGGAAAATTTTTCGGCATCTATTTCCCCGATTATTTCTATCTCCGAGTTTCCAATTTCTTTTATTGTTCCTTTCATTTATTTTTTTTATCTCTTAAGTTTACAAATTAATATCACATTTTTTAGATTTAGGCAATAAAAAACCAAGGATGTTTATCGATAAAGAACATTCTTGGTTTTTTAAATTAATTTAGTTCCAGCTCTGCAATATCGAGATCAAGCATCAGTCCGTCTAGGTTTGTAACTTCTAAATCCTTTTCGATATCCTCTATCTCGGTAGAAGTTGATTGTGCCCCCATATCGATTATTTGCT
>CAZYTH010000015.1:0-6410 GCA_964649715.1 uncultured Candidatus Saccharibacteria bacterium
AATTAACATAAAATATATAGCCACCCATTGGACCCAAATCGCCAACCTTGTATTCAGATCCTTCTTCTGGTGACCTATACCACTTAGCATATAAAATAACATCGTTAGCCGGCATCGTCAGGGTTGCACCAACAGCATAATCCGTTCCGCTTCCATCATTAGCAGTATTCCATCCATCAAAAATATAGCCACCATCTTTTTCCAAAGTATTTTCGTTCAAAACAGTGACATTTGAACCAGTTAAATAAGTTTCGCTATCTGTAGGGACCTCACCGTCGGTGTTTCCATTTCCGTTGTAGGATATCGAATAATTTGACCTATACCACTTAGCATATAAAATAACATCGTTAGCCGGCATCGTCAGGGTTGCACCAACAGCATAATCCGTTCCGCTTCCATCATTAGCAGTATTCCATCCATCAAAAATATAGCCACCATCTTTTTCCAAAGTATTTTCGTTCAAAACAGTGACATTTGAACCAGTTAAATAAGTTTCGCTATCTGTAGGGACCTCACCGTCGGTGTTTCCATTTCCGTTGTAGGATATCGAATAAGTTGAATCAGTTGTAAAACGACGAACTGCCCTTACCCGATAACTTGTGATCTTAGTGCTAGAACTCTTTAATCCTGTATTGAAGCTCTGTCTTCTGGCAGTGTTTTGGTCAATTTCCGTAGAGCTCCAATAACTACTGGCGTTAAACCCCCCCAACCCTTCTTGATGCAAATTGACATACATTAAATTTAATTCGTCTTCTGATGGCAAAAACCAATCATCAAAACCATTTAAAGAATAGTTTAATGCGTATTCGATGGCGCTACTACTGGGCAAAACAGATCCTGAAACTATATTAGTATTTCCTGGTCCGGTTCCAATTGAGACACCAGTGGCTCCGGAAGCTTCACTTACATAAGTTTCCGAATCTGCCCACTTAACTCCGCCATCTGGAGGGGTCTGGTCGGTAGGAGCAGCTTCAAGATATTTCCAACCGTCAGTTTGGTAATTTGAATTAACATAAAATATATAGCCACCCATTGGACCCAAATCGCCAACCTTGTATTCTGTATCACCAGCATAAACTTTTTCTATCCCCAACGATGCAAACGAAAATACCATCATCGTCATGACAAAAAAAGATATTCGTTTTGAAAAATATTTATTCATGATATATATATATATATATATATTAATTTTTTAATAAAAGTTTCACTTCTTACCTAAAATTATATCATTCACGGCAATTGCAAGCAAAGAAAGTTATCCCCAGTTTTGTGGGTTTGAATGTTTCATGAAAAAACATAAAAACCGCACAGTTTTGTGCGGTTTTAAAAATGAAAATTTTTAAAAATACCAACCCCAAGCACTAACCGCTTTCATTTATAATATTTTTTCTATTTCTTCCCAATTTCGAACTCTGCGGAAATAACTATTTGAAAAATTATCAAATTGATCGAAGAGAAATCTATTTGGAACATTTTCCATTACAGAAAGCACATCTTCTTCATCATCAAAATAATGTGTCACTCCCAGCTCTTTCGCTACTTCATTTTTCCTCTCTGGGCTTTCAACAAAAAACACGTTTTCTTCATTAAAAAATTCAGGCCACAATCCCTCGTTTTTCATTATTTCAACTGCTCGCTCCCTAGCTTCTCCTACCCTCCTCCTGCTTATCAAAAAAAATTTTATATTATTTTCCCGCAATTTCTTTAAAACTCCCAAAACCCCAAAAAGAAGAGGTTGCGAAAACTGTTTACAATATATCATTTCCTGAATCTTTCTTAATTCGTCTTTTGGAATTATCTTTTTTATTATATTTGAGTGTGTTTGGTCCAAAGCAATATTAAAACCAAATTCAGAGGCCAATTTCTTTTTTATATCAGTGTGGTCGATTATCACACCATCCAAATCAAAACCTATTATTTTTTCTATCATTTTAATTAATTATTTTTCAGAAAAAACAGAACCTTCTATTTGATTTGCCAAATCCTCAACACCAATCCTCGCCTTATTCTTTTCTTCACCTAATTTATCTTTAGTATTAAATTGACCGAGTTCCTCCGCTTTTATAGGTTTTGCATGAGCGCCAACCACAAAAGAAAAACCATTTTTCTCAGAAATATTTTTAACAACCCCAGACATTTCAGCTTTACCATAAATGTTTGGCTCAAAACCAAAACCTCCGGAAAAAAATAATTTTTTATTTTTTAATTCATTTATTAAAAGCTGACTAGAAATATTGTCTTCGATACCCACCTCTCGATTAATAGACATTGTCGCAACACCAAACGACAAACCAGCCTTTTTCATTATATGTGCCATTTTGACAAGGCTATCACCGGTAAAAATATGTTCAGTAACAAACAAAATTTTTTTCTTCGTTAATGTTTTTATCTTTTCGAAAAAAATCTTTAAATCATTTTCATTACCGAAACCCCTTCCACCAGCTACAAAAAAAGTTTTAATTTTGTCATTAACCTCACTATCGGAAAGATTGGGGTATTTTTTTTTCATTCTCAAAAGAAATACTTTTCTCAAAAAGAGAGTTGGCAACCTACCACTTGCATCGTCACCGACAAGAACATCAAATTCTTCATTTTCAATAGCCTCAGCCATTTCGCCAACCAAAATTTCCAGATATTTTTTCTCTGAAGCAAAAATTGTTTCGTTTTGGTTTTCTTCTTTTTTTTGTGATAAATTTTCCATTTTAGATGTTAAAACATCTTTTAATTTTATTGTCACCGTTTACTTAATAATTTAATCACTTATTATTCATATTAGCAAAATATTGTACTTTTAAAATCAGAAAGGAGATATTTTATGTCTGGGTGGTTTATTAACGCTCATGAATACTGGAAAAGACTTAACCTACCTAACGCGACAAGCTTTTTAGAAAAAATGTATCTTCCAAATATCCTTAAGGTTCAAAGAGTAATACCGCTAAGGGATCTCAAAAAAGTATTTTCTGTTGTTCCTATCGAAAGAACTGTTCTGCTCGAAATCATACGACAAATAAAAACCCTTGACGGTCGACCTGTTTATGAAAATGCCGAAATAGATATGTTTAAAATAGATCCTCGACAACTCAGGATTGGTCAAAAGTTTGCATACAGAGAAAACTATACCCAACTCCTGGAAGAAGTTACCGATACATTCGGAAAATTCTTTATCCCTGGAGGAATTAGCGAGCTGGGTGCTTATTTTATCTTTGGACTAGATGGAAGTGGTGAGTACTCAATGTCTTTTTATGTTCCGCCGATCCTTGAAAGGCACGGAAATGAGCTGGCAATAATGGACGGAGTACATCGAGATTTCATTATTATGCGTTCGGGCGCAACCATTCTTGCAATCGTCGTTAGTAATGTATCGCTACCGTTTCCCTGCTCTCTTCATAAATGGGAAGAACTTAAAGTTATTGACCTGCAAGACAAACCAAAAGATATCAAAGAAAGATATTTTGATCTTCAGAAAGAGCTCTTCCGTGATGTTAAATTCCTTGGCATTGATGGATAAAGGAGTAGGCCAATGAAAAACAAAAAAGATGAATTGATTATCAATGCTCTAAAACAGCACCTCAAATGCGACACCAGATACGATCTCCCAAGACCTTTCATAATTTCCTTCTTCGGAACGCCTGATGCCGGAAAAACGACAATTATTACAGCCTGCGACAACTTTTTACGTCGTCTGGGTTTCCGCGTCTGTAAACCCCAAGAAGGTGCGGAATTTGTGAGACATGTACCAAGGACCACTCCGGTCTACAACATACGGACAGCAATGTATGCTATCAATATTATGATTGACCAAATACACAACCACCAATTCGACTTTGTTCTTTTTGACAGATGCTGTTTTGATGGATATTTCTGGATGGAATACTGGTTCCAAAAAGGCAAGCTAACAAAAGAACAAAAAGAACACCTGCAGGGAACCTTCCTCTATCCTGAGTGGACAGATCACGTAGATATATCCTATTTCGTCACCTGCGACGGCAATATATCCACCGAACGCGATAAAGAGCTAAACTTTGCCGAGATTTTTGGTGACACGACAAATCCTAAAACCGTTTCTTTCCTGAAAAAAATCGGTGAGAAGGTTTTTGAGGAATTGTCACCAAAATTCCCGCAAATAAAACTCTTTGACACAACAGAACTCAAAAAGAAAGATATGGTTGAGAAAATCGCGTTAGACATACTATTCAATCTCGATAAAAAAACTCTAAAATAATGCATCAAAAAAACATGCCCCGTTATGGGGCATTTTTTAATCTTTATTTTTGTAAATAACTTTTCAGATGCCGCCAACGTTTTCGTCATTCTTTTCGGTATTAGAAATATTTTTTATCTTTTCTTCCACCTCCCAAAGGGCTGTAAAAACAAGAAGCGTTATTACTGTGACGATGAAAGATAAAGCATACAACTCAAAGCCAACAGCCATGCCAATACCGGCAGTTACCCAAAGCCCAGCAGCTGTTGTTATACCTTTTACGGTATTTCCATTTACCATAATAAGTCCACCTCCGATAAAACCAATGCCGACAACAACCTGAGAAGGAATCCTTAATAGCTCTGCACCCAAAACATCTCCGTACATCAAAGCAGCTTCCCTTGCGATAATAACAAACAAAGTGGCCCCCATGCTTATCAATCCGTATGTTCTCATGCCCGCATTTTTGTGTGCAATCGCTCTCTCTGTCCCAAGTATAACCCCCAAAAATGTCGCAACAATAAGCTGTATCAATATATTTAAAATCTTTTCATCAAAAAATAGTTTTTCCATTATTTAACAAAATAAGTTTGTTCTTTAATTATAACACAAATCTTAAGATATCTGTCTATATTTATCCATTTTAAATTCCACAAAAAAAGTTGAGCCCTTGTTCTCTCCTGCAGACTCTACCCATATTTTTCCTCCATGCTTTTCAACTATCTTCTTAGAAACATAAAGACCAAGACCCATACCTTCAGTATCGCTCTTTTTCGCCTCTCCTGCTCGATAAAAATCATTAAAAATATAACGAATGTCCTCTCTTTTTATACCAATCCCAGAATCTTTTATACTCAAAATGACGCTGTTCTTATTTTCTTTCAATCCTAATTCTATTTGCCCTCCCTCCTTTGTATACAAAATAGCGTTTTCTATTAAATTTTTAAAAACAAAACTTATTTTCTTGTGATCTGCATATATTACAGGAGTTTCACCCTTAAAATTTAGAAATAATTTAATCTTTTTGTCTTCAAGTTCTTTTTTGATATTTTCCGATAAAACATCCTCAAACATCTTCCGAATATCAAGAGGGCTGAAATGATAAAAAACGCTTTCATTCATCTCTGTCACTCCAACAAGTGTGTCGATAATCTCCTTAAGCTTGTTGAGCGAACTTCTTATTTTTTTAACCTCTTCCCTCCTTGCTGTTATATCTATCGATGACTCAAGAGAATCAGCAGACCAACCTATTACAGATATTGGTGTTCTAAATTTATGAGTGGCTATTTCAATAAAAAGATTTTTTTCTTTATAATTTTTTACCAGCTCTGAATACAAAAACCATCCAGCAGAAACAGACAGAGCAAAAGCGACAGAAGGAATAACCCACCAGGGTATCCACATAAAGACATCGTCTTTTATAAATACAAGTATTTCCACCCCTATTATAAGCAAAAAAAGATATATTCCTTTTATAATAAATTTTATTTTTCCATCCATTTTTAAAGCAACTATATTATTTTTTTACAAAACAAAAATTACAGCCAGAGCATGTTTTAAATCATCTATTTTTATAGTGCCTCTCTTTCTAATGAATCTCTAAGGTTTTGTTTTTTCTCATCAGCCCTCCTTTCCTCAATCATTTTTGCGTAGTTAAAAATAACGTCACGTGAATTTGGAGTATTATCATCCAGCAGTCCTCTACTCCGAAGATCTTCCTCAGCTTCTTTTAAATTATCTTCCCAAACCCTATTTTGCATAGAAACATACCTCGCAATCATACCTTCTGCATCTTTTTTGGAAACATTTTTCAAGAAGCCTTTCTTTTCCAAATAATTTTTGGCATTTTCAATATTAGGAGAAGTATTTTCAATTCCCATAGGTCTTAAATTATCTTGCAAAAACAGGCACTCAGATGTAGTATAATCTAGGTAATAATTTATATCAATAAAATATTTTCGGAACGTGGTGTAACGGTAACATACACGATTCGGGTTCGTGTGACTCCGGGTTCAAATCCCGGCGTTCCGATTGGGAACGTTTTAAATATTAACCGTTACTACTGTTCCAATAAAAATTAATAAAAAATATGGAAAATAAAATAGAAAAAATTAGACACTCACTAGCACATGTTCTTGCGATGGCAATGCTTAAAAAAGATCCGGGAGCAAAAGTTGGAATTGGGCCCATTATTGAGAACGGTTTTTAT
>CAZYTH010000016.1:0-5304 GCA_964649715.1 uncultured Candidatus Saccharibacteria bacterium
CGTTTTAATGCCCCTTAAATTATAAAGTGGATATATGAGCCATTTGAGGTTTTGAACCCTCTCTAAGAGGCTCATATATGAATGTTTTTATACGATTAAATGCGTTCCCCTAGACACTGTGAGGAGTGTTCCCCTAGGGACTGTGGACTGTTGAATTTATCGGATTTATCCGAGGCGTTATTAGAAGGTCATGTAACCAAAAAGCCCCGACTTTTTTTCGAGGCTTGTTGTTGTCTGTTTCTATTTAAGCTTATTTTTATCGCCATATTTCTCTTTCAACATCGGGTACCAATACAAAATATATTCAATAAATTGATTCTGCTGATATTCGGTTATCTCCACATCAAATAAAAAGCAGGACTTTCATGGTCCTGTTTTTTATTTGAATGATTTGGAAAATGCGGAGCATTTGAGGGAATCGAAAAGCTTTTGAGAATTTTTGTAAGCGTAGCGTGGCCTATTTTAAATAAACAACATAGGTTGGTTTTCCAGGAAGCTTTTCTTTAAAATCTGCTTTTCTTTTTTGATTAGGCAGATTAAACCACGGATCCATCCATTTGTTTTGATGTCTGACCAGAAAATGTCCAACGGGCAATTCAGAAGATTGTTCACAAAATACGATAGACAGTTCTTTTTCTACTAATTTTTTATTTTTGTTATTTATTTTAACCCAAGAATAATCTAAGCCATTATTATTTAAAATCTCTACTAACTCGGGACAATAAAAATTTGGTATCCCCATGGCCCTTATTTTTCCATCTTTAAAGAAAAATAACGCTTTCTTATACGAAACCCCCAGCACAAAAGCAACAGAGGCGATTGCACACCCCATATCATCTTCTTGAGCAACGGGTTTTCGAAAAATATCATGATGTTTTTCCATTCGTTCATATTACCATATCCTTTAAATAGTAATAAAAACGGATTCCAACCAGATTTATCAATCTCCACGTTAAAAACAATAGTACCTTCCGTAATGAGACTTTTTTAAGAAGAGAAAAAAATTAATTATTCGCTAGCACTACTTCTATGAATTTCTAATTCTTTTTCTAGTTCATTGATTCTCTCCTTAAGTTCTGTCATTTTATTCTCTCTTCCAATCATAAATTTATTTATTCTTTCTAATTCCTCAGAATGTTTTTTAAAATTTTCTTCTATTTCTCTCTTGCCAGTAATATCTTCACCAGAACTTATACTTCCAAGAATTATACCACCTTCCCCAAAAAGAGTTGAATTGTGCCATGCTATTAAATGTCTCTCGCCTCCTTTATCTATAATATAATTTTCAAAATACTCAGGATAAGCTCTGTTACCAGAAACCTCTTTTTGAACTGCCTCCATTTTTTCTCTTTCATCTGCTGGAATAAAATTGTCTATCCAACTTTTACCCTCAAAATCTTTCAAGGAGCATCTAAGAATATTTTCGGCTTTTTTATTTAAAAAAATAATATTCGCACTCTTGTCTAACGCAACGATTATTACACCTGCTATATTCAAATACTGCTCTGCTAAATCTTTGTCCATAAAATTAAATTATCATAATGGTAATACATTAATTTTATACCTAATTATTTTAAAAACAAATATATTATAATTTATTATGCATCTGATTGTCTCATCGCAAAAATTTAAATTAAAAAAATATAAACAAAATAATAATATATTTATCATGAACGCAACGAGAAAAGCGAAAATATAAAAATGTAATCAAAAAATTAAATAATGAGATAAATGATTTATTCCCCGAGTTAATCGGATAGATATTACTCATCAAATAAATGAGATTTTGTTTTAAAAGATAAATAGTGTAAAGTAAAAAAAGATAAAAAATCTATCCTCATTTTTAAGAATTTATTTAGGGGGTTTCGCATGGTTCTTTCAAAAATTAAACATATTTTAAGAAAAGACCCAAAGACTGCATACTCTAAATTTGCTCTGAAAGTATCCATTTTCTGTCTTGGTATGATAATATTTGGCGGTTCGATGAATATTTTTGCAATGCTTATTAATAACGGAAAAATGCCTGTATTTTGTCCTTACGGAAAATTCATTCCAAGTAAAATACATTCTATTGGAAACGAAAAAACCAGACTGAAATTTCTGTGTGACTGGATATTCATTCACACAGACGAAAGAGTAATGGAACACAATATATTAAAATATATTGCAAAAATAATACATTTCCCGATTAACAGACCTACCATAGCTAGTCCTGGAGATATTATTATGTGGTTATTCTTTTTTCCAACCATAATATCTGTAACAATTTGTCTAGTCTTGTCTCTTGAAAATATTATTTATTAACAATAAAGCCACCACAAAGGTGGCTTTATTTACAAAATATTGAAAAATATCTAAAAACGTGGAAAGAAAAAACTTTTTTGCACAAAAAATAAAAGCCCCTTAAAAATTAAGGGGCTTTTATTTTTTACTTTTTCTTCTTTTTTGTTCTTCTCGAAACTATAAATACATTTGAATATTTTTTTGGTCTTCTTGTTTTTCTTCCACCAGTAACCTTTCCCGTTCTTGTTTTTGGTCTTTTTGTTCCTCTTCCTTGTCTTCCTTCTCCTCCTCCATATGGGTGGTCACAAGGATTCTTGGCGGTACCTCTAACTGTCGGCCTTATACCAAGCCATCTTGTTCTTCCAGCCTTACCGCTATTAATCAAACCGTGTTCCTCGTTGGAAACCGCACCTATCGAAGCGAAACAATCTTCATCAATCTTTCTAATTTCTGAGGAAGGCATTTTTACACTAACGTAACCGGCATCACTAGACATAACTTCAGCATAATTTCCAGCTGATCTGACTAATTTCGCACCACCATTTGGCTTAACCTCAACATTGTAGACAAAAGTACCAACAGGAATATTCTTAAGCATCATTCTGTTTCCGTGTTTGATGTCTCCCTTCTCGCTAACGATAAAAGTATCTCCAACTAACATTTTTTGAGGAACAACCACATATCTTCTCTCCCCGTCTGAAAATAAAGCTAATGAAATAAAAGATGATCTAAAGGGATCATATTCAATTGTCTCTATTTTTGCAGGAATGTCTTTCTTGTTATATGAAAAATCAACTATTCTGTATAATTTTTTATGTCCACTTCCCTTATGATTTACAGTTATTCTTCCAGCACTATTCCTTCCAACGTCTCTTTTAAATCCCTTAGTTAGAGGTTTGAAAGGTTCGCTAGCTGTCAGGTGTTCACCAAAAGATACTGTTTGAAGCTGTCTTCTCCCCGGAGTTGTAGGTTTGTATTTTTTCATTTTTTTCTATATAAAATCGATCTTCTCTCCTTTTTTTAAATAGACGACCGCCTTTTTTATACCTGACTTAACACCCCATTTACCTCTCATGAAAACTTTTTTAGAAGGAAGATTGATTATATTTACAGAAACCGGAATAACATTATAAATTTCCTTTATTGAGTTTTTTACGTCTTGTTTATTCATCCCTTTTTCGATCTCAAAGGTGTAAGCATTTTCCTTTCCAGCAGAAAGCATTGAAGCCTTTTCTGTTATATGTGGCCTTTTTAATCTAAGCATTATTCTGTTTTTATTTCCTATACTTGCCATTTTTTCCTTCTAACTTAATAATATCCGGTAAACTTAAGATAACATCTTTAAACTCTTTTCCGGACTAGAAATCACTATAAATTTGTAATTTATTACAGAAAATGGATCCATATTCCTTACCTCATCAACACTAACTGTTTTTATGTTCTTAAAACTCTTAATGGTCTTTTCGTCATTATTGGGTAAATAAATCAATGCTCGGTTACCATTTTTATAATTTATTTTCTCATATCCCTTGATACCAGAAAAAATCTTTAACATCTCCGTAGCCTTCTTTGTTTTTACTTCCCCGATGCTAGCATCATCAACAAAAAGCAATTCTCCATCTCTAAATTTTGCTGATAATATTGTATAAAGGGTTTTATCTTTAACTTTTTTATTTACCTTTCTGTCATAATTCTTTTCAGATCTTGGGCCATGTGTAGCTCCTCCACCAACCCAAATTGGTGATCTTGTCGATCCATGTCTCGCCCTTCCTGTTCCTTTTTGTTTCCATGGTTTTCTGCCTCCTCCTCTAACCTCAGATCTGTCTTTTGCATTTGCAGTTCCTGTTCTTGTAGAAGAGCGAATTGAATTAATCGTTTGACTAACCATATCGCCATTCCAAGGAAGTCCGAAAACGCCTCTTGGAAGTTCTATTTTTCCGAATATCTCACCTTTTTTATTGTATACGTTAGCTTCCATTTTGCCCTTTTAAAATAATTCTTAATAAAATTAAGCCACTGATATTTGTACAAGGGTTCCTCTTCTTCCTGGTATTGCACCCTTGATTAAAATAATATTGTTTTCTTTGTCGATCTTCATCACGGTTAAACCCTTCACTGTTATTCTGTCGCTACCCATCCTTCCCGCCATTCTCATGCCCTTAGGAACCTTATTTCTAAGACCCCCACCAATTGAACCAGGAGCCCTTTCGCAATGTTTTTGTCCATGGCTTCTTGGACCTCCTTTAAAACCATGCCTTTTTATCGCACTTTGGAATCCTTTACCCTTTGAAATTGAAGCGATATTTACTTTTCCACCCTCTTCAAGAGAATCGACTGTTACGATGTCGCCAACCTTAAGATCCGGAACTTTTTCTCCCTTAATCCTCATTTCTTTTATGTGACGAAACCCGACGGCACCTCCACCAAGCGCTGCTACCATTTTACCGCTCATGGGGCTATTAACCTTATCGAGAGAAAGCTTATCGTATCCAAACTGAACAGCATCATAGCCATCTTTTTTCTTATCTTTAACTTGAATTACTGTCAATGGTCCAGCTGACACAGCAGTAACAGGATGACATTTGCCGTTCTCGTCAAAGATCTGCAACATATTCTGTTTTTTTCCGAGTAGGAACATTTTTTTAAAATAATATAGAACATGACAAGGGATCTAAATTCTTTAAATCCTCAAGCCATCTTCCAACTCCTGTTAAATCATCTTTACATCTACATTCACACCAGAAGGCAAATTGAGATTTGTTAGAGCCTCAACGATCTTTGGAGAGGGATTGTTTATGTCTAAAAGCCTCCTGTGTATCCTCATCTCAAATTGCTCCCTTGAATTCTTATCGATAAAAGAACTTCTGTTTACTGTATACTTTTTTATCTCTGTTGGAAGAGGTATCGGCCCCCTTATCTCAGCGTCATGTCTCATTGCAGTATCGATTATTTGTTTTACGCTTTGATCGAGAACCTTGTGTTCATAAGCAGCAACCCTTATTCTGACCTTGTGTCCGGATG
>CAZYTH010000017.1:0-2825 GCA_964649715.1 uncultured Candidatus Saccharibacteria bacterium
CATGGCTCTGAAAGACGTCATGGTCGAGGCCTGCCGGCTGGAGGGCAAAACCGTAGGCGTTGCTTTCAACAACGACACGATCAAAGCGGCCTTCTCGACGGTTAGCCTGCCTGGCATCCTGTCGAATGTCGCAAACAAGAAAGCCATGCAAGCTTTCAATGCCGTCGAGAGCATTGCTCAGAAACTGTGCTCGGTTGGCGATCTTAACGACTTCAACGAGGCTGAGCGCGTTCGGCTTGTTGATGTTGGCGACCTCGAAAAGGTTGGTGCGGACGGCGAGCTTGGGCATGGCTCTTTGGGTGAGGATCGGGCGAAAAACAAGCTCGACACCTATGGCAAGCTGTTTACGCTGACGCGGCAAATGATGTATGGCGACAATCTCGGCGAGTTCCTCAAAATTCCGACGGCGTTCGGAAACCGTGGAAAGCGCAAACTCGACCAGGTCTTTTTTGCCCGGCTGCTCAGCAATCCGGTACAAAGTGACAGCAAGGCTCTTTTCTCCACGGATCACAAAAACTACATTGGCGGCGCTACCAGTGCCCTCGGTGTGGAATCCCTTGAAAAGGCCCTCGCCAAATTCATGGATCAGGTTGACGGCGACAACCAGCCGATTTCCGTGTCGGCAAAATTCCTGTTGGTTCCGAATGTCCTGTACCCGACGGCGCAGCGTCTGACCATGAGCACCGTGCTGATGGGCGGGGACGCCGTGGTTCCTGCGGGCAACATCATCGCCAACTACAAGCTGATCCCAGTTGCCAGCCCGTATCTGACCAATGCCAACTACACAGGAAACAGCGACACGGGTTGGTACCTGTTTGCCGATCCCAACCAGGTCGATACCTTTGAAATCGGCTACTTCCGCGGCAAGACGGCTCCGACCGTCGAATTTGCGGAAAGCAATTTCAGCACCCTCGGCATGGACTTTCGTGTGTACTTCGACTTTGGCGTGCGTGAGCAGGACCATCGCGGGATGCAGTTCAACAAAGGCAAGAACTGAGCAAAGTAAGCATGGCCGGGTCTGACACTGTGCCAGCCCGGCGATTTTCAAACCACCAAATCAAAGGATAAAACAAAATGGACGCAATTTTCAGGAAAGAAGGACAATCCTTGGATTACACTCCGGTAAGCGCTGTCAGTGCCGGCGATGTGATTGCTCTGCAAAACAACTTTTACGGCATCGCCAAGCTCGATATCGCGGCCAATGAACTCGGCGCTTTGGCTATCACTGGAATCTACCAGATGGCCAAGCCTGCCGGTGTCATCAACTTTGGCGCGATCCTGTATTGGAATGCGGGCACCAAGCAGGTTCAGACCACGCCGATTGACAACGCCTACTTCGGGCGGGCCGCCGCCGCTGCTGCTGATGCGGATGAGACCGTGTTGGCTGCCGTGAACGCCTGCAACATCGGAAGCGTTTCCGCTCCCGAAGCCCAGTCCGCTCCCGCTGTCACCCAGAACGCCATTGCTGCCCTGACGGCCACCGATCCGACCTGTGATGCCGCTGATCCCACGATCACTGCCGTTGACCCGGCAGAAATGACTGCGGCGGATCCGACGGTCACCGGCCCGACCACCGATGGTATTGTTGGCACCGACTTTTCTGCTGAAGCAGCCGCTATCAAAGCTGCTATTGAGCAGAATGATACCAACGTCGATGCTGTCAAAGCGGAGCTGGATAAGCTGATCGATGACGTGACCGCGATCCGTACTCAGCTGGTTGCCGCGATTGCCGACCTTGCCACCCTGCGCGACAGCGACAAGGCGATCATCGACGACGTCCAGGCGATCGAAACCAGCCTTGAAGCCGGGATCGATGATCTGGCCACGCTGAAGACGGCAGTCAATGCGGCGAAGACCGATCTCGCAACGGCCGTGACGGCCCTGACCACCGCCGGCCTGTTCGAGTAATCCCCCTCTGGAGGAAGATTGGTACTGAAAAAGGAATTATAAATCCTTCCTCTCTTTCTCCAGTTTTACATCAATCTTTATCATAAAGGGAAAAAAGCATGCCAGCCAATATTGCCATCAACTTCAACACCAGCTCTTCCGAGAGCACCGCCAGCCTGGTGGATGCCCGATTTGCCAGTCAGGATATCATGGCTCTGTCCAAGAATTTTGCTGCTGGAAATGGAGATCATCAGGTTGATCTCATTTACGAAAAACGTGGTAGCGCTGCAGCCTCACCGGAAGACATTGATCTGTCTCTGGTTTCGGATCAGAGTGGCAATCTCGCTGCATTCGCAACGTTGAAAGGACTGATTGTCTGCAACAAGGGCGCAGCGAATGCTCTGGATGTATCCGGCAGCTATTTCGGGACTACTGCCGCGATCTCGATTCCTGCCGGCGGGGCTCTGGTACTGCTGCTGCCGATCGGCGTTGACATCACACCGGACAGCAACGACATCATTTCGATCGGATCGGCCCTGGGAACGGAATACGAAATGCGCCTGATCGGCGTCAAAGTTGTTGAAGAGCCTGGAGCATAAGCATGATCAGTGCGGGTGAAGAGATTCTCAATTCGATGTTTGATCCTTCCCTCGGGATAGCGGTCACCGTAGACTATGTCCGTGATAATGCGGTCATGGCCCGCGGCATACCAGCCAAAATCGGAGATAGGTTTCAAATCAAAAAGACGGATGATCTCAACATCCGCACCCGTGAGGCTGATTTTCTGCTTCGGTATTCTGATTTGAAAATGATACCGATGAATCGTGATGTCATTGTCTACAATAACGAAAAATACCAGGTTGTGACCATACCCGGCGGGGACTGCTATCGATGGCATACCCGTCGGACGCATACAATCATCCGGATTTTTACAAAAT
>CAZYTH010000017.1:2835-5031 GCA_964649715.1 uncultured Candidatus Saccharibacteria bacterium
AAAAGAACATGTGGCAAGTATCATTATTGTTTTACCACTATTATAGTAAGGTGCAATTGTTCTTAATACTTGTTCTGCTTGCTTGTATCCAACATGCAATTCCCTAACTTCTCCGCCGTCATTGACAGGCAAATATTACTGGACGCATACAATCATCCGGATTTTTACAAAATATTCTGGAATCCAGCCGCCACCGGAGGAGTAATCCTGATGCCCGACAGTACACCTATCGTCCAGCTTTGCGAGGAGCTTGCCACGTCAATCATTGCGGCAGGTATACCGGCCAGTCGGGATTTGTGCCCTGACATCAAATTTGAGGACATTGAGACCCTGACCGGTATTGTCACGCCGTACTCGATCAAGACCAGGAGGCACACTCGGGCGGATGAGCGTCACAACGAACTGAAATTGGTGGTATTCATTGTGTCTCCAGCCAAAAAACGCGACCTGCCGGATTTTATCGCCCGCGTAGACCAATTGGTTACAAATCTGCTCTCCTCTGATTTGCCGTCAGCAAAAATCATGGAAATCGAACTGGATCCCATTGACGATGAGCGTTTTTTCGAGGACTCCCTGTATAAGGCGACTCTTGGAGTCACCTTGCAGTACATCAGCGCGCCTTAATAGCACATGATCAAAGCCAGTACAAAAATCAACATGAATGCCGCTTATCTGGCGAGAAAAGCCAAATGGGCGATGGCGTCACCGTTGCAGAAATCTGCCAGCCTGATCGCCCGGAGTGCAAAGGCATCGATTAAAAAGAGCGCCAAAAAATACTCCGCTCCTGGTCAGCCTCCTCATACCAGAGGTGGTCCCAGATCGCTAAAGAAATCAATCATGTATCATGTTGACAAAACTGCCGGACATGCGATTGCCGGGCCGTCAGGATTTGTGACGGGACTAACTGGGCATTATCATGAGTTCGGCGGCGTGCAGGCTTTGAAAGGGAAGCGAAAACATTACAAACTCGGTGGCGTTGGGCCAGTTACGAAACGTGCAGGCTATACCACACCCAAAGGTAATCGAAGCGGTTCAAGGCAGCCAGACTCCAGTGGGATTGTCTTTGCCCGCCTGAAAACTCCGAAGATGGTGATGCGTGCCCGTGCTCTGGATCACCGCTACTGGCCAGATGCGGATAAATTACGGCGTCGTATATACAAGCAGAGACGATTCATGTGGCCGGCGGTCGAGAAGAACCGTCATGGCCTGATCAAATTTTTCGAAAATTCCGTCAAATAACCCAACCAAGGAGACAAACATGATCAAGAATTATTTACTCGGGCGCGACGCCAAACTGTATGCCGGCACAGCCGGCTCCATTCCTTCGACAGAGATCAAGGATGTCAAGGATTTGTCTATCTCGCTGAACCAGGACGAAGTTGATGTGACGACCCGAACGGCGGCTGGCTGAAAGGCTGTTGCCGGAGGTCTGCGTGAAGCTGAGATTTCGTTCGATCTGCTCGTTGCCAAAAGTTCGACTGAGGGGAAACTGTTCCTGAATGCCTACAAGGGCGCTGAAGGTGGCACTGCCAGTTATCTGGCACTGAAGATTATCGACGCAGTTGCCGATGGCATCTTCAGTTTCGAGGCGGACTGCCTGATCACCGAATGCAGCATGGAGCAGAACCTGGAAGACGCAATCAAGTTTTCGGTCAAAGCCAAGCCCACGGTTTATGATGATGCGCGTGTTCCGACCCTGACTGTTACCGCATAACCAAGGCAGCCGACAGGCGTTTGCGATCTGGCGTAAAAAAACAAGCACAAAAGCGGCCTGCGTGCCTTCACTGGCCGCAGCCGCTTTTCAGTTTAAGAAGAAAGGAAAATTATGATCAGTTTCAAAGACAAACTTGGCCGTCAATGGATTTGCCGGGTTGATATCGCCGCGATCCGGCGGGTGCGTGCGTTATGTAATCTCGATCTGGCCAACTCGGTCAGAGTACATCCGGACGGTCACGCGGATACCAACGTCCTGCAACAGCTCGCTGATGACCCGTGTTTGCTGGTGGATACGGTTTTTGCCGTCTGCAAGGATCAGGCTGACCGCCAGAACATTACCGATGTGCAGTTTGCCGAGGGACTGGACGGGGAAACGATCGAGGCGGCAACCATCGCGCTGATGGAGGGGATTATTGAATTCTTCCCTTTAGCAAAACGCCGTCTGCTGACAAAGATTCTGACTCTGGTGAAGCAGCAGCG
>CAZYTH010000018.1:0-4509 GCA_964649715.1 uncultured Candidatus Saccharibacteria bacterium
GGGAAAGGCGTCGGTCATGCGCTGAAGGATAACAGCACAGTAATTTTCGCTAATTTCTATTCCCCGGCATTTCCGGTTTAGGTTTTGGCAGGCAACCATTGTGGTGCCGGAGCCAAGGAACCCGTCAAAGATGAGATCGCCGTTTTTGCTGCTATGGGCGATCCCTTCCGCTGGCACTTCGATGGGTTTTTGCGTTGGATGGCTGCCGTCCGATTTTTTCGTTATCGTCCATACGCTGGGGGCATGGCCTTCTTTGGGAAAGTTGAAAGTGTGCTTCCCTTTTGTCGCATAAGCGATAAGTTCCCCGTTCCATGTCCAGTGACGCTTTGAAAGTGACGGCATCGGGTTTGGTTTATTCCATACGCACCAGCTTGAATGATCCGCCCATCCCCTCATCCATTCCCAAATCAGGGGCGCGAGGTGGTGAGACGTGCAAACATACACCGTCACATCTTGCGCCATCGGGATCGCTTCGAGGGCAGGCAATAATTGAAAGTCACGATCCCATTCCGCCTTTTTCAGATCGGCCATCGCCTTACTACAATCAGCGGCATAAATACCGTTTTCGCTTGCTACATTATACGGCGGGTCAGTGAACACCATGTCCGCCCGTTCTCCGGCCATGACGGCCCCCACGTCCTCTTTTTTCGTCGAGTCCCCGCATAGTAGCCGATGCTCCCCGATCTGCCAAAGGTCGCCCGTTTTTACGCCCCACGTCTTGTTTAGTTCCTCGGCCCGGTCGATCTGAGGCTCGGCGTCTTTCGTTTGCTCTGTTTCACCCAGAAGGCCAGCCATTTCATCATCATTAAATCCGACCAGGCTAAAGTCAAGCAGCGGCTCTTCTATTTTGATTTCTTTTAGTAATTCGGCCAGAAGTTCGTCATCAAATTCGCCCCCGTGCTGATTGGCGGCGATGTTGGCTTGCTTCTCCTTGATTTCGGGCCAGTCCACTTCGCGGTAGGTCAGGCGTCCGTGCGGGGTTTCGATGTATCCGGCGGCTGTTGTGCCGGTGGGGTCGGTCTGGGGCTTGGTGACGATCTTCAAGGCCGGGTCAAGGTTTTTGATCCGCTGGTGTCCGCCAATGAGGGTCTGCGTCCGGGTGTTATAGACGATCCCGGACAGGTCGCCGAATTCTTCCAGTGATTTCTTGAGGGAGGCCAGTTTCTCTTTGCTGATCTTGCGCGGGTTGTAGCCCGCCGGTTTTAGGTCTTTGACTTGCATGATTTATCCCCTTCTTTGACTTTTTTCCAGCCGCCGCCTCCGCCATAGGTCCGCTCTTTGATTTCGCAATCCGCAGCCGGCCAGCCAGATTTGTCCAGCGCATCATTGGCGTTTTCCGCCATGCCATCCCACCACTTATTTGTTGATTTATTCCTGATCCGATATTCTTGCATTGCTTCGCTCCTTTCCTGACAGCCTACAGCCTGACAGCCTGTTTCTCACCTCTTATTCATCTTCTGGTTTCCGTTGTTGTTTTTGATCTTTATTTCCGGTCTTTCGGTGATTGGTTCCGGGGTTGCTGCGATTGGTTCGATTCCCAGTTCTTTTAAAAGACGGTTTTTACGCCAGACGACGATCAAGTCTCCATCTGATTCCCAGACGCCGCCCAGCTTTTTGGCCGGAAAAAATTCGTATTTGATTAAATCATTGATGACTGACGATGATGATTGCATGTTGATTGACCGACAAAAGTCTTGGATTGCTGTCATTCCTGATAAAATTGCCATTGTTACCACCTCGCTGTTTTATTTTTTTCTTCTCGTTTTTTTGGTTCGGTTTTTTGTTCTGACTGCTGACCGCCGTTAATTGATTTTTCCAGAGCATCCCAGTCGATCTCGTGAATGCCGATACGGATAGCCGCCGCGTAATTATATACTTCACAGTCCAAGGCTTCGTTGCGCGGGCCGGTCATAACCCATTCTTGACGCGGAAATCCTTTGACATATCGCGTAACAAGTTTTTCAGCAGTGAGTTGCATAAAATATTCGTCCGGCACTCCCATATAAAAGTGATAATGGCCCGGTCCCGGTTGGCCGATTTTCAGGCGGGAATAAATGACACCTTTGGCGACGTCGGTGCCCACCGGCCAAAGCTGGACGCCATTTGGTATTTTCTGGCCGTTCCAGTGGACATCTTGCGGTGTGGGACGGCCGACAATAGGTTTCCCCGGTTGACTGGCGCCTTTGATGGCCATGACTTGGGGAGCTTTTCGGCGGGCATAATTATAGACATCGTTGGCGTGGTGACCACCTGTATCTATGGCGGCGGAGATCACGCGCAGTTCGGCGCCGGATGCGTGCAGAAATGATCGACATAGTAAAGCATCCAGATCATGCCAAACTTGGGGCTGTCCGGGGTCGCCATAGATTTCTGTCCATAGAACCAGCCAGGATTCTTCACCGCGTCCCCATGCCCGGATCACAACGGCCAGGCGGTTGTCTTGTGTATCGACTCCGGCCGTGAGGATAAGGCCGCCCGTCGGAACGGTCAATATGCTGTATGATTCACACCTTGTTTTTAGCAAACCCCATTCCGGCTGCTCTCCGGTTTCTTCAAATGGTTCGCCCAGGCGGGTGTTGGTCCATGTTTTCAGCCTCTCTTTGAAGGCTTTTGCTTCCAGAAATTCTTTGACGATTTGCCGCCAGCTTACCCAGCCTAACGGCGAATAAAGGCTGCTGATATGATAGCCTCGTTTGGTGCGTCCCGGAAACTCCGGTATCCATACGCCGTTTTCCAGCATCTGGCGCTTGTTGTGCTCTTCAATCGGCTTATGGCATATTCGGCATTCATACCAGACGTCTTTGATCTTGCCGTCCGGTTCGCGGATGAATTTGAGGCCAAAATCTGCACCCTGTCCGCCCCATTCCAGCTTTTGCATGGCTTTGCAGTAAGGACACGGGACATGATAATAACGCTGATCGGACTCGCGGAAACTCAATTCGATGCGGCTGACGCCTTTAATAGTGGGCGTGCTGACTTCCAGTATTTTTTTCCGCGGTCCGTAGGTGTCTGTCCGCTTGCGGGCCAGCTCCGCAGGATCGCCTTCGCCGCCAATGTCGTGTTCAAATCCGTCAATATCGTCCAAAAACAAAAATCTGATTGACTTGGAGCGAAAAAACGCACCGGAATTGCTGCCGGATAAAAAGAGAATGCCGCCGGGGAATTCTTTCGTTGAGATGGTGTTTCCGCTGTCGCGCGTGCGGTGTTCACGGATCTTGTCTTTCAAACGCGGTGTTTCCTGTATTGTCGGCTGCAATTTCTGTTTGCTGTGATCCTGCGCCAGTTCGGACGTGGGAAAGATCATCATCATTGGCCCGGGTGATATGTCCACGATGTATCCAAACCAGTTATTACCGACTTCGGTAAAGCCAAGCTGGGTTCCTTTCATGACGCATATTTCCTGAACCGGACTTTTGGAAGTTAGATCGTCCATGATCTCGCGGGCGTATGGCGTGCGGCTGCTGCGGTATTTGCCTGGTTCGCTTGATGATTTTTTGGGCAACATCCGGTATTTGTCGGCCCATTCGGTGACAGTCAGATCCGGATCAGGACGCAACCCGGCGGTAAATGCCTCGTTGTATATTCTGGCGGCATCAAGCATCGATTTTGATTTCCTCCACCTTTTCCAGAGATTCCAGCGCCTGGCGGATTTCTGTTGTCAGGATTTCGCGCGTGCGATCATGGTCGGATTCCGCGGCCAGGATGGACGATATCCTGTCTGGAATATTAAGCAGCACGTCGCGGATTTGACGGGCTCGGGCAAAAGCCGCGTCTTTGACGTCTCGCACCAGCAAATAAGCGCCTTCCTCTTTGAGTAGGGCAATTTCGTTCATCTTGATTTGGATATCTTTCAGCTTTTTGTTTTGTTGTAGGATCTGGCGCTGTAATTCGTCGGACGATTCCTGATCACGCTTGCCGGTGGCCGTTCTTTTCAGGAATGTTTTTGCGTATTTATCGACGGCGCGCTGTTTATATTTGCCGTCTGATTCCGGCAACAGTTTTCCCTGGGATTGGTGGCGATAAAGGCTGTTTCGGGCGGCTTTCCAGCCATTATTTGTCAGGTATTCCAGCACGGCCATTAAATTGTCGAACGTGTCGCCGGTTACACCTCCACCTGCTTCGGCAATAAATTTGTCCAACGCTTCTTTGGCCGCTTCCATGTTGCGCAGATTGGCGACGCTGCGGTCGGAGTTGTAGGTGTTCATGGTCGCATAGGCAGCGTTATACAGCACGGCCCCGCGAGCCTTGACGTCCTGCGGTTTTTCGGCTATTAGCTGATTAAATTCTTTTGCGTCCATTTTGTAGTTATTATTCCACCAACTTTATAATAATTGGCTTGTTTTTATTAATGTTTGTTAATCTTCATTAAATTCACAAGTATAATCTTTTTCAATAATTCCTTCTTTATTTTTCCCTCGAGTTGACCTGTTCTCTGATGTCATCTAATTGGTCTGTCATTCCCAAAATCCCGTCCCACATATTTTCTGTGCCTGGGTAAATTCCGAGCCT
>CAZYTH010000019.1:0-669 GCA_964649715.1 uncultured Candidatus Saccharibacteria bacterium
GGGTTTGATTTAGCAGATATAATTGTTATTAATGGTACTGCAGGTAATTTAACTGGAAGCGGCCATATATATTATGCTGATATTACTCCAGATGGGGAAGGTATTGTTGATATCAGTATAATAGATAGCGCAGCACAGGATGCAGCTGGAAATCCTAGCAGAAATCACAGTTCATATCCGAGTCTTACGAGGGTTTATGATGTAAATCCTCCTTCTGTAAATATATCTTCATCAGTCTCTACTACAAATACATCACCTATACCGGTAACATTCACATTCAGTGAAGCAGTAACTGGGTTTACAGTTGATGATATATCAGTAACAAATGGAATCTTAAGTAATTTTGTTCCGGTTAATGGGTTCACATATACAGTGAATGTTACACCTTCAGGACAAGGACAGATAACAGTGGATGTAGCAGCAGATGTTGCAATAGATGCTGCAGGTAATTTTAATACTGCTGCAGCTCAGTTAGAAGTTGTATACGACACAGAGTCTCCAAGTGTTAATATATCATCATCAGGTTCTGCTACAAATATATCACCTATACCGGTAACATTCACATTTAGCGAGGCAGTGATTGGTTTTACCAGTAGTGATATAGCTGTCACAAACGGTACATTAAGTAACTTGAATACAGCAAATAATATAGTGTTCACAGCAGATGTT
>CAZYTH010000019.1:679-4501 GCA_964649715.1 uncultured Candidatus Saccharibacteria bacterium
CCATCAGCGCAGGGAAATGTAAGAATAAATATATCTTCAGCAAGAGCAACAGATGTTGCTGGCAATAATAATACAGCAGCTTCTGAGTTTACGATAAAATATGATACATCAAGACCAAGTGCTTCTATATATTCCACAGCACCTGCATATGTTACATCAGCGTTCAATGTTAACATACAATTTTCAGAAGAAGTAACAGGTTTTGAATTAGAGGATTTATCAGTTACCAATGGTACTCCAAGCGGACTTACAACAGCAGACAATATAAACTATACTGTAATAATAACTCCAGTAGATCAGGGTACTGTTGCAGTGAATATTGCTACAAATGCAGTTTTTGATGTTGCAGGTAATGGTAATTCATTAGTTATGGGGATGACCAGGATATATGATTCAGTGAATCCGACTGTAACTATTGACTCATCACTAAGTACCTATACAAACATATCACCTATACCTTTAACAATTACATTCTCTGAAGCAGTTACAGGTTTTACAGCAGATGATATAACGGTCGCAAATGGTACTAAAGGCGTGTTAAGCGGAAGCGGAAGTACATATACAATAGATATAACACCGTTTGCACAAGGCGCTGTAAGAGTTAATATATCATCAGCAGTAGCAATAGATATAGCTGGTAATAGCAATACTGCAGCTTCAGAATTCGTAATAGGTTATGATACAGTTGCTCCGGTAACTACAATAGATACAATGCAACTTAATATGGATACCAATGATAGTACAGACTTCATTACGAAATATTCTGATCAGACCTTGTACATTGTATTAACTCACAGACTTTCATTAACAGAGCTCGTAGAGATATCCATGGATAATGGAGTGACATGGACTAATTTCGGTCATGCAGCTAACTCATATTCCAGTAATAACAATATTACGCTTCTTGACGGGACGCATAATATTAAATTAAGAATAGTTGATCTTGCAGGAAATATAGGTCCTGTTACTACACAGCAATACACTCTTGATACAGATATACCTACAGTTCAGGTAATATCGACAGTGTCCGAACCGACTAACCAGTCACCTATACCGATAACAATTACATTTAGCGAAGATGTTATAGGCATGCAGTTGTCAGACTTGCTTATTGAAAATGGAACTGCCAGTTCATTGCTTGGCAGCGGTAACATATATACTGCTCAGATAACACCAACAGGAAACGGTATAGTCAGGTTGAGATTAGGGTATGGCAGTGTTATGGATGCAGCAGCTAATGCTATTGAAACATCCAGTTATTATACATGGACATATGATGGAACTTCGCCTACAGTAGAAATCACTTCAACAGCAACAACATTTACAAAAACATCACCAATACCTATAACTATTACTTTTAGCGAGGCTGTTACAGGATTAACAGCTGATGATTTTGTTGTGACAAATGCCACAAAAGGAATTCTGAATGGAAGCGGTAATATATATACTATGAATATTACTCCAATTTCTCAAGGAAATATCACAGTAAATCTTCCAGCCGGAGCAGCTGTTGATGCAACTGGAAACACCAGCAGGGCTGCGTCTGAGTTTGCAAGATGGTTTGATTCTGTTTTACCAACAGTAGTAATGGATACGACAGCCACATCTTTAGTAAGTTCTGGTTTTAGGGTAGATGTAAGGTTCAGTGAAGATGTGACAGGATTTACAATAGATGACATACAGGTCACTAACGCAAACAAAGGTGTATTTTCTGGTGCAGATTACTGGTATAGATTTATGATTTATCCTATAAACAACGGACAAGTAACTGTTGAGATTCCATCTGGTGTTGCAGCTGACGAATCAGGCAATATGAATACTGCATCAAGCAGATTAGAGGTAACTTATGATAATATTCCTCCAACTGTTGATATAAGCTCATCTGTCTCAAGATATACTTCTACTGCTGTTATACCGGTAACTATTGAGTTTTCAGAAGCAGTCCCGTCCTTTACTGCAGATGATATTATTGTCACAAATGGAACTAAAGGGACATTAAACCAGAGTGGTAATATCTATACTATAGATATAACTGCAGTATCAGATGGAACTGTGTCTGTTGAGATTGATGACGGGACAGTTACTGATACTGCAGGCAACTATAACCAGACAAGTGTAATCACTGAGTATGTATATGACAGTCAAGCTCCTGTAATAGGCGCAGCTTCTTCGATAAGAGTTGATGCAGCAAGCACAGAATCAATCAGCTTCAGCTGGGGTGTTGCATCTGACAATGTATCATCAGCATCAAACCTGTTATACAAAGCATATTACTCAACAAGAGATGATGTAGCGGATTTGGCTGATGTCTTGAGTAATGGCACAGCAGTTAATGACTGGTCAGGTAATACTTCTGCGTCATTATCCGGCTTAACAGCTTCATCAATATATTACATCAATGTACTTGTTAAGGATGAAACTGGAAATATGTCAGCATATAGCAGAGTTACTGCTATTACAGATGATGAAGATGAACCTGATGCGGATATTTTGCTTCCAAATAATACTGTAATAACAATTGACGGGAAAGAACAGGAAGCTGCAAATATTAAAAGAGAGACCACAAAAGGCAAGACTACAATAACTGTTACAGTTAATGACGATCTTGTAAACAACCTTATAAAATCAAAAGATCAAGGTACAGTTATTACTTTGCCTGCTACAGGATTTACCAACGAGGTCGTAGGACAGCTTAATGGCCAGACAATAAAGAACATGGAACAGATAAATGCATTGCTCGAGATTAAGACTGACAAGGCAAGTTATTCACTGCCTGCAGACCAGATAAACATAGATGATGTATCAAAAGCTCTTGGTTCTTCTACAAACCTTGAGGATATTAAAGTAAAAATAAAAGTTACTGAGCCAGATGATGATACGGTTAAAGTAATATCAGACTCAGCAGAAAAAGGCAAGCTTCAACTGATGGTTGAACCGGTGGAATTTACAATAACCTGTGAAACAAAAGAAAAGACTTTCGAAGTATCAAAGTTTAAAGGATATGTAGAAAGAAGGATTGCTATACCTGATGGAGTTGATCCAGCTGATATAACAACAGCAGTTGTTCTGAATGAAGACGGAACGCTGAGTCATGTGCCTACTCGGATTGTAAAGGAAGATGGCAGATATTATGCTGTTATTAACAGTCTTACAAACAGCACATATACCTTGATTTACAGAAATGTTGAGATGGAAGACATAATTGGACACTGGGCAGCGGTTGAGTTAAATGATATGGCTTCAAGACTTGTCATACAGCCTGATACTGATGGAAATTTCTCTCCTGATGACAAGATAACCCGCGCACAGTTCGCAAGATTTATTGTAAAAGCTTTAGGGCTTGTTCCGAACTCATACGAAAGTATATTTACTGATGTTGCTGATGCAAATGAGGATTCAGTATATATAGAAAAAGCTTATGAGTACGGGATAATCAACGGATACGGGAACGGATTATTCGGACCATCTGACCTTCTTACAAGAGAGCAGTCCATGGCAATGCTAGAAAGAGCTATGAAGCTTGCTGGAATGGATGCAGACATGGCAAATGAGGAAATCGATGTCATACTTGATATATATACAGATAAGAATAAAATATCAGAATATGCTGTTAACAGTGTTGCAGTCTGCATAAAGAATGGAATTGTTATAGGAAGACTGAATGATGATATAGATCCTCAAGCGACCCTTACCCGTGCAGAAGCTGTCGTTATGCTAAGGCGAATGCTCCAGGAAGCAGGACTTATAAACAAGTAACATTTATACTTTTTGTACAGATATTAGATATGAGCTCGTTGCAAAAAAAGCAACGCAAGTATAGAA
>CAZYTH010000020.1:0-4196 GCA_964649715.1 uncultured Candidatus Saccharibacteria bacterium
TACGGTTATACAGAACCACAAAACCTCGCCAATCGGCGAGGTTTTGTGTTTCTGTATTCATGAGTATAAAAATATGCCTGCTCGAAATTAACTTTATTTCGGCGAGAATCTTGAATCATTTTTTATTCTCTATTTTTCAGCGCATTCTTTATCGTATCGGCGTCTGAGTATTCAAGTTCTGTGCCAGTAGATAGTCCTCGTCCCAAAACACTTATTTTGATGTTTTTTTCGGTTGAGATTGGGGAGAGAAGTTGCTTTAAAAATTCAGCAGTATGATCGCCTTCTGTTGTGGCGGAAAGAGCGATTATTATTTCTTTCAATTCCTTTGTCTTAGAAATGTTTTGGATCAAATCTTTTTGATTTATCTTCTGCTCGGGGTTTTTTTCTAATATTGGCAAAAGTCCACCTAGGATGAAATAGAGTCCATTGTAAGTTTCTGATCTTTCAATATTTTCCATGTCTACATCTTTTGCAACGATAAGAATTTTCTCTCTATCGCGATTTGGGTCAGAACATATTTTACAGAAAGAATTTCCTTGAGTTTTATAAAATTTTTTACAGGAAGGACAAGAGGATGTTTCTTTTTTTAGCTCAAGAACAAGATCCGCAAGCTGCTTGTTTGCATATTCCCCCTGATTCAGTAAGTGGTATACAAATCTCTTTGCTTGTCTTGGGCCAATGCCCGGAAAATGTGAGAATATTTCAGTAAGTTTTTCAATCGAATTCATTCGTAATTCGTATATTAGTAATTTGTAATTATCTAGAAGTCCCCAAATCCAGAGTTTGTGTCAGCCCCTGATCCATGATCTGAGTTGTCTATGTTGTTAAAACTTACCCTCTTTTCGTCAAAATATAGCTCAGTTTCTCCTGTTGGTCCATTTCTGTGTTTCGCTATCATGATTTTTGCGATGTTTGGCTTTGTGGAGTTTTTATCGTATTTGTCCTCTCTGTGAATAAAAAGAACAACATCCGCATCTTGTTCGATTGAGCCCGAGTCTCTTAAGTCGGAAAGTCTTGGTTCGCCACCTCTTTGTTCTACTTGTCTGTTCAGCTGAGAAAGTGCCAAGACAGGAACATCCATTTCTCTTGCGAAAATTTTTAGAGACCTTGATATTTCGGTGACCTGCTGAACAAGAGAATCAGAGCTTCTGTTTGGTATCATGAGTTGAAGATAATCAACTACAATAAGCCCCAGATCTGATTCTCGTTTAAGTTTTCTTGCGACTGATCTCATTCTTATTATGTTGTTGCTTGATTCATCGTCTATAAAAATGGGAGCTCTTGAAAGCCTATCCATTGAATCTCTTATGGCAACAAATTCTTCGTCCGTGGATAATTTACCTGTTCTTAATTTCCAAGAATCTACGCCTGATTCAGCGGCGAGCATTCTATCTGCTAGTTGTTGAGAGCTCATTTCTAGGGAGAATATACCTACGGGTATATTGTGTTTACAAGCGGCTTGTCTTGCGATATCGAGTGCAAGGCTCGTTTTTCCCATTGATGGTCTAGCTGCAAGAATTATTAAATCTGATTTTTGAAGACCAGCGAGTTTGCCGTCTAGTCCATGGAATCCTGTTGGTACACCGCGTGTTGTTTCCCCATCTGATTTTTGTAATCTATCTATTCTTTCCCATGCTTCGTTTAGAGTTTGTTTTATGTCGATGAATTTGTTTCTGAGAAAAGAACCACTTATCCCATATATTTTTTTCTCAGCTTGGTCAAGAATTTCGTCTATTTCTCTCGATTCATTGTATCCGAGTTCTGCAATGTGATCAGCTGATTCAATTAGCTTTCGCAAGAGATGTTTTTTTTGAATTATCCTGGCGTAGTGCTCCACGTTAGAAGAGGAGGGGACAGTGTTCATTATCTCCGCGAGATAACTATGTCCACCAGCTTGTTCCAATAAGCTTTTTTCTTTTAGTTTGGAGGAGAGGGAAATCAGATCAAGAGGTTCTCCTTTTGAATAGAGATCAAATATCGCTTTGTAAATGTTTGAATTTTTTCCTGAATAAAAAGATTCGTGGTTTATGAGGTCGGCTATTTCAGTCAGTGAATTTTGGCGTAGCAAAAGAGAACCCAAAAGTGCTTTCTCTGCATCCACGTCGTTGGGCGGGGTTCTGAGAACGTTTCTTATTTGTTTTAATTCATTTGCCATGGATACAATTTAGCACAGAGAGAAAGTAAAAAAAACTTGAAAAGGTTGGTAAACCTGTTCATAAGTTGGGGAAAAGTTTGTTTGGTTATAAATTACAAATCTTGTCTACGGGTAGGCGATTTATGAATTACGAATTGGATAAAAAAAGTCTATTTTAAGCCCTATTTTTTATTTCTGTTTTTATTTGTTCAATAAATTCTTCTATTTTTAATGTTTGGCTTCCAGATTTGCTTTCCATTGTCACGGTTCCGCTTGTAGCTTCTTTTTCTCCAATAATCAAAAGATAAGGTATTTTTTTTGTTTTAGCATTTCTTATTTTTTTTCCAAGGGTTTCGCTGTCTAGGTCAAAAATGGTCCTTATGCTCTCCTTTTTGAGTGAATCAAAAACGATCTCAGCATATTTATTTTGTTTTTCTGAAATAGGGAGTACCGCAACTTGAACAGGTGAGAGCCATGTTGGAAAAAGTCCTGCATAATGTTCTATGAGTAAACCGATAAATCTTTCAAAGGAGCCAAAGAGAGCGCGGTGAAGTACGAACGGAGCTTCTTCCTCTCCCTTGTTGTTTTTAAATCTCATCTCAAACCTATCTGGCAGGTTGAAATCGAACTGAAGGGTAGAACATTGCCATTCTCGCCCTATCGCATCTTTTATTTTAAAATCAAGCTTCGGACCATAAAAAGCAGCTTCGCCAATTTCTTCTTTGAAACGAAGTTTTTTCTCTTCAGCCACTTCCCTTAAGACGGATTCTGTAAAATTCCAACCCTCATCATTGCCTGCGTATTTTTCTTTATTTTTTGGATCACGCAAAGAAAGATAAACATTTACTGAGTCCTCGTTGAAGCCAAAAGATTTATAGATAAATAGTATAAAATCTATTACCTTTTTTAATTCATCTTTTACTTGATCTTTTCTGCAAAAAATATGGGCGTCATCTTGAGTAAAACCCCTTACTCTTGTTAAACCAGACAGTTCTCCCTTTTTTTCAAATCTATAAACTGTACCAGTTTCTGCCCACCTAAATGGAAACTCTTTGTATGAGTGCGGTGAGTTTTTAAAAATTCTGACATGAAAGGGGCAATTCATCGGCTTAAGAAGGTATTGGTCCGATTCTTTTACGTTTTTTTTCTGCTTGGTGTCTTCTAGGGATTGTCCAACCTCAAGAGGGGGATACATGCTCTCGGAATAGAACCCCCAGTGTCCAGAAGTTTCCCATAAACGACGATTACCGATATGGGGTGTTCGTACTAGATCGTAACCATTTTTTATGTGCTCTTCAAACCAAAAATCTTCGATAACCCTCCAGATTATAGCACCTTTTGGGTGCCAGAGAACGAGACCAGATCCGACTTCTTCATCAATATGGAATAGATCAAGTTCGCGCCCCAATTTTCTATGGTCTCTCTTTTTAGCCTCTTCAACCATCTGAAGATGGTCATCTAGCTCTTGTTTTGTTTCAAAGGCTAAACCATATATTCTAGTGAGCATTTGGTTTTCTTCGCTTCCTTTCCAGTATGCCCCTGCAATATTTGTAAGCTTGAAAGCGTCAGTGTTTATTTCTTTTGCGTTTTGTAAATGGGGACCCTTGCAAAGATCAGTAAAATTGCCCGAGGTGTATGTTTCGATATTTTCACCAGAAATTCCCAACTCTTTTAGAATCTCTAGCTTGAATGGTTGTTCTTTAAATATGACCTCAGCATCTTTTTCGGTGATTCCGCTTTGAATAAAACTGAGATTCCCGGATATTATTTTTTTCATCGTTTTTTCGATGTCTTTCAGGTCTTCGTCTTTAATCGGTTTTGAAAGGAGAAAATCATAATAAAAACCGTTATCTATTACAGGGCCTATTCCGAGTTTTGCTTCTGGGTCTTTTTTTAGTACCGCCATTGCCAATATGTGAGCAAGAGAGTGTCTTATTTTTTCTATTTTATTTTCCATTTTTTTAAAATTATTTTTTATAAATATAAGTTTTGGTTGTTTAAGGTGATTGTAATCGGAACGCCGGGATTTGAACCCGGAGTCACACGAACCCGAATCGTGTAT
>CAZYTH010000021.1:0-3747 GCA_964649715.1 uncultured Candidatus Saccharibacteria bacterium
CCTCCAGCTATTGCGGTTCCTGGTCCGCAGGGCAGAAATTGCGCCAGCGCTTCGCCGTGACACCAACGCGGACTCTGGCGGAGGGAAAACACCCGTTGCAAGCTGCGGAGTATTATGTGTTTCTCGCCGACCATTATTTCGATCCGGCGCAAAATCGGGGTGAAGGGCCTTGTGCCTTACTGTACCACCCCGGGCAATCCCGGGCCGAGGTCCTGGTGCAGAACTACTCCTGCCGGATTTCCTTGAGCAGCAGCGGCGGCCGCAGCGCGGCCGTGCTGTTCGATTTTCACGGCCTGGCCAACGCCGCGGCCCTGGAATACCTGCGCGCCCTGTCAGTAGAGTTCCAATAGCCGGATTTGCCCCCCGGACCGCCAGGCCGCTTTATTATCCCCCCAGCAAAGATTCAGACCAGGGACAACCAATGATTACCCGCAAGACTCTGGAAGAAGCAATGTATGCCGCGATGCGGACGGCCTCCTTGGAGATGCCACCGGATGTGCACGCGGCCCTGGAACGGGCGCTGGCCGAAGAGCCCGAGGAGATGGCCCGGCAGCATCTGGAAATCAGCCTGCGCAACGCCGACCTGGCCCACCGCGGCGAGGGGCTGGTCTGTGCCGATACCGGCTTCCCGCTGTATTTTGTCAAGGCCGGTTCCAGAACCGTCATTGAAGGCGGTTACGGCACTCTCTGGCAAGCCGCAGCCGCGGCCACTGCCCGGGCGACGCAGGACTGCTATTTGCGCCCAACCATGGTTGACCCGCTGCGACGCAGCAACCCGGGCAACAACCTCGGACCAGGAATGCCAAAACTGGAACTGCAATTCACCGGCGATTGCGACGGTCTGGAAATCATCGCCGTGCCCAAGGGCGGCGGCTCCGAAATCTTCGGGACCTTCTACCGGATGCTCTTCCCCTCCGACGGCGTGACCGGTATCAAAAAATTCGTCCTGGAGTGCATTATGAATGCCTGCTACGCCGGCAAAATCTGTCCGCCGGCACTGATTGGAGTGGGCATCGGCGGGACTGCCGATCTCTGCCTGTCGCTGGCCAAGAAAGCGGCGCTACTGCGTCCGGTAGGCAGGCATAACCCAGATCCCATGCTTGCCGACCTGGAGGCCGAGCTGCTGGCGGCCTCCCGGGAGCTCGGGCTGGGGCCGATGGGCTCGCGCGGCATCAATGCGGTTCTGGCGGTCAATATCGACACCGCGCTAACCCATACGGCGGCCCTGCCGGTGGCATTCAATGCCCAGTGCCTGGTCGGGCGCCGCTGGACGGCGCTGCTCGCCCCCGACAACACCTTTACCCTTACCGGAGAAATCGCATGAGAGACATCGCTCTGCCAATGTCGGAAAATACTGCCCGTGCATTGCCCCTGGGCGAATGCGTAACGGTCTCCGGGATGCTTTTCACCGGCCGCAGCCGTTTCCATATCCGGGCTGTCGAGGAAGACCTTTACCCGCCCATCGATTATGCGAAAATCAACTGCTTCTTCCATGTCGGGCCGGTGATGAAGAACACCCCGGACGGCTGGGAGGTCGTGAGCTGCGAACCGACCTCGAGCATCCGCTTCGAGCGCTACGGCGCTGAAGTGGTCAGGAAGTTCGGTCTGCGCACCTTGATCGGCAAGACCACCATGGGGGCCGGCACCGCCGCGGCCCTGCGCGCAGCCGGTGGGGTATACCTGTCCAAGATCGGCCTCAGCGGCAACACCCTGCGCGGGCAGATCAAGAAGGTCCACAACGTGTTCTTCCTGGATGAACTCGGCAAGACCGAAGCAACTTGGATTTATGAAGTGGAGAAATTCGGCCCCTTCTTCGTGGCTATCGACGCCGAGGGACGGAATTATTTTGCCGAACTGGCCGCCGATGCCGCCCGCAAACTGCCTGCCATCGAGAAAAAACTCGGCATCAGCCCCGATTACAACTACACTGAGGTAAACGCGAAATGAAACGCGAAATCCGCTACCTCTCACTCTGCGGTCTGCTCGGCTACGGTTACGCCCCCGCGAGCTTGACCAACGCCCTCCAGGAAGACTTGGATTTCATCGGCGTGGATGCCGGTTCCACTGACCCCGGGCCGTACTACCTGGGCAGCGGCAGCAATTTTGTCAAACCCCTGCAGGTCAAACGCGACCTCTCCCTGGCGCTCAAACCAGCGCTGGAGCGCAAAATTCCCCTGGTCATCGGCAGTGCCGGCGGCTCCGGTGCCGCACCGCATCTGGAACAGACTCTGGATATTCTGCGGCAGATCGCTGCGGAGCAGTCTTTATCCTTCAGGGTCGCGGTCATCCGCTCGGACCTGGACCGCGATCTCCTCCACCAGGCGGTCGCGGAGAACCGCCTGCAGCCTTGTGGCGGAGCGCCGCCCTTCGATCCCGCCCTGATTCCGCAGCTCTGCCATCCGGTGGCCCAATTCGGCACCGAACCCATCATCGCCGCTTTGCAGATGCACCCCGATGTGGTCCTCGCCGGACGCTGCTGCGACACCGCAGTCTTTGCCGCCTATCCCATCATGCATGGCTTCCCCGCCGGACTGGCCCTGCACGCCGCCAACATCGCCGAATGCGGCGCGCCCTGCGCCCGGCCGGTCGGCGCGAATGACTCGCTGCTGGTCCGGCTGCGGCACGATTCCTTTACCGTCGAACCCCCGAACCCGCGCCGGCGCTGCACCCCGGACTCGGTGGCCGCCCATTCGCTCTATGAACAGCCCGACCCGAACTGCTTCTTCGAGCCTGAGGGGGAGATCGATTTGCGCCAGTGCCAATTTCAGCAAAGCAGTGCGCGGGCAGTCACCGTCAGCGGCTCGGTGCTGCATCCCGCGGTTCGGCCGACCACCAAGCTGGAAGGGGCTCTGCTGCGGGGATACCGTTCCATCAGCATCGCCGGGCTACATGACCCTGCCGCCATCGCCAATCTGGCGGAAATCGAGCAGGGCGTGCGTGAGGCCGTACAGGAATCCGCCGCTTTCGTGCGCGAGGGCGAATACACGCTGCGTTTTCTGCGTTATGGCCTGGACGCCGTCTGCGGCCGCCGCACTGAGCCAGCTGCACCCTTGCCGGCCGAGGTTGGACTGGTGCTGGAAGCCGTGGCCCCCTCACAGGAACAGGCGGACGCATTGGTCTCCCTGGCCCGTTCCAAAGCCCTGCATCAAGGGTTCACCGGCCGCAAGGCCACGGCCGGGAATCTCGCCTTCCCCTTCTCACCCTCGGACTTTCAGGGCGGGCCGGTCTATGAATTCGCATTGTATCACCTGCTCGATCTCCCCCTGGTTTGCCAACCGGAACTCCTGGAGATAAAATGAGACTATACGATATCGCCTTGGTCTGCCGCAGCAAAAATGCCGGCCCGTTCCAGTTGACCATCGACCTGATGTTCGAGACGGAAGAAGACTACCTGCGGGTGCTCCAGGCGGAGAATTTCCAGCCCCGGACCATTGCCGCACTCTACCAGGTTCCGCCGGAGTGCGTCCGGATCAAGCCCTTCGCCCGTATCCTGACCATCAAAGTCGTACTGCCCAGGAACGCATCCTCGGGCTCGCTGCAGGATACTGACGTATACGGCAGCCAGCAGCATTTTCCCTTGGGGGACCTGGATTTTCCGCCGGCGCCGGGGCCGGCCTGAACCGGCCACAATCAATCCTGCCTTCCCCCCTTGGTTTGCAGGTGGGAAAGCCGCTTTCCCATTTGCATTATGCGCAAATACGGGTATGGTAATGCAGGCATCTTGGCACAAGCCAGGATCATCCACTC
>CAZYTH010000022.1:0-3648 GCA_964649715.1 uncultured Candidatus Saccharibacteria bacterium
CGTTGAAGTCCCGATAATAGTTGTATTGCTTCCTATTGTGAATTCTCTGCTCGGTCCTTCCACCCAATATTCACCGGGTGCAAATCTGAAAGTTGATCCCCCACTGCTGATTGCACTCTTAAGTGCTGCCGGTAAAGCACCACCTGTACAAGTGTAAGTTGCCTGGCTTTTCCATTCTGCCGGGCTTGTGTCCGATGCAACAATGTAAGTTGCTGCTGATGCTGAAATGCTTGGAGTAACGACAATTGACATAGTTGAAACCATTGCGATTGACATTAACATTGAAAATAGTCTCTTTGCTGATTTCCTAACTCTAATCATGATAGTCCTCCCAAATTTTCTTAAAAATTATATTTGAAGTTTATTAAAAATAAACTATTCAAATCATCAAAAAAATTAATTATTTAATCAATAATAAGCAAAAAATCAAATTCAAAAAGTTAGATATTATATTTTTCTAAAACGGTTAAAAAGCACCTTTGTGCTTTTGCTATAAGATTATGTGACCGGAAGTGCCAATGTCAGTATCATGTTGCCGTGTTTTAATCAAAAAACTGCAATACATCTTTCTGACTTAATCTGTAACACTTATTTGATTTTTGATTACGTTTGTCAAGTTCGAATTTTTGAGATGTTTGAGTCTAAACTATAACTTTGTGAAGTTAATATAAGATAGATTCAAATGCGAATTGTATGTGACAAGCAATAAGCCCATCATTTTGATTTTAGCACGAAATTTCGAATATGTATTGCATTATTTTTTGATATTTTTTAATATTTTTTGATTTTGTAGTCATGTATCGATAATAACACATAACCATACACTATATTATTCGAATTTATAAATAAATATAATGGGCTAAAATTGCATTAAAAAACGGGCACGCACTAAGGCGTACCCGTTTTTTTAATTTCATTATTTAATAAGATTATAAATAACCTGTGAAGCTTCCGATCTTTTTGCTTTTGCAAGAGGATACAGTTTATTACCCGAACCCTGAATTACTTCTGCCTGAACAAATAAGTTCATTGCAGACAATGCAAAAGAAGATATACTTCCCGCATCGGTGAAGCTTGAAAGTGATACCCTTCCTTTTGAAATCGGAAGTCTACCCAATTGACTTAATATTCTATACAAAATAGTAAACATTTCTTGTCTGTTTATGGTATTGTTCGGCAAAAATCTTCCTCCACCCACTCCCAAAGCAAGTCCAAGTCTCTTGGCAGTTCCTAAATACGGTGTATAATAAGTATTTCCGGAATCAACGAAGTTCTCTGTTATAACAATATCCAATGGTATTTCGTATGCCCTCATCACAATAACAAGAAAATCAGCACGAGAAATGTATGCATTTGGAGCAAATCGATTATTCCCAACGCCACCTATTATTCCTCTTGATGACATATAATCAATCGCCGGTTTATACCAAGCTCCCGGTAATACATCGGAAAAATAAACCGCCGTTGGTGTTGGTGTAACTGTAGGTGTTGGTGTCGGTGTTGCCGTTGGTGTTGGTGTTGGTGTTGGCGTTGCCGTTGGTGTGGCTGTGGGCGTAGCAGTTGGTGTTGCCGTCGGTGTAGCTGTAGGCGTAGCAGTAGGTGTTGCTGTCGGTGTTGAAGTTGGTGTTGCAGTAGGAGTCGCTGTAGGTGTTGCCGTCGGCGTTGCTGTTGGCGTTGCTGTCGGTGTTGCTGTCGGCGTTGCTGTCGGTGTTGCCGTCGGCGTTTCTGTTGGTGTTGCTGTCGGTGTTTCCGTAGGTGTAGCCGTTGGTGTTTCTGTTGGAGTTGCAGTCGGTGTTGGTGTTGGTGTTGCTGTCGGTGTCGCTGTCGGAATGATTGTTCTGTAATCAGCAACATCCTTATTTGCAGCATATCCGATAAAAGAATTGTTGTTTCTTAAATATTCAACAATATTTGTCTCACTTACACCCGGTTGATTTGAAGTAACGCCATTTCCAAGTCCAATTGCCTCAGTGCCTGCATTAAAAGTATTTCCCGTTACCACTCCCAATGTTGTTTGTTCGGTTGCCGCAATTGCATATCCAACGGTCGTCGCAAAAGTGTTATCTTTTACAGTAAGTGACGATGCTCCATTACAAGAAATACCGGTCCTTAATGAACCAAAATCCACATTATCAACTGTAACTTCTGCCGATGATGTTGTATAAACAGGTTCGCTTCCTGCAGGAATAAGAAATACGCCTCTTGATTTTAATGGATTTGTTCCTATTATACTTCCGTTTCTGATTACTATACCTGTTAAGTTAGGATTAACGGTATAACCGTGCAAATAATTGCTTGATAGCTCTCCGGCTGGCTTATTTGTAAGATTTGTTGAAGAACTTACATCAAGATTATCTATTGTAATATTATTTGCTTGAATTTTTATTCCGGATGAAACATTTGCTCCATTACCTACAATCGAAACCGATCTGCTTACAGTAAATCCGGAAAAAGTACCTGCCACATCAAATGATATTGTTGTTATTCCTGTATTGTTTAGCGCTTCAGTCAATTCTGTATCGTTGTGGACAATCACGCCTGTTGGAGTCGGTGTTGCGGTTGGTGTCGGCGTTGCCGTCGGTGTTTCAGTTGGTGTTGCGGTTGGTGTCGGCGTTGCCGTCGGTGTTTCAGTTGGCGTTTCTGTAGGCGTTGCAGTCGGTGTTTCAGTTGGAGTTGCAGTTGGTGTTGCAGTTGGTGTTGCTTCTTCATTTACAATAACATCAGCTGTTCCATATGCTTCAATTGTATTTGTTGCAGTTGTAATAACTTTATACGCAATCGTGGTTGTACCCGCCAAAACCGCTGTTATCTCACCGGTCGACGAGTTAATTGTCGCAACATCCGTATTGTATGATTCCCAAGTGATTGTTTGTCCTTCTCCCGGTGCTGTAAATCCTGTCGGAGTTACATTCGGTTCTCCTATTTGGACAATTCCGACAGAAGGGTCATCCAATCCTGCAGCATTATATGGATACAAGAAAAAATCATCAATATGAAAATCTTTGTCGGCAGTGATATGTTCAAAATGAACCTGACCGATATCATTGGCATTTGCTCCATTTCCGCCTGTTGTAAATGCACATGAACTACCTATTTGTTTTCGAGCGGATCCTTTCGGGGTTACAAAAACATTATAGGTCTTATTTAAAACATCGGCGAAAATTTCTACACGATAAGGAACTCCCGCAGAATAATTAACAGTGTTATCATATTCCCAATCCGCACCATTTGAAACGTCAAAATATCCTGAAGAATTAAGCCTTAATTGCATACAAAAATCGGAATCTTGATCGGTTACAATATCAGTATCACTAAAACCGATAATCGAACCTTGTTCGGTCGAATCAGGCGTTACATCGAATTGAAAATATCTGTCTCCTGTAAGTTTATTTCCTCTGTCGCTTAACGGAATTCCTCTGCCTTTCAAATATGTTGAAGCGGTATAAGGTGAAGCTGTTGATTTAAGAAAAGAATCGTATGTTGTTGCGTTGCTGATATCATTTTTGACAACAAGGTTGCTGACCGCACAATCATACACACCTGCAGGAGTATTGTCATAGTCTGCAATGACTATTTTTCCCACATCATCCTGGGCAGCGTCTTTTGTTGCACTGTTTGATATTATGGTATATTGCGTTCCACTGCTTT
>CAZYTH010000023.1:0-3440 GCA_964649715.1 uncultured Candidatus Saccharibacteria bacterium
AGGGTGCGCTTCATTGCAATACATGCGCACCTTTATTCATTTGGTTTTTAATAAACATTAATGTAAACCATTAATATTATGCTTAATTTTCTAATCATCCCTATTCTCAGTAAAATTGACTTTATAAAGAGTAATACCGTTTCAGCTCCTTTTTGTTTTTTTTGATTTGGAAAAAAGAAAAACAACAACAAAAGACTTTCGTTGGACCTGCGTGACCGCCTTGTTGTTGTTAATTGTATAAACAACAATATTGTTAATTAGTCGTCGGTAATTTTGTTGTTTATACAATCACTTAGGTTATGTTAGGTGCGCGTTTATATGCATAAGGTGCCCGTTTATATGATAAATTGAAGGTTTAAGGTGCGCGTTTATATGCAAAAGGTGCCCGTTTATATGATAATTCTTTAGGAAAGGTGCGCGTTTATATGATGTATCTGTTTTTTTTGATCTATTTATTTCACAGTCAATAAAATCAACAACTTAGGTGTTTTGTATTTAATTAGCCGAAATGAAAGGTGCGCGTTTATATGAAACAGGAAAATCTCGATCTAAACCCCCCTGCCTTGTCGAAGGGGGACCAGGAAAACAATGGCGATGTTGCTGAGCACATGCCCACAGTCCGGGCCACCGATACCGTGGATCTTTTAGGAACAAAAGACAATAATGTTGTGATTAAACACAGGGCCGCCGTACAGACCTGCAATTCCGTAAGTCTCTTGGGCCGGCAGATTTGGAACGTGCTTCTTGCTAACGCATACAGCGATTTATTGCGAAAAGATCATTTCACTGTGAATATCAAAGAACTTGCTGATGTTCTGAAATTTGACCATCGCAATTTGAAATATCTCCGAGACCAGGTACGTCAGCTAATCGGTGCTGTGACGGAATGGGATCTGCTGGACAAGACAGGGGACTGGGAGGCTTACTCAATGCTCTCCTCGGCGAAAATTGAAAATCGAACGATCCTGCATTATTCCTATGATAGAGACCTGAAGCTGAAGCTGTACAACCCGACAACCTACGCAAAGATCAGTCTGGCGATTCAGCGACAATTCAAGAGCAAATACTCCCTGGCCCTGTATGAATTGTGCGTATCGTGCTTTATGGCCAAACGTGGACAGGGGGAAACGTCATGGATATCGATTGCCGATTACAGGCGGATTATGAATATCCACAATGACAAGCACTACGACGAATTTAAGTACGTCAACCGTACCGCTATTACGGCACCGGTCAAGGAAATCAACGAAGCGTCCGACCTGCGCGTCACGGTTTCATACCAACGGGCCGGCCGCGGTGTCACTCATGTAAAATTTCTGATTCGCGCCGCATCGGAATCGAGTAATGAGCTGCTGCGTAAACTCAAGCAGATCAAAAAAGCATCGGAGCGGGAGCGCTTGCCGCTCGGGGATAACAGCATTAATGCACAACTTTACGATAGACTGCTCCGGCTTGGTTTTAAGGATAAGCAAATAGAAATGCTTATGAAGACATACAAGGACCGCGAGGACTACGTCAACGAAACCCTGGATCTGGTCGATATTAAGCTGCGCGCAGGGGTTATCACTAAAAACCTTCCGGGGTACGTTGTGTCCGCTCTCCGGGACGACTACCGTCCAACGGGAGATCTAAAGGAAAAACTCAGCAAGGACCGCATAGCCGAGGACATCAAGAAAGAGGCCGCCAAAAACAAGGAAGTAGAGAAGCAGTTGGCGGAAAACAGGTACTACCAGTACAAGGAGGAGATGGCGCTGGACTATCTCAATTCCTTATCGATCGAAGAAAAGGATAGGCTGATTGAACTGCACTTGTATGGATTGGATCTCTACGATAAGACTCTTCTGGGAAAATACAAAGACTTGAAGGCAGCCGGCAAGACTATGCTCGAAAGGCCCCCGCTGAGGGCCAAACTTGTCAATTATATCGTAGAAAATTATATTCGGGAAAGAGTGCTCCCGTTTAAGGAGTTTGGCGGCGGAGGTAAAATTTGAGCGAAAAGGAGGATTGCAGCCTAAATGATAATTCCGGACGAAAAGTCCCAAATGGGACAATCTGTCCGAGATTCTAACTCCCCAGTACCCACCACGCCCACCGTCCTCCGGTCGTCAGGAAAAACGTAGCCCACGGCAACCCTCCCATGACCACCGACAGCACTGCACCGTAGACAATTAGATTGACGAATATTATTGATATAGTGGCAAAAACTACCCCTACCTTGTGAATGTCCGATTCCTGGCCGCCTTGCAGCCCCTTGATGTAGTCGCTGATTGAAATCAAGATGTGGAGAGACACGGGCGCCCCAAGGCCAAAGAAGTACACCTGATACAGTTCCGGCTTGATGAAGGGAAGCCCCAGGAGGTACAGCAACACGATGTACGGCAGGCAGTAAGGGGCCAGTGTCCCGATTGTAGTGGCAATACCTGACGCCGGTCCCTGCGTTACGACGTGGCCATGCCCGCTGTAATCCGCGGAAATGTACATTTCCCGGACGCTGTGCCCAAAGATGGCAAATACCAGGGCATGGGTTCGCTCATGGATGCTGGTGCGCAAAAAGGCCGTTTTACCCCAGGTTAACAGCCAGGCCCCGGCAAAGATGAACACCCCGAGGGCGAAGAATAGTAATTTGGACCTGCCGGCATAATCAAGTGACGCTCGGACCATCACCGCAAGCTGGAGACCGTGCCAGATTGTCAGTGTGATCATGGCGCAGGCAAGGATAGCGCGAATAATACCCAACTCCTCTAGTAAACTTAGTGAACTTAGTGTGCTAAGTGTGCTAAGTGCGCTAAATATGGCGTATGGCCCTGTCGATCTCCTTCTGCTTGCGCTTCTCGGCAACCTCCGCATTTGCGTTCCAACCCGCCACTACCGTGAAGACCCGGCCAATAGGAGCAGTGAAGACATGGCGTCTCCCCTCCTCCCTGAACGCGATCACATCCCCCGGCAGCAGGCTGACGATCACCTTGCGGCGCACTGCCTGCACAGGCTCCATTGTTCGACGTTCCACTTTTTTTGTCAAATCTGTCATGCTGCACGCTCCTTTATTTCTTCAAGGGGATCTTCTCCTAAGAGCACCCCGATTTCTCCTTCTGTTGAGTGAAACCTTCCGGCCAGATCCGGGCGGGTTTCCAGAACCGCCTCCGGCAGGCAGCTAAATTTTGCCCCACCTCCCCCGTGCCGGTGCGAATACGCACACCAGCACAGCTCGTGAGGGTCCAAACCTGTAACAGACGCCCCGCAGTGGGAGCATCGGTAAAGGGGGTCTCCAGTCCACGGTTCCCCACATTCGGTTGCAGCACGCAATATCCGGCCGCCGCATGATCGGCAGAGGTGGTCTTCGATTATCCAGGTGTATTGTTCTACCATAATCCTATTCCTTTATTGTTGTCCTTATTGAACTATTACTGCCGTTTACACGACCTCGATCTTGATCTTATAGA
>CAZYTH010000024.1:0-3125 GCA_964649715.1 uncultured Candidatus Saccharibacteria bacterium
ACAACGGCGACGCCGACACCTGGCTATATGGCGGCATTCCGAGAACGCTAGAGCTGCAGGGCACCGTTACCTCGCTTTATCCATTTACCGGGCTGCTGATTTTTACAGACCGCCGCACCGAAATGTTCAACGGCGATCCAGATGAGATACAGGGCAAAGCTGTTTTGTCAGAAACCATCGGCTGCGTTGAGCACAAAACCGTAGTCGAGGCCGAAGGTATAGTTGTTTGGCTCTCCTATGCGGGCATAACCTATTGGAATGGCGGCGGCGCTTTTCCGACCGGGATATTGTCAGACCATGAGGGCGAGCGGATCAGCAATATATCAGAAGATATGCGTCGCGTTTCGTGGAAAGACCGCAAGCTGTTCTCGTTCACCTACAATCCGGTTTTACGACAGCTGTTTGCCGCCGTCAGGCTGACCAAAAAAGATTTTTCCGGAACCGAATTCCGCACGTATAACTACGACATGTATAACCAGGCGTGGTTTCCCTGGGATCTTGAAGCGCACACCGTCGCGGTAAGTATATCGCCGACGTCATCCAGGGCCATGACATTATCCGGCATGGCAGACGGCACAATCGCTTACATGGAGCCAGGACTGTCCAACGCCTCTCATCTCGATGTTCAGGCCGCCACCAGCCGCGAATTTGATTATTACATAAAATCCGGCTCTTTTGACTTTGGCACCCTCGAGCACAACAAGACGATCAGGGCTGTCACAATGAGACTCTCCCCAACGTCCGGATCCGAAGGTGCACGCGAAATTGTAATGTCTTTTTTCGGCGACTTTATAGACGCCGACATGCAAGACACAACACAGCTGGCATTCGGGTTCGTCCTTGGAGTCGGCCGCCTTGGCGATCTGCTGTCCGGCGTTGAAGACCTGGAAGTTCGCAGGCCGATTGCTATCAGGGCCAAATACTTTTCCTGGCGGATTCAGGGCAAGGGCTCCTTGAACTCCATGCCGATCCAGGCGATAGGCCTGTCATTCCGGGCCCACTCGCGCCGCTCTACCATGGTTTGGAATCGCGACATATAAAGTTGCAACCCGCGCCCCCTTTAGTAGGAAACACTTTTCTTGCGAAGGGAGCTTTATATGGGTTTATCGCTCAAAGGTCTTGGTAAGTCAATTAGCAAGGCATTCAAAGGCGTTGGGAAGACCTTGCAGAAGGCCGCGCCGGTTCTTATTCCATTGGCCGTCGCCGGCGTAACCGGCGGATTTGGTAGCGGCGGCTGGCTGGGCCAGATCGGCAAGTCTGTTCTGGGCGGAAGCAATCTCGGTGCTATCGGCAAAAATCTTCTCGGCAGCCTGGCGAAAACAGGCATAGCCAAAACTACAGTAGACGGAGCCCTAACCGCCGACTCTGTCGCTCAAGAACCGTCGAAGCAGGGTTCGAGCAATTTTATCGGCGCCTTTCTCGAAAAAGCCGCGCCAACATTTCTTACGCAGCTGATAGACGGGAAGCCCAAAAGCGCATCGAAAGAGGCGAGCAGGCTTTACTCCGGCGCTCCGGTTATGACTCCGGCCCAGGCAGAGCTTGCCACTTTCATGGGAGCGAATCTTAAAGATAATTATAACAACCAGCCCACCATTTCGCCTCTCAGCACAAACGAAAGAGGCCCGATCAATTTCGGTGCGCCGATGCAGGCCGGCCCGCTGACGCCTATAGCACCGGCAGGAACCCAGACGGGCGGTGTTGTGGGAGCCTATTCGGCACCAATCAACTTTTCCGGCGTTCCAGAAGAAGGCTCCGTTCGCGGCCCCCGCGCGTTTGCAGTAAGAAGAAGGGGGCTTTAACATGGCCAGTCTTCGCGTAGCAGATTCTGCTTACAACAATATCTATAACCAACAGGCCAACCCGATTGCCAAGCCGGCAGCCACGACGCCGGCCAACACGAAAACAACAAATATCGCAGGCCAGCCAACTTACCAGCGCACGGCCGGAATGCTTGGGTCATATTCGCCTGGTCGGAACTGGGATAAAAATCTCGCCGAGATTGGCAAAGCAGTCAATAAATCGACGGTTGGCAGCTATAAGGCGCCGGCAGAAGCGCAACCCGGAACGCCACAGGCCCAACAGAACCAGGCCTATTCAGCCGCTCAGAACCAGGCAAAAATTGCCGCGCCGACATACGCCGGCTATCAGCAGAAAAATCTCCAGCAGGGTTTTTCTGACGACTACCTGCAAAAACTTTCGGCGTCTCAGGTCGATCCGCTGAAAGAGCAATACGAGGAATCTTTGCGTCTCGCTGGCGCAGACTTTAACAGAATGGGTCTCGGCGGCAGCGGGTTCGAGGTCGGAGCGAAATACGGGGACCAACCCGGTTCAATTACCAGTCGGTATCTGCAGGAGATCGGTAACGTCGCGCGAGACGTCGCCCTGCGCGGAGCAGAAGCAGAGCGCGAGGACGCGTACCGGCTGGCCGACATGAATGAGGCCGCCCGCCAGAACTGGGCCGGCTTCGACACCAACCTTGCCCAGCAAAATTTCGGGAATCAGCAGGCAATGCTCGATGCCGCCAGCAGAATGACAGACCAGGATGAGGCGGCCCGCCAATTCTGGGCCAAAGACGAACTCGACCGAGATCTCGCAACCAGAGATTATCAACTGAAGGCAATAGATACCGCCCGCGAATCAGACCAGCAAGATCAGGCAAACCAGCAGTGGTGGGCAAACTTTCAGCAGCAGCAGTTGTCGGCAGACGATCAGGCCATGATGGATCGTTGGAAGGCGCTGTCTGAAATACAGCAGTGGGATGCGGAGCTTGCCGAGAAATCTCGCCAGTTTGATACCACCAGCAAGCTGAGTGCCGACGAAATGAACGCGAAGATTAAAAACGAGAACATCGCCAACATGATCAATTTCCTGAACTCGCAGAGCAAAACGGCAGAGTCGATGCAAAACGCGTATTGGGACTCTATAAAACAGGGCAACAATATCGCCAACACAAGCAGCGCGGCGAACGCTCAGTCGGCCGCCTGGCTGCGCGATCTGTTCAAGACCAGATAAGGAGACGAAAATGTCTTTTTTAAACCAGATGGTTATGGCCGACCAGCTTTACCAGCAACAGCAGAAAGAGCGCGAAGACCGGGAATTCGAGCTTTTGAAGCGCAAACATGAAC
>CAZYTH010000025.1:0-493 GCA_964649715.1 uncultured Candidatus Saccharibacteria bacterium
CCGTAAGTGATGTACTTACGTGGACGGGCTCTTTCTGGCTGGCAGCGATGATATATTTTCTGATTATTGTCATTCTACTTGATTTGGTCAGGGCAACAAATCTGATATTTCATTTTCTGCCGGACAAAACAGGAATAAAATATCCAAACTTAAAATTCATTACTTTACTGATTTCGATTACCGTTGTGACGGTGATCGTAATTGCAGGATACATAAATGCGAGGCATACGGTTGTAAAAGAACTGAAAATCTCAATTAATAAAAAAGCAGGTGAACTGAAGCAACTAAATATCGCGATGGTATCGGATATTCATCTCGGAACGATTGTCGGTGCGAACAGGTTCGGACAGATGGTTGATAAAATAAATTCGCTCGAGCCGGATTTAGTTTTGCTGGCAGGTGACGTAATTGACGAGGATATTGCGCCCGTGTTAAGAAATAACATCGGTGATAAATTGTTAAGCATAAAATCCAAATACGGAGTGTATGCGGT
>CAZYTH010000025.1:503-2739 GCA_964649715.1 uncultured Candidatus Saccharibacteria bacterium
ATGCGGTAACCGGGAATCACGAATACATCGGCGGTGTAGATGAGGCGGTGAAATACCTTTGCGAGCATAACGTGAAAATGGTGAGGGATACTGTGATAAAAATTGCGGACAGTTTTTATCTTGCAGGGCGTGAGGATAAGGACAGACAGAGATTTTACGGAAAGCCGAGGAAGCCGCTGGATGAAATTCTTTCGGGTATTGATAAATCGTTACCGCTGATTGTAATGAATCATCAGCCGTTTGAACTGGATGAAGCGAGGGAACTGGGAGCGGATTTGCATTTATCGGGGCATACACATCACGGGCAATTGTTTCCGATAAATTTAATAACGGGACTGATTTATGAGATAAGTTACGGATACAGGCGGGAGGGAGATACGCATTTTTATGTTTCGTGCGGAGCGGGAACGTGGGGACCGCCGATTAGGATTGGTAACAGACCGGAAATAGTGAATATTCAATTAATCCATTACTCCTCAAATTCTGCGTAAAATGGCAAGAAATATTTTATGCAAGTAAAGGAATTATATATAGTTCTTTATAAACAAGTCCGGCTGAAATTACTTTCTTGCCTAATTTTGTAAGATAGTATTTGAATGTTCCTTTTATTTTTTTGATTAGTTTGAATAATGCTAATCGTTTTAATATTCGTGAAACCTGAGAAGAACTTAATTCGTACTTAAGTCTCATTCTTAAATATTTATTCCGAAATCCATGAATGTTAAACTCTCCGGAACTTAGCACCCTTAATATATCTGAGTCAAGTTTGTCAAAAAAATTAAATCCCTTATATGAACGGTTATTTTCTATCTTTTTCCCGCTCAGTTTATTAAGATTATTCTTCCCGTCAGAATTATCTGTCAATGATGCTAAAAAATCAAGGTATCTTGAATTTGATTTTTGGCATTCTTTGCTTAAATCATAAAAGCTGTAAATCGATTTTTTCATCTTTGTAAATCTTCTGACTGTTTTTCCGCGCCGGGTCAGTACTTCGCGATATATTATGAATTGTCCGACATCATTGATAGTTGTCTCAATTCTTAATATTTTCTTCCCCTTGTCATACATTTTTATACTGTTTGCACCCATACAGTGCTTAATCCTTGTCCCATGGATTTGCTTGTTATATTTTGTTCCAACTTCCGCCTCATATCCGGCAGCTAGTTTTCTTGAAAAAAATGTTGCTATATTTTCAGGTTTTACTGAATGAATACTAGTAAATACAAGATCTTCATATATTTCCCTTGATACTTCCGAACACTTAAATATTATGTCAGTTGCATATTCCGACTGTGTAATTACCCAGTGGTATCTTTGATTTGTGGTTTTCAAAAAGGGTATATAGCGATTAATTATTATATCCAGCCATTGATGTAAATCCTGAACTCTGAAATCATCACTCAACTCCTGGGCTTTTTTATAATCAGATATATATACAAATGCATTATCTTCCGTCTGATATTCGATCTCATTCTTTTTAAGTTTATGTTCCAGATACTTATGTCCGTTAAAATAAAACTGTACACGGCAAGGAAGCCATGTCGGAATTCTAAGAAAACATAATCCCAGAATTATATCAATAAAGTAAATATAATAATGTATGCATTTTGATGTATTTGATTTCAATACAGGCACATTCTTTTCTTTACTAAAAACCGGTTCATATGAATCGCAAATTTCCGAAGATGTATAGACCTTAACTATACCTGGTGCATAACCTCTTTTATCCAGTATCTTTTGTATGTTCAGTTGTTTATCAAATTTCTTTGGGGAGCGGATGTGCTCGATTTCTATATTTTGTTCCTTGCAAATCGACCCAACTCTTTCCCGAATCTGTTCGTTAAATTGCTTCGCGAATATTGGATAATCAAAAATTTTAATATCATTATTTAATAAGTATGATTTCATCGCTCCTGCGTAACCCCAATTTGACAAACTGCCTGATATAATAACTCTGTCGAAACAACTTATTGTCCCTTCAATTTTATCAGAGTATTTTGTAATAAAATTATTAAGCATGGTAATATTATTTTTAATACAAAAATACTACTTTACTGAAATTAATAAAATCATTTTGGTTCTGGCTATGCCAGCTTATGAATTAAAAATTAAAAATTAAGAATATAAAGCGTAGGACGTATTTCACGCGAAGACGCGATTCAATTAAGAATTAAAAATTAAAAATTAAGAATAAAAAGCAGCAGGACTCATTTCTCGCAGAGACGCGATTCAATTA
>CAZYTH010000026.1:0-2640 GCA_964649715.1 uncultured Candidatus Saccharibacteria bacterium
TCATAATTCTGGGTAATGACACTGTGTCACCAATAGCAGGTGAAGCACATATAGCACGAGTTTCACTATGATTTTCTATGTGTTGCTTCGTGGAGGTTATATGTAAGTTAGTGCTATATGTGCTTTTACTGTTCTTTTCTGCTTCTAACGAAGATAAATCGATATTTGTAGTAGATACATGCTTCTCATTTGATGTTAAATCACTGTTAACTCTTTGTGGTGGATTTTCAACATCAAAAGCACTAGAAGTACCAGTTTTCAGGTCATCCTCCTTCTCGATTAGGGCCCGGAGTTCATTGATGTGTTTCTGACACAGATGGTGGTGGTATCGGCCTGGGATCCAATAGAGCGGGTGTGAAACACTCAAATAACCTCAAATCTTCGCTAGGTAACATCACGTGAGCTAGGGCTTTTGCATCCTCGATTTCTAATTTTACAACCTTATCAACGAACAATGACCGATTCCGGGTTATTGTTTGATTTGCAGATTTCAGCGGTATGGTGACATAGTCTCGTACGGGGAGATCATCCGGGAACCCGTTGCTCGATAACCAACCGGATAAGGTTAGTGACACATGACACTTTCTGACACTTTTTTCCATAACTTTCCCTTGTATCTCTTCGCGTACATTATTCTCGTACAATGTGTCAGGAAGTGTCATAGTGTCAGGAGAAATATCAGTATTATGGAGTTTTTCGACTGGAAGAGATCCTCTTTCGGATGGAGGTGACACATCTGACACTTTTTCTATAACATTATCGAGATCTGGTCGGTTGTCTTGGTTTGAGAAAAAAAGTGTCAGATGTGATCAGATGTCCCTTCATCTCATAGATAGAAATCAAGGGTTACTGGTAACGTTTTGTTACCAGTTTTCAATTGCAGGTTGCGGGCAGTATCCTCCATCTCCGGTGATGGGTATTGTTCGTCTTTCAATCCCATCCGGAGTCCATCGCGGTGAGTGATCAGGGAGACCTCGGATAGCCCGCTCGTTCATTGGTGCATCCCGCACGGTCCTCTCGAGAATGGTGTTCATGATACCCCTCCAGCCGGCATAGGAGATCTTCGATATGTCTGATGGATGAAGACCGGGGGGTGTCTAGGTATGTTCGGACCACTGACCACGGACGGTTTCACCTGACCGGCACACCGATGATCCGTCGGTCCATTCTGCGGTTTCATGCCAAGTTCTACCGACGACCCGATGAGCAGAGCACACCTCCGGAACTCATGCCAGGGACATGAATAGACCATGCCGTTATTCATCCGGACCAGGCACAGATCCCCTGACCGGTCAGCCGTTCCTACCTGACCATCATCATAGAAGATGGGTGCCAGGTCTCCTGCAGCAACCAGAGATCCGAGGTCCATGATCAGAATGGTCCCGACAACTCTGCCGGTCTGGTCCTGAAATACCATTGAGCCACCGGTTCGATGTGCTTTCATGCTGCACACACTCCTGAAAGGGGTTTTTTCCGGAAAAGAGCCAGGCAGTTTTCCACCTGCCGGTTATCCTTCCCTGCACTTGCGCAATGGCCGTTTCTCCCGGCATAACAGAAGGAAAGACACATCTTATGTGCTTCCATCCGATCGGTCAGGGAAAGTCTCATCTGGTTTTGAATCGCACCATATCTTGTCTGGGTCGTGAAGGCGTCGCTTCCCAACGTTTCCTTCACGGTCCCGGCCTGGTTAGTTGTTTCAGTCATTTGAACCACCTTGGAATTATTCCCAGGCTTCTGGTCCTGAGACCCCACGCTCAATATTCTGTTCTATCATTGCTTCCCGCTCGTCGTCATCGAAGGGAAGGTCTGATTCTTGGACTTTTCGGACAGTTCGTCCGGTTATCTTGAAAAACCGGTTCCAGTCCCCGTAGGTTGTGATACATTCCTGAAACTCCTCCTGGTCCCACTTGTCGAACTCAATCTCGTTTTCAGGGCTGCCATCCGGGTATCCCATCCACTTCGCGAACTCGTCCGGAGATACCAGGGCGGTCACTTCAAAAGTCACTTTTAGATTTTTGGTCATGTTTGTCACTCCATTTCAGAGATAAAGGATCTCGACTTCATCCAGGTAGCCGTAAGGACAGATCCCGTCCTCTACCAGGGCACATTCGGGTGAACCCCAGTATCCGGATTCGAAGATGTTTTCATTCCATTCGGTTTCCCGCTCGTTTTCATTGTACCAGTCGAGTGCTTTTTCCAGATCAACCTCAATCTGCACGACCGAGTAGTAAAACCCGCCAAATTTGACAACCGGACCGAGGGTATAGATGATCGGTTCGATTGTATCGACCCCGTCCATGGTAACCGGCTCCAGGGATTTGATAGTCGCCTGGATGGTCAGGTATGCGGTCAGGTCAAGTTCGTTGCCATCGTGGGGACCGGTCATTCGTCTTTCACCCCTTCAACCTGGAACTCCTCGAACGTCTCGGTCAGGTTGTGATACCAGTCCGGGGCACCGGGCCGATACACCTTCCGGGTCATCTTGTCATCACACCCGGCTGCCGGTCGGAGTGACCAGCAGGTGATGTCTCCCACATTCAAGGCGTGGGCGATCACGAGCATTACATCATGAGCCCCTTCGATCTCCAGGCACCGGTCCCCTGCCTGCATTCTGATAATGGACATTTTTTTCACTCCAAA
>CAZYTH010000027.1:0-1582 GCA_964649715.1 uncultured Candidatus Saccharibacteria bacterium
CCTCAATCAAGTAAGCGAGAGCCTGCCAAGGGACCGCAGAATATTCCCTCAGCTCCAGAGCGCGCATGGCTTTTCCGGTTCCACTCAGGAGCCGCTGTGGGTCCGGTATAAACGCGCCATGCGTAAAGTACACATGTACTGCGCCTGCGCGCACAACCATTCCGCAAATTCCTGACCTGACCGGTCCACCAGCGCTCCCGCGAAAGTAAACCAGCCCTTTGCGCCGGATTTCTTCTTGCGCTGCGGGATACACACTGAAAACGATATTGCGGATTTCCAGGATGATTTCCCGCAACCCCTCGGGCGTATAGCGCAGGAAATTGTCAATGGTGTGGTAAGGCAGCATAAAGGTCAATCAAAACAACATCAGTGGACGGGAAACGCCAAGCTACGGATTAGGCGTCGGGGTTAGCGTATCGCGCGGCAAAGTTTCAGAAGGACGCGGCGTACGCGAAGGGGTCGGGGGGATTGGAGTGGATGTTGGGGGTTCATCCGTTGGCGGAAGTGTAGGGAGTTCGACCGTTGGGGTTGGAATGAACTGTGTCGGTCCCGGCGCGCGGCTGGTAGGGGTCTTGAAGACGTTCTCGTCGGGAATAATGATGGTTTTGGAGCAGTGGGTGCCGCTTGCATCAGTAAAGGCAATCATAAGTTTGTCTTGATATTCCGCGAGCAGCTCCACATAGAGCCGGGTCGGCACTGCTGCATTGCGCATGAACGTGCCGTATGAATAAACGCGCTCACCATTCCGCCAAAGCTTGAAGTCTGGCAGGTTTAGCCGCATGGTTGGCTTGCTTTGCGCGTCCAGCACTTGGTACTCGGAAAAATCAATATCGGTATCAAAAACAATTTGAACGACGTCGTTAATAAAGAAGGAGATGCTGAAATACTTAATATCTTCCGCGCTGCAGAGTGGGTTTGCGGTTGGCGTCGGATTCTGGGTTTCATTAGCCGGGGGAGTCGGCGTTGAATTCAAAGTGTAGGCTGCCTCGGGGCTGGGCGTAAATGTCTTTACGATAGAAAACAGGCTGAACGGGGAGGGCGTTATAAAGCCCAAGCGGGTAAGCGCCGGCGTTGGGCTGGAAAGATAGATTTCAGTAGGATTCGGGCGCAAAAAACTGGCAAAGGCGGAACTCAATTCGGGAATGACCAGGGTGGCGAGAGAACCGAGCAAGAAAATGGTGAGAATGATGACAGGCAGAAGCCAGCGCGGAAGCCTGGGTTTTATGGTCGCAATGCTGATAAGGCGAATTTCTGGGGGAAGTTTCTTGAATTTTGTGGAAGACAGCATCGGACATTCGGAGTACCGGGAGTTCAGGCAGTATTCACGCTGGTGAACAAAGACAGGCAGGGCAATTGGCTGGCTGCGGTGGCAGTAATTAATGTCTGAGGGGTATTCCGAAAAAGTGTTTACGTCGTGGACCAGCCCGATGTAGGGGCAGCGCAGGTTTTCCCTTGAGTAAACACTTTTTGGATTATTTTCTGAAGTTGTCATTATAGGTCTGTTAGTTTCCGAATGAAATGGTAACTAATTTTATATCAAATTTTGTAATAAACCAATTCGTCCATTCTGGATTAAAATGAC
>CAZYTH010000027.1:1592-2426 GCA_964649715.1 uncultured Candidatus Saccharibacteria bacterium
AAAACTTTATGGTTCAATTTCCGGGTTTGGACTTAGTGGGCAGTAACCACTGAAATAATAGAGCGAATTTCCTGTCAATCAAGTCCTCAATTTCTTTGGCGACTTCTGCAGGCTCGTCTCCGGAGAGGTAGGGGTCGGGTATGCTAAAAGGGGCTCCGCCGCAAACCTCGGAGAGCAAATAAATCCGGCTCTTTACCTGTGGAAATTCGTTTTGAAGGGCTTCTTTATGACCGGCTTCCATTACCAGAATGAGATCAAATTGTTTAATCAGCTGCCCGGAGATGGCTTTTGAGCGGTGTTTTTCCAGGTCAAAGCCCCGTTTTCTTGCCTCAAATAAGGCTTCGGGCATAGCAGGCAGGTTTGCGTCTCCCCAGGAGGCAGCGCTTTCTACACGCCAACCGGCAGAACTTGCAGTTTTCCGCAGTTTTTCCTGGAAGAAAACCTGAGCAAGCGGAGAACGAAAACGGTTTGCTGTGCACACAAAAAGCAGCGCTGGCATAATCTATCTTCCTCAGTTAATAACGATACCAATAAGTTCTTTCCCTTGGGATGAGTACCCATTCGCCGGGTTCCAGCTCATCCTCCGCCAGTAAGTCGTTGTACTTCGAGAGGATTTCCAGGTCGACGTTAAATTTTTCAGCAAGGTCCTGCAAGGTCAGGCCTCTGTCCGCAATCCCGTACGGCTCAAAGGCGGGTAAGTCGCCCGGATCCTTTCGATCCAGCGGAATGACGATGATGGAATCCACCCAGATGGGAACAACCAGATTCTGGTTCACAGATCTGATGACATTCGGGGTTGTGTTATTCCGTGTGGCAAACCACTGGATGCTCTCC
>CAZYTH010000028.1:0-392 GCA_964649715.1 uncultured Candidatus Saccharibacteria bacterium
ATATCCTGACACCGGCCTGGGCAGCCTCGTGGAAGACAAAGTCTACAGTGTCGTCGATGACCTTCCGCATGAGATCCAGATCGGTGACATCACCCCGGACAAAATCTATGTCTCCCTTCGCCATGACACAGTCGAGGTTCTTCTGCTTCAGTGCGGGCGAATAGTAATCATCTAGGTTGTCGACAATTACAACCTCATGATCCTGAACCAGCGCTTCTGCGATATGCGAACCGATAAAGCCAGCCCCCCCGGTAATCACAATCTTGGACATTCTCAAGTCTCCGTATTTTCAGAGCGTGCCAGAACAGCTCTTTCATCACTAAGTGCCTGTACTGCAGCATTGTGTAATCCAAATGATTGCATGTGCTGAAGAACAGCATCACGGGTCTCAT
>CAZYTH010000028.1:402-2337 GCA_964649715.1 uncultured Candidatus Saccharibacteria bacterium
CTGGAACTGGAGAAGAATTCGTATCCCGTCGGTGAGCTGGATCTCGCCGGCTAAACCCGGGTTCGTATGCTTTAGGCACTCGATGATCTCTGGGGTGAAGACATAACGTCCAATCGCCCCGATGTTCGAGGGGGCCTCTTCGACACATGGCTTCTCGACGATATCATCGATCCTGTAGAGCGATGAGCTTACCCGAGTCCCCTGGATGATCCCATAACTCCTGATCTTTTCCGGAGGGACTGCCTCGACCGCAATGATGGAACGCTCTTTCTCCCGATATAGGTCGATGAGCTGCTTTGTGCAGGGAACGCTATTCCTGATGATATCATCTCCGAGAAGCACTGCGAAGGGCTCATTGCCGATATGCTTCTCGGCTCGCAGGATCGCATCCCCAAGTCCTCTAGGCTCCTTCTGTCTGATGTAGTGAATATCGACCAGGGAGGAGATCTCCTGAACTGTCCTGAGTGCCTCGAACTTTCCGTGGTCTCGCAGGTGCATCTCCAGTTCTGGAGAGTCGTCAAAGTAGTCCTCGATCGCCCGTTTCCCCCGGCCGGTAATGATGATCAGGTCATCTATTCCCGAGTCGATCGCCTCCTCCACCACATACTGGATCACCGGGCGATCGATCAGCGGGAGCATCTCCTTGGGCATCGACTTGGTTGCCGGGAGGAACCGGGTCCCGAGGCCTGCCGCCGGAATGACGGCCTTCCTGACCTCTTTCACCAGCCGACCCCCTCATAGACCCCTGCAGTCCGGGAGGCTACAGCAATCGTCCGACCATCGATGACCGTCTTTCCGCTGTAATCGAGATGCTCGAACTCCTCCCATTCAGTCGTGATCAGGACTGCATCGGACGCAAGTACGGCCTGTGCCGAGGGTGAGTACTCAATCTCCGGGAAGAGAGCGGCAAAGTTCTCCATAGCAAGAGGGTCGTAGGCTACGACTTCGGCTCCGGCATCGAGCAGCGCCCTGATGATCGGGATGGCCCGGCTCTCCCTGACATCATCGGTGTTGGGCTTGAACGCCAGGCCCAAAACGCCAATTCGCCGGCCCTTGAGGTCTGGGATGTGAGTCTGGAGCAGCCTGACCAGCTTTAGTGGCTGGCTTTCGTTGACTCGCAATGCCGCCGGGATGATCTGCAGATGCTCGCCATAGTCACCTGCACCAGCAATCAGGGCCCGGACATCCTTGGGGAAACACGAGCCGCCAAATCCGATCCCGGTCCGGAAGAAGGCAGGGCCAATCCGGCTGTCGAGCCCAACCCCGGCAAAGACCTCCTGCGAATCGATCCCAAGTCTCTTTGTCAGATTGCCGATCTCGTTTGCGAAGCTGATCTTTGTCGCAAGGAAGGCATTGCTCGCGTACTTGATCATCTCCGCCGTCCGGATTGATGTCTCGATCTTAGGGCAGGTGAAAGATGCGTAGATGTCCCTGAGGACTTGCATTGTCCTCTCATCTCCTGCACCGAGGACGATGCGGTCGGATTCACGGAAGTCCTGGATGGCGTTTCCCTCCCTGAGAAACTCCGGATTTGAGCCGAGGCCGAAATCCACAAACGCCTGCTTGCCCGATGCTTCTTCGAGAACAGTCCGGACCGGCCCTTCAGTGCTTCCTGGAAAGACGGTGCTCTTGACGATGACTGGGTGAAAGTCCGGGGTCTCTTGTAGCGTCTTTCCAATCGTGGCACCTGCAGATAGGACATATGTGAGGTCGATCGATCCGTCGTCTCCGGACGGGGTGCCAACACAGATGAACGTGATATCCGTATCTCGCACGGCAGCTGCAAGATCTGAGGTCGCAGCGAGGCGCTCCCGGTTCCTCTGGATCAGATCATCTAAAGAGCGCTCATAGATCGGAGACTTCCCACTGGAGAGGTGATCGAGTTTCTTCTCATCGATATCGCAAAAGACAATGTTATGGCCTAAGTCAGCAAAA
>CAZYTH010000029.1:0-2293 GCA_964649715.1 uncultured Candidatus Saccharibacteria bacterium
GTTGTTTAAATAGTGTGTCAATTTTACCACACATTGTGTTTTATTTTCACAAAACTGTGGTTAAAAAGACACAGTATTAAAAATGTAGTATTGATTTTATTGAGTTTATTATGGCACAAGAATTGTATATAATAATGGATACGGAGTCGAACCCGATGTTTGAAAAATCCAATAAAACTAAAAACCATGCACTAAGCCCATTTGGGATACTTCCCCAAGAAGTATGTTCGACCCCACTTGGGTTTTTTGCGTGGTGAGGATATAAATGAACATCATTGATACTGCCCTGCACTATAAGCATGATCTCGGTTTATCTGTTATTCCACAGAAATTCAAAAAAGCGTTAATACCTTGGGCGGAATACCAAAATAGGCAACCTTCAGATGAAGAAATTAAGAAATGGTGGGGAGAAAAACCAGATGCCGGTATTGCTGCCGTTACTGGGTCTGTTTCTGGTGTAATTGTAATAGATTGTGATTCACAGGAAGCTGTAGACTTAATGGAGTCTTTATTCCCCGATAACTTAACCATCCCATGTGTTGAATCACCGAGGGGGGGTAGGCATTATTATTTATCGTGTTCTGATAAAATCAAAAAACAAGTTGGTTGGAAAGAAAAAGTAGATTTGCAGGCTGAGTTATCTTATATCATTATGCCGCCATCTATCGGCGAGAATAGAAAATCCTATAAGTGGATTGTCGAACCAACTACTAAAAATTCGTTTCCCGCGATACCAGCGAGCCTTCAAGCGAGCATGCAATATATTAATAAAGAAAGTACATTATATAGAGGAAATTATGAAGTTGAAAAACACAACCTTACAAATCCTTACATTACTTACAATATCTTACAAGAGGGACGCAGAGACCAAGACTTATTTACGGTTGCCAATGCTCTTATAAAAAACAAAGTCGATATTCACGTGACAAGAGAAGTTCTTGAAATCCTTGCTAAAAATTGCAATCCACCTTTCCCTAAAGATGAAGTTGAAGTAAAAATTAAGTCAGCAATCGACAGGTGTCACAGGAGAGAAAGAAACCTAACGGCTGAAATTCGGGAGTTCGTGACCTTACAAGAAGGTTACATAGACCTTACATTTCTTTACACAACCTTACAAATCCTTACAAAGGAAGAAAAGAACAATGCAATGGTTATTTTGAACCGCCTTTGCAAGGAAGGGGTTTTAGAAAAATATGGAAACAAAAGAGGGTGTTATATACCGATTCGGGAGATAGAAGAGAATATTATCGACATTGAGGCCGCGAATAATGCGAGTGTCCCAATAAACTTCCCACTTGGGATTAGTGATCTTGTCAAGATAATGCCAAAAAACATAATTATCATTGCCGGTGAATCAAACGCCGGAAAGTCAGCCTTTCTTTTAAACACAGCAGCAAGAAATATGCTCGACCATAAAGTATTTTATTTTAGCTCTGAAATGGGAGGCGCTGAGTTGAAAGAACGCCTCTTGAATTACAAAGACCAAGTCCCAATGCACCTTTGGAAAGAATGCACGTTTATTGAGAGAGCTAGTGATTTTCATACAGTAATCAGACCTGATGCTATTAATATAATTGATTTTTTAGAAATACATGATGAGTTTTATAAAATTGGTGGGTACATTAAGCAGATTTTTGATAAACTGGACAAGGGAGTGGCGATAATCGCAATTCAGAAAAACAAGGGCAGGGATGACGGATTAGGTGGCGCTAGGTCTATTGAGAAAGCTCGTTTGTACCTTTCAATGCAGCCGGGATTAATTAAAATCGTTAAAGCTAAAAATTGGGTTAGTGGAATGATAAACCCAAACGGGATGCAGAAGCAATATAAGTTAGCTAAGGGTATGATTTTCAAGGAAACATCTAATTGGGAGCATACAAATGAAAACTAAGAATTTGTACAAAGGCATGTTTAATTATCATAGGGAGTTATACGTCCTGTACGGCCATGCGTATTCAGAGCGTCAGGCGTGGGTAAGTTTCTGCCACCGGTTAGCAGACAAACACAATTTACCAGCAAGAACAGTGATGAACTTTTTTGATGGGACAAAAGACAATTACGAAATAAGAGTGGAGGTTGAGTTTCATGAAGACGAAGCAGGATAGAATCAAAGATATAAAATTATTAATTAAGTTTTATATCCAAGTAATTGATATGTGCGAAAATAGAATACAATCTCTATCTGACGAAATTATTGCGGTGGAAAATGAAGAAGAAACTGAATCCTAAGAAACCATACGAAGGCTTTGAGAAAATACTTGACGATAAGAAGGCTATATCACCGATACATGAA
>CAZYTH010000030.1:0-2266 GCA_964649715.1 uncultured Candidatus Saccharibacteria bacterium
ACCATGTTCTGCTAGCGCATGGCGTGGCAGTCAAGGAACTACGCAAAGCCGTCCACAACGCGCAGATTGGGATCGTGCTGAACATGAGCCCGATCCACAACGATCCGGATGCTCCAATCAGTGAGGACAGGGTCCGTTTTATGGATGGGGAACTCATTCGCTGGTTCGCTGATCCTATCTATGGGCGAGGGTATCCCAAGGATATGCTCGAGGATTATGTTCGCATGGGAATGCTCAAGTCAACCGAGCCTGATTTCATCAAGCCCGGTGACATGAATCTGATCGCGCAGGAAACTGACCTTTTAGGGATCAATTACTACACCCGGATGTTTGTTTCATCAAAAAGTGAGGGGGTTCATAGCGAGAACCGGGATGTGCCCAAGACTGACATGGGCTGGGAGCTCTATCCAAAGGGACTGTATGAAATCCTTGAGCATGTAAACCGGGAATACCATCCCAAACAGCTGATGATCACAGAAAATGGCGCCAGCTATGCGGATGGTCCCGATGAGACTGGTCGAGTCCACGACCAGCGGCGCATCGATTACCTTGAATCTCACATAGGCCAAATTTGGCAGGCAGTTTTCTCGGGCATTCCTGTCAGTGGTTATTTAGTGTGGTCCTTGCTGGACAACTTTGAGTGGGCCAGGGGGTATTCGCAGCGTTTTGGCATTGTCCATGTTGACTACGAAACCCAAAAAAGAACGATTAAAGACAGCGCTTACTGGTTCAGCGATTACATCAAACAATACTTTGATAAAGTGGAACAATGGAATAGCATGGGGTAAAGAACTCAGCTTATTGGAGACGGAGACTAAGCAGGATGCATTCTAAAACCGTACCAACTCATATCGGAAATACTCTGCTCACACCCCTGCCGGCGGAAGCCACCGGGGGTTTTGTTAACATGCTTGGCGAAACCTATTATAGAATCCAAAACTATGATGCCATGCCGCCGTTTTTCATGAGCATCGTCAGTGGGGCTGATCACTGGTTGTTCATTTCCTCATCTGGCGGGCTTAGTGCAGGTCGGGTGAATGCGGAACACGCGTTATTTCCTTACTACACCGAAGATAAACTGACCGAAAATTCCGAAAACACGGGCGTGAAAACGATCCTCCGCGTCACACGTGGTGACCAAACTCACCTTTGGGAACCATTTTCGATTCGGCAGGATGGACAATATCAGGTTGAACGCAATCTGTATAAGAATATCCCTGGAACCACGTTGATCTTTGAAGAAATCAATCAGTCTCTTGAGCTGGTGTTTCGATATAGCTGGCGTACAGGTGACCAATTTGGTTTTATCAAGACAGTTTGGCTAAGCAATATCAATCAAACAGATACCCCGTGTGAAGTGGAATTGCTGGATGGTTTTCAAAACATTCTTCCTGCGAACATCAGCTCACAAACCCAAAATACATTCAGCTGTCTTTTGGATGCCTACAAACGCAGCGAGCTGGATGAGGAGACCAAGCTGGGCTTGTATGCGCTCAACTCGCGATTAACTGACTTGGCTGAACCGAGTGAATCGTTGGCAGCAAATGTGGTTTTTGAGGTAGGGCTGGAACCTAAACATGTCTTGCTTTCTTCCAAACAGCTCACCGTCTTCCGTTTTGGGGGAGGCCTTGAAACTGAGACGGAAATTCGGGGTGAACGCGGTGCGTACTTTATTCACGCTAACCTGCATTTGGAAGCGGAACAGGAAGCAAGTTGGTATCTGGTTGCGGATGTGGACCAGGATCACGCCACTCTGGCCAGGCTGCGGGACTTCCTGAAATCGCCCCTGGATGCGAAACGGCAAGCCCTTGAGCAGGACATTGAGCTGAGTACATTAAGCTTACAGAAGTATGTAACCAATGCTGATGGCTTACAGGTCTCAGAGAATATCCATGCCATCTCCCACCACTTCGCGAATGTGCTCTTTAACGTCATGCGCGGCGGCATTTTCGCGCAGAACTACTGGATCGAAAAATCCGACCTGCTTGATTATCTCTCCACCCACCAACGTGATCTTCCAATTGCTCAGGCTGGATTTTTTGCGGCACACCCGGAAAAAATCAGTTTTTCAGAGATGCGATCTCACGCTGCCAAACTGGAAGATCCCAATCTACGCCGTCTGCTGAACACCTATTTACCCCTTACCTTTAGTCGCCGTCATGGTGACCCCAGCCGTCCGTGGAATGTGTTTTCCATCAACCTGAAAAATAAGGATGGCTCGCAACGCCTGGATTATGCCGGTAATTGGCGGGACATTTTCCAAAAT
>CAZYTH010000031.1:0-2253 GCA_964649715.1 uncultured Candidatus Saccharibacteria bacterium
TTGAAGCTGCCTAGTTTTGGAGGTGGGAGTTATAAGGGTTATTCCGACCACACGCACGGGATCGAGGCCTGCCTGCTAGCGGTGGCGAGAGGTGCGACGTATATCGAGAAGCACGTCTGCCTGGATAAGTCGGATCTTGTAACCCGTGACACGCCGTTCAGTGCGACGCCGGGCGAATTCAGCGAGATGGTGCGGATCGGCACCGGGATGCGGAGGCTGTTAGATGCCGGGGTATAAGCTGTTATTTCAAGCACCGCTTGACTTTGACCCAGCCGTGATGGTGGATTATGCGGCAAAGTTTGACATGACCACACCAGGGCAGCCGGACGTGATTGTGTTGGACCCGAAGGCGGCATCCGTATTTGACGACAACGCCCTCCTGCTCTTTCCGACGCTGAAAATATTGGCGACGCCTTCCACGGGCACGAATCATATTGATCTGGAAGCCTGTAAGAAGCGGGGCGTCAGAGTGGTGAGTTTGTTGGACGACCGGGCACGGCTGGAGAGTATCAGCGCAAGCGCCGAGTTTACGTTCAAGCTGCTGTTGGACGCACTGAGAAGGCCACCGGCCAGGGAACTGCAAGGGCGGTTGGTTGGGATCATAGGCTATGGACGGATCGGGAAGCGGATTGACCGCTGGTGCCGGGCGTTCGGTGCCACGACCTGGACGAATGACCCGAACATATTTGGCACGGGGCTGGATGCGATCTTCAAGAACTGCGATGCGGTGATCATTAGCTGCACGCTGAACGATGAGACCCGCGGCATGGTGACACCTGAACTTATCGCAAGCATGAGACACGGGGCAGCGTTGGTGAACACGGCGCGGGGTGAGGTCATCGACGAAGATGGGCTGGTCGAGGTGATGAAGAAGCGCCCGGACTTGCGCGTGGCGGTGGACGTGCTGGTGGGTGAGACGACCGGCACCCAGAACCCGAAGCGGCTACAAAAATTGGGGGCGATCGTGACATCGCATATCGCCGGCGAGACTTATGACAGCCGCACGAAAGCGGCGAAGATCATCCTGGATCTGATAGAAAGCGAGCTGAACCGATGAGCGAAGTGCTTTACCGCAGATTGAAATATTTTATCTCTCCCCAATACGATATCTACAAGAGCATCGCCGACCAGGTTGTGCCGGGGGAAAAGATTTTGGATATCGGATTTGGGACCGGGTTCGGTTCGCTATATGTGGCGAATAAAGCCGGGGCGCATGTGACCGGGGTGGAACTGGACGCCGACGCGGTGCGGTTTGCAATCGACTGTCTGCCGGGGGTCAATTGGCAGTGGGGCGACATCAGCCGCGGGGTGAGCTACATCGGCAGCGGTTATGACACGGCGCTGATGATCGAGGTATTGGAGCACGTGTCTGAGTGGACGATTGCACTGCTGAACGTGGCTGAGGTATTGAAGCCGGGTGGACGACTGATTATCTCCGCTAGAAATGCGAACGCAGATCTGCGTAAGAATGATTTGCACGAGCGGGAATGGACGGCGGGGCAGCTGGTCGATGCGCTGGGCAAGTTCTTCCCGAGCGTGGAATTGTACGATTACACGCTGACGCAGAAGATGGATAAGGATACACGGCAGACGCCGCTGGTGGCAGTGGCTAGAAAGGAGCGCGATGCCTGACTTCAATCCTGACAAGGAGCGGCACGTCGATCATAAGTTCGTCGTGCAAAAGGCGTTTCCGGGCAACGAGAAAGACCCGGTGATGACGTCGAAGGGGGCGCTTGCGCCGGATAAACAGGGGCGCATGATCGTGAAAGACGAATCGCTGGCGCGGGAGATCCAGCAGCAGAACCCGCGAGAATTGACGGTGACGAGAATGAGAACACCTAACGCAGCGGATCAAGGGCACAGATACCATTTTGGAGGGTGGCCGGAGATGCCGTGGAAGAAAACTAAGCGCGAACACCGTGAACCGGAAGCGCTGGAAGAGGCAGAGAGCCTGCCGGACGAACATCCGGCGGAGGTACAAGACAAGGAGATGGACAATGGCGAATCCGAGTGAGATAGAACCCTATGACGCAATGGTGTGCGGCGAGCTGCAAGGCAGTGCGACGGCGCTTCAACTGCCGAACATACCATGCCGGATGGTGTGGTTCAAGGCGCTGGCAGACAACGCCGGGAACGTGTATCTGGGCGGGTCTGGCGTGACGGTGGTGGACGGAACGACCGACACCACGAGCGGGATTGAACTGGATGCGGGGGATATGATCGGTCCGATTCCGATTGTGAATCTGAACCTGC
>CAZYTH010000032.1:0-2211 GCA_964649715.1 uncultured Candidatus Saccharibacteria bacterium
GTGTCTAAAAATACAACAAAAAAAGAGCTTGCGCTCTTGTTTTGGTATTTTATGACCCTACAGAGAATCGAACTCTGATTTACGCCTTGAGAAGGCGCTGTCCTAACCGTTAGACGATAGGGCCGTAAAACAATTATCAATTAACAATTACAAATTACGAATTAAAAATCAAATAAATTCAAACTCTGATTTCCTTCTTACATTAGTAATTAGCTTGTGGTTGTTGGTGTTATTTCTGGAAATCAAAGACTAAAAACTAAAGATTAATATAAACTATTTTTATGATTAAGTCTAGATTTGTTTTTGCGGAATATTTGCCAAGTATCCTGTATTTGATATCTTAAATAATAGATTTTGTTGTTTCTTGGAGCAACGGCACAGGAGGTTATTTTGGGAATTTTCTTTAATTTTATCGTAGGAAAGATATCAAAAGAATGTGGAATATCGGAATCGGAAATTTCAAAAACTATTTCTTGCGTTGATGGCAATATCCCAAGAGTAGATAATGTATCTTTTTCCCGAGCTGTAAAAAATTATAGAATTGCAACTAGCTGGGAGCAGAAACAAAAGGCAATATGGCAAATATATTATCACTACAAGATAAAGGGTCTTGGCCTCTAAACCGCCTTAAAAAGCGGTTTTTGTTTGCCTAAAATATGTTAGAATTGAGTCATGACAATATACATTCTTTTTGGAGTTTTACTAGGCGTTTTATTCGGGATAATTGTTTTTTATTACTTTTCAAAAAGCACTGGTTTTGGGGAGAAAAATGAAAGTAATTTAGCGCTTATCCAAAACGAGATAACCGAACTTGCAAGAAGGCTAGACAGAAGGTTGGAAGATTCACAAAAGAATATTAGCGATACCATGCGAAGTCAATTTGGCCAGATTAAGGAGATTACAGAATCACTTGTCCGTCTAGACGAGACAAATAAGCAGGTTATCAATTTTGCCGAACAGCTTCAAAATTTACAGGATGTTCTAAAAAACCCAAAACAAAGAGGAGTTTTGGGTGAATATTATCTGGAGAGCGTTTTGAAGAACGTTTTACCACCTGGGGGGTTTAAGATGCAGTATTCATTTTCAAATGGAGAGATTGTCGATGCTGTTATGTATCTCGGAAAGGAAAAGATACTGCCTATTGATTCAAAATTCTCACTTGAGAATTACAATAAAATAATCGAAGAAAGAAATCCTATTGAAAAAGAAAGATTAGAAAAATTATTCAGACAAGATTTAAAGAACAGAATAGACGAAACCTCAAAATATATAAGGCCAGAAGAGGGGACAATGGATTTTGCTTTTATGTTTATACCCTCGGAAGCGATATATTATGATCTTCTTATAAATCAGGTGGGAGCGGTGAAGGCTTCTACCCGCGATCTTATTGAGTATGCATTTCACCAGAAGAAGGTCATCATAGTTTCTCCAACGTCATTTATGGCATATCTTCAAACAGTTCTTCAGGGGCTTCGCGGTCTTCAAATAGAGGAATCCGCCAAAGAGATAAAAAAGAGGGTTGAGGAGCTCGGTAAACACTTGCTTAATTATGATCAATATATGCAGAAGCTCGGCAATACTCTTCAGACTACAGTAAACCACTACAACATTGCTTCTAAGGAGTTCAAGAAGTTAGACAAAGATGTTTTTAGAATTAGCGGTGAATCGGCTGGGGTAGGTGAAATTAACACCATTTCGGGGGTGGAGGTTTTGGAATAGGTTTGTTTTATTTGATATACACGGGAAGTTGTGAGTAACTTTTATTTTTCTCTGGATTCCTGCCTTCGTGGGAATGATAAACCATGGGGTTGATTTTTTGTGTTGTTTTATGTAGTATTATTCTCAATATATTAGATTAATTTAAACAGGATGAAATTTGCAGTAATACAAACAGGGGGTAAACAATATATCGTTAAACAAGGCGATTCTATAAAGATAGAAAAGCTTATTCCTTCTGAGGGAGAAATCACTGAAGGAAGTAAGGTTAATTTTGATGAGGTTCTTCTTGTTGATGAAAACGAGGACACAAAAATGGGCACTCCTTTTGTAGAAGGAACTTCTGTGTCTGGTGTTGTTACAGAAGTTGGCAGGAGCAAAAAAGTTATAACAGCCAAATATAAAGCCAAAGTTAGATATAGAAATAAAAAGGGACACAGACAGCCTTTTATGAAAGTAAGGATTGAGTCAATTAAGTAAAAAATCTATAAGGTT
>CAZYTH010000033.1:0-304 GCA_964649715.1 uncultured Candidatus Saccharibacteria bacterium
AAAGCTGTACGCGTATTTGCTGCTGCTGGTTGGCGGGGAACAAATCGATGATACGATCGATCGTCTTGGCCGCGCCATCGGTGTGCAGCGTGGACAGCACCAGCTGCCCCGTTTCGGCTGCCGTTACGGCAGTTTGTATGGTTTCAAAGTCCCGCATTTCGCCCACCAGTATCACATCGGGCACCTGCCTGAGCGCCGCGCGCAATGCGGACTTGTAGTTATCGGTATCGTGCTCAATCTCGCGCTGGCTGACCACGCTGTTTTTGTGCGGATGAATGAACTCGATCTGGTCCTCTATGGTGAT
>CAZYTH010000033.1:314-2210 GCA_964649715.1 uncultured Candidatus Saccharibacteria bacterium
GCCGCGGCCGGGAGGCCCCGTCACCAAAATGAGGCCGTGGCGCACCGAGGCAAGGCTGGGCACCTGCTCGGGAATGCGAAATTTCACGGGATCGGGCAGCGTAAACGATACGATGCGCAGCACCATGGCCATGGAATTCCTCTGCCGATACGCGTTGCAGCGGAAGCGCCCCACGCCGTGCACGGAAAAGCTGAAGTCATCGTCGCCGTGCGAGAGCAGCCGCTGCGTGTTGCGTCCGTCCAGCTCATACACCTGCTTTAACAATAGCAGCGTATCGGCGGGCATGAGCCGTTCCTCCATCAAAGGCACCACCTCGCCCGCAATCTTGATGGAAACGTGCGTACAGGAGATGATGAAGACATCGGAGCCCTTGCGCTCCATGGCCAGTTGCAAAATTTCCTTGATATCCGCCATGTCAGTCGCTCCCCCAAACCTGCTGTGTTGCATCCGCCGTCCATGCGCCCGTGTACACATAGCGGTAGCCCGTCACCGTGGCGCGTTGATTCGCCACCTGACGCGTCACCTCCAGCGCGTGCCCGTCGTCGGTCGCCACCGTAAACGCCAGCGCGCCGTCGTCCCGTTGCGTAAGCGTACGCCCGTTGAGCTTTGCCTCATCGCCCGTGGCAAGGTACGCGTCGATATCGGCCAGCGCCCGCTGCGCCTCGCTGTCGGCACGATAGTAGGCGCTTGTCGCCGCAACGGCCCTATCGGTCAACACCTTGTCGTTGCGCGCCGTCACCAGCGACAGCACCGAAAACAGCTTCATGGACACCGCAACGAGGATGAGCAGGATGCTGGAAGCGCCCACGCCCGTGCGGCTCGGCAGCTTTCTCATTCCGTCACCTCCGATGCGGCCAGATACCGCGCGCTTTCCAGCGTGATCGGCGCCGCGCCCGCGGCCGTTGCGGTGACGGTTAGTGTGTACAGCGCGCCCGTCTCCCGCTCGCTTTCCGTCACGGTGCATCTGAGTATGATGCCGTCATCCGTTCGGGTTTCCGTGCGTCGGTTATGCGCATCGAACGCGCCGTCGCCTTTCGGATCGGCCTTGAGCGCTTCCATGGCCGTTTCCGCAGCCAGCAGCGCTCCCGCTGCGCCGCTGCTTTCGCGGCTTATGCGGTCCGCCCTGGCCGCAAGGCGCAGCACGATGCTCATGGTCAGCCCGAAAAACAGGATCACCACGATCAGTTCCATCAGTATCGGGCTAAACGTTGCGCGCTTGTTCATGCCGCCGCCTCCGATACGCTCTGCAAAAACACCTGCGTTTCGTGCGTTTTGCCGTCGGCAGCGCCGATGCGCACACGCAGCGTGCCGCCCGTCAGCTCTGCCGCAAACGATGCTGCATCGGCGATGCGCTCGCCCATGGCGGGGTCAAACGCCCGCTCCGCCGCGCCGAAATACTCCCGTATCGCGCCATCCTCCAAATAGATGTAGGTATGGTAGACGTCGCCGCCGTATACGCCGCTGAGCACCAGCACGTCGCGGTTCTCCGGCGTTTCCACCCGCACGGCGTCCGATTGATCAAAGGAGCGCACCTTGCCCGCGATATACGTCAGCGCCGTGCGCGTGCCGTGGTTGGCCGCCGCCCTGTCGCTGATGCGACCGTATACCTGCGCGCCCATGATGACCGTCATCACCGATAGCAGCGCAAACGCGGCCAGCAGCGCAAACAGGAACACGCCGCGCACGTTGCCCACGCTGCGGTTACGCACGCGCGCGCCGCTCATTGCCTGCCTCCCAGCAGCGTCACGCTGACGTCGGGCATCAAATTGGACGCAAACACATCGTAGCGGACGGCAAAGCGCGCCGCATCGATGATTACGCCGTAGGGCTCGCAAAGATAGGCCAGGCTTTCGGGATACCTGCCCTCCGCGGCATAACAGGTGACGGCCGCACGCA
>CAZYTH010000034.1:0-2198 GCA_964649715.1 uncultured Candidatus Saccharibacteria bacterium
ATCGAGTAGGAGGGAGCCCTTGAGGCTCCCGTCCTCTCACACCACCGTACGTACGGGACCGTATACGGCGGTTCGTGATTACTATGACCAAGCCTGCGCTATACTTGCCATAGAGATGTAACCCATCGCTTGAATGACTCCATTTGCTAAAGCTTTGTGCATGGCATACGTTCTGGCCATTCTCCATGGACCCTTGCTACTGTATGCTGCTTCTTTCGCTGTGCTCTTTTTGAGTCCAAGCGCCATCAAACGTTTGCAGCGGGTTTTAGGCTTTTTCCATTGTCGCCAGAAAACACCCCTGATCTTTCGTCTGATCCACCCATCTAGGCTCTCGAATATGCCTTTTTCTTCAGCTATTCCAAAATAGTTGGCCCATCCTCTCGTGATCGGCATGATGTACTTGCGAATACTTCTCGCTACTTCACTGCCTCTCATTTTCTTGGTAAGACCTCTTATTTTATCTTTCAGCCGTTTGATTCTGCTTTCGTGAACCGTGATCCGTTTTGTTCCTTTCCTAAAGGTAAATCCCAGAAACTTTCGGTTCCAGGGATTATCTACCGCGCTTTTCTGTTCGTTGACCTTGAGTTTCAGCTTCTTGGAGAGATACCTTACGGATGCCGCCATTACTCTGATTCCAGCCTTTTCTGACCTTACATAGGTATTGCTATCATCAGCATATCGGACAAACCGTAAGCCTCTTTTCTCTAGCTCTTTGTCAAAATCGTCTAACATAATGTTGGATAGTAACGGTGAGAGAGGTCCTCCCTGGGGGGTGCCTTCTTCCGTTGCTTTTACAAGTCCATCCTCCATAACTCCTGCTTGGAGAAACCTCCTGATAAGGAGAAGAATCTTCTTGTCCTTCACGCGCCTTGCCACTCTCGCCATCAGCATGTCATGGTTGACTTTGTCGAAAAACTTTTCCAGATCAATGTCCACTACCCATTCATATCCTTCCTGGATATATTTCTGGGCCTGCAGCACTGCCTGTTGAGCGTTACGATGGGGTCGAAATCCATAACTGTGATCTGAGAATGTAGGATTAAATACGGGTAGCAATTCTTGATACACTGCTTGTTGGATAATCCGATCCATGACTGTTGGGATCCCCAATTGTCGGACCCCATTCCCGTCTGGCTTGGGAATTTCCACTCGCCGTACAGGACTAGGGACATATGTCCCGTCAAGAATTGCACGCTTGATCTCTGGCCATTTCTGGAACATGATCAAGTCGATTTCTTTGGTTGTTACATTGTCTATGCCAGGAGATCCTTTATTGCGTTTGACCGCTCTAATGGCCTCCTCCATATTGCGCCATCCAACAACGCCCTCTATAGTAGCTATATGGGAGCTTTGTTGGTTGTTAGGTAGGATTGATTTGTCCCTCTCCGCCTTGCCAACCATCGCGCTATTCAAAAGAGGTACAGAGCTCTCCCCTGATTCTTTTGTTTTCGCTTCAGATGTTTCCTCATTTCTGCGATTCTCTGTTGTCATAGAGGTTTGGCTCTTTCCTTTGTTCTCACGTTCGGACCTTCGATGCTACTTTGTAACATCTACTACGTCGTCTGCTGACTGCTGTACCGTTCACGTCGCTCCTCCGGAGCACCGCTAGCGCTATCGTTCCCCTCTTTTGTCGGGTAATAGTTAGGCGGGAATACAGCTCTCACCGGGTAATTCGTTACACTTTCCTGCTAACCTGTCGCATATACAGTAACTCTTCCAAGCAAGTATTGGACTTCGAATTCCTTCGCATCCTTATCCAAGAGCTCCTGCCTCCTATGCGCTTCCTGTTCGTCAGGTCAGCATTTTGTTTATAGGCTTTCTTCAGATTCTGTCTCACGACAGACACCCTTGCCTTCTCTAATGGTTCTCCTTGCTAGAGCCCATAAAGGACTTTCACCTTCTAGTTTAACGACATACCGGTCGCACAGAGAAGCCGAGTAATCGGCTTCTCTACCATATAGCTTGTTTGCGTATACAGCCGATTCATAATCAAAACTGTAAAAGCTATTCCTGTGCAATCTCGTATTCAAACCATAAGGTTCATGATGTCAAGCTCTATCAGCACAACTCATATCAAAAGAAAGTAATGAAACCAAACGATCATCCGCTTCCACATATGCCTGAACTCGTTCTTTTTCACCTTCATCTAAGAAACCATAACTTTCGAGAAAAACTTTTTTGAGAAGCTCTACTACTTT
>CAZYTH010000035.1:0-2147 GCA_964649715.1 uncultured Candidatus Saccharibacteria bacterium
GCCGCAATTCTACGACGCCGGCTCGCGTTTAAAATGCGCGGATCCTGCCGTTCTTTCGGCGTCATTGAGTTGATGATCGCCTCCACTGTCTTCAGTTGGTCTTCAGCCTCATGCGGGTCCACCGACTTTGCCACCGTGCCAAACTGCCCAGGCAGCATCCCCAACACCTGCGAGATTGGACCCATCTTCTTGATTTGTCGCAGTTGGTTGGCAAAGTCTTGCAGCGTGAATTGCCCGGTCAGCAATCGTTCGGCTTCTTTGACGTCCACCTGACCGGAGTAAGCGGCTTCCGCCTTCTCAATGAGGCCGAGCATGTCTCCCATCCCCAGGATCCTTGAGGATATCCGTGTGGGATCAAACACTTCCAGCGCGTCCAAACCCTCGCCGGTGCCCAGGAACTTGATCGGAATGCCAGTTACTTCACGAATCGAGATTGCAGCGCCGCCACGCGCGTCGCCATCAATTTTGGTGAAGATCAAACCGCTCACAGGGATCACGCCAACGAAACCTTTCGCGACGTTCAGCGCTTCCTGCCCGATCATCGAGTCGACAACCAGAAGGATTTCCTTCACAGGCACAGCATCGTTCAGAGCTTTCAGCTCATTCATCAGCGCGTCATCCAATTGCGAACGCCCAGCGGTATCCAGAATTACGACGGAATAGCCGCCCTTCCTTGCCATCTCGAAGGCGCTTTTTGCAATCTGCACCGGCTTAGCCCCATCCACGCTGTGCACTGGTACTTCGATCTTCTCACCAAGAGTCTGTAATTGCTTGATGGCTGCCGGACGGTAAATATCAGCCGCCACCAGCATAACCCTCTCACCTCTGGATCGGAGTTGTTTTGCCAGTTTAGCTGCGGCAGTCGTCTTACCAGAGCCCTGCAGACCCACCAACATCAGCACATGCGGCTTTTCACCCCGTAAATTCAGCGGCGCGGGTTGCCCCAGGGTCTTGATGAGCTCTTCGTTGACGATTTTGATCACCATTTGGGCAGGGTTGAGCGCTTTGGAGACTTCCGCCCCGATAGAACGTTCCTTTACCCGGTTGGTGAATGCCTTGACCACGGCGTAATTAACATCCGCCTCAAGCAGTGCCAGCCGCACTTCGCGCATCGCCTTTTCAACATCCTCCTCGCTTAGCTTTCCGCGTCGGCGAAGGCTGTCGAAAACAGCTGTCAATTTGTCAGTCAAATTCTCAAACATGGCTTATCCCTGTCTCAATGACTTAAGTGATTTCAAGTCCATATCATACCTTAAAGTCTGTCGCTTTCAAAACAGACTCCTGGCTGGGAAATTCCTCAATGGACTTATCTAATTATTTTGCGTGCGAAACTTAACACGCAGGTTTGTGTTTTTACTCTCAGAAACTTCGTAAAAGGATAACCATGAATAAAGTAGCAATCGTTACCGATAGCACCACCGCCATCCCTGACTCTATTGCACGCGAACACAATCTAACCATCGTGCCGCTAAATCTTATATGGGATGGTCAATCCTATCTTGATGGCATCGAGATCACACCTTTTGAGTTTTACGAGCGGCTGGTCAAAGCCGACACCTTGCCCACGACCTCGCAGCCATCCGTCGGGATGTTTGCCGAAACGTTCAAACCTCTGATCGACCAGGGCTACGATGTTCTCGCAATCGTCATTTCCGAAAAACTCTCGGGCACCTACCAATCCGCAATCCAGGCTGCTGAAGATTTTCCCAAAAACCGCATCACCGTTCTCGACAGCAAACAAGGCTCCATGCCCCTTGCACTGGGTGTGCTGTTGACTGCGCAAGCTGCCCAACGCGGGGCCACACTCCTGGAATGCACCAACCTCGCTAAAGACATTTGCCAGCGGGTTCGCACACTTTTCATTGTCGACACGCTCGAGTATCTCCATAAAGGTGGCCGCATTGGCGGAGCTGCACGCCTGATAGGCACGGCACTAAAGATGAAGCCAATCCTCGAAATCAAAGATGGCGTACTTGAACCCTTTGACAAGGTTCGCACCTCCAGGAAAGCAATCGAGCGCGTATTTGAAGTTGCTGAAACCGAACTTGGCAAACAGGGCACGATTGAATATCTTGGCATAGTGACTGCCAATGCCTCCCAAATTGGTGATGAAATATTAACCTTGGCGCACCAACGATTTCATGTTC
>CAZYTH010000036.1:0-1283 GCA_964649715.1 uncultured Candidatus Saccharibacteria bacterium
CCGTTACATTTGCAACTCCTGCTGCAGGTGTTGGTGCTGCTGTTGCAGTAGGTGTTGCAGTTGGTGTCGCTGTCGGCGTTGCTGTAGGTGTCTCTGTCGGTGTTGGTGTTGCTGTAGGTGTAGGTGTTTCTGTAGGTGTAGGAGTTTCTGTAGGAGTCTCCGTTGGTGTTGCGGTTGGAGTTTCTGTAGGTGTTTCTGTAGGAACATCCGTTGGTGTCTCTGTAGGTGTAGGCGTTTCTGTTGGAGTTTCAGTTGCTGTAGGTGTAGGCGTTGCTGTTGGAGTTTCTGTTGCTGTAGGCGTAGCCGTCGGTGTTGCGGGATGATCGGAACTTTCAACAACAAGGTTCTCCATTGTCATTCTGTCATTTTCCCATGCCGAAGGCGTAAATACTTGACCTATGTCATTTGTATAACCAACAGCTGTTATTCTGAATCCATAATCTGCAGCAATCTGAACTTCAGCTCCGAGAACATCTCCTTCGTAAGCTGCAACCCAAACGCTGTATGTTTTACCTGTATAAGGTTCTGTCAATGATCTTTCCGACAAATCAGCAACAATTCTTACATGATATTTTGTAAGTGCCGAATAAGTAAAGACTGCATCAGCATGAAAATTAGCATCCGCATGCAAACCGTTTCTTACATCAACAATTCCTTCTCCACTGAATCTTACAAGCATTGCAAGTTCATTCCAATTAAGAACCGTAACATCGCTACCTGCAAAGTCAACCGATGCATCACAGTTAGGAATTTGAGGAGTACAATCATAGTTGATAGTAACCATTCCTGTATTTTCATATCCCAAGAATAATCCATTATCCTGCCATCCACCGTTTTCGTCAAATGAACTGTAAACTGTTCCCGGTGTATAAACCGAACGTCTTACAACATTTTCAAATTGAAGATCGTTTCCAGCCAATGATATGAACAATACTCTGCCCAAATCATCGATTGTAGCGGTTGTTCTGAAAGCATAATCGGTTGCGATTACTTGTTCTGTTCCACCTTCAGGAGTAACCCAAGCACTGTATACTTGTGTGTCCATATTTGCGACCAAAACAACTTTGTATTTTGTGTTTGCGGTATATGGTACTGAATTAACAGCTGCCCATGCTCCGCCGTTTCTTGCGTCAAATGTTCCCGTTCCATTAAGTCTGAAACCTATAGCAAGATCGCCAAATCCTGTAATTGCATTGTTTCCATCTGCAAAAGCAATCTGACCGTCAACATTGTCAATCAAAGGTGTAACATTGAATTCCATTCTCTGAATTCCGGTTGTTCTT
>CAZYTH010000036.1:1293-2127 GCA_964649715.1 uncultured Candidatus Saccharibacteria bacterium
TGGCCATCCCGTAACTTGACCACTTGTCATTGTGCAACCTATATTAGCCAAAATAGAAGTTTCCGGTGCTGAAAGATATACTGCCGTGCTATCCAAAGGTTCCAATACAACCGGTGTAGCTGTCGGAGTTGCGGTAACTGTAGGTGTTGCCGCACCATAAACCACAAGATTATGTGTCAAAGCAACCGATAATTCAAGTAATCCGTCTGCTGCCATTGCATTTGCAAGGGTTTTTGAGCCGTCAGCCAACGTAGCTTTCAACGCTTCAACTATTGCAGTTGCCATTGTTTCAACAGTAAAGAAAGTATCATCGGTTAATTGTGTAAGTCCTTTTGTTGCCGCAAATGTGAATAAGTCTGCATATTCATAATCTACACCCTGAACATAACCTAGTGCCGTCAACATAACTTTATAAAACTGTTTTGATGTAATTAATGCATTTGGTTTAAAAGTATTGTCGGAATATCCGCCAAACCCTAAACTGGGATGAGATTTGCAGTAAGCCATGATTTTTTTGCCTGAAAGACTTTTTGACTGTCTGTAATCTCTAAAATTAGGTGTAACTCTGCTTCTTAATGCAATACTTTCCAATCCTTTAAATCTTAGAAAAATTCTGCATGCTTGAAGTCTTGTAGGTGATGATTGAGTGTATAAGAATGTAACTCCTGCAGGACCTTCCCCAAGAAGCAGGTTTAAATCTGCACATATCTTAACATCATCGGTAACGCCCTCTTCGTAATTAGCTGCGATAACAGGTATTGAAGATACTGCTATCATTGATACTGCAATCAACATTGCGAAAAACCTGTTTGTTCTTTTCATCTTGTTTAATTC
>CAZYTH010000037.1:0-1449 GCA_964649715.1 uncultured Candidatus Saccharibacteria bacterium
GAGCCGTATACCGAACGATACGTACGGTTCTGTGGGAGGTCGGCCGACTCACTAAGAGTCAGCCTCCTACCCGATTGTTAGCCGTAGATGTCAAAACATATTCATAGGATGGTTCTATCATCAAAGTGAATAATGACAAAATAGTGGTCTTTTCAGGAAGGAAGAAGTAGAGCAGGCGAGAATAATTAAAAAGATAACCTGTGTAAGAGAAAACACATTAACCTATGAAAAGTACCCAATATAGATATCTAAAAGTTAAGGAAGGGGAGATTGCATTGAAGAAGAGCTTGTTAGGTGTTCTTCTGCTGTCGGCAATTGCTGTTCTTCTTCTGTCAACGGGAGCGCTGGCAGTAGGAACAACTACAATTACCAATTACGACAAAGGAACGAACACGCTGACCTGGGGTACAGTGCCTGATGCCACAAGCTACGAGGTTCGATTGTATGAATCAAGTTTACCTTCTGGCCTTTGGGGCACTTGGACCACAGTGGCTGGAGATGTTGATGCAGTGCTGACCGGAGTCCAAAGAGGCAATGGCTATTACGCATTCGTGATAACCTACAACTCCGTGGATTCCAGCAGCTCGATATCAGAACCATACTATATCGACCTGCTTTATCCAGGGGCACCATCTGTTGCGATAGACGGACTTGGTATCATAACGGGATTCCAGTGGGCCACTCCGATTAGCCCGGCGAATCCTCTTGTTCCCATGATCGCCAACTATGTAGTTGAGGTAACGGGCGTAAACGGGCTGTTATATGAGGAGACAGTGCCAGGTACTGCAACAAGCCTAGCCTTCGACCCTGCCGCATGGTGGCCGACGGGTAATGTCTATTCAAGCTATCGTGCCAGGGTGAGAGCTATCAATGCCGAAGGTAAAGAGAGCGAATGGAGCGAGTATAGCATTGAAGGGGCTTTCCCTCTACCGTTACTCAGTTCATTTGCATTCGATGTCCTCGAAGTAGATACCCTAGCTGATGCACTGCAAAACACAAGAATGAATAACAGGCATCTGCTTGCATCATGGCCGAGGCTTCTGCAGGCTGATGCACCTATAGGGTTCATAAACTTCAATGAAGACAAAGTAGTATTCGACTTCCAGCTCGATGCTACGTCTGAGAACAATGCATCGCCTGTTGATCCTTGGTCCTATGCACTAGTTTCGAATACATATGATGAGGGTTCATCAGTAGACGTAAGTGTGGGTGTAGATGGGGATGTAATGACATATTACTTCTACCTGCAGCCACTATATGATGGCATACCTATGCTCGCGACTTGGGAAGAGATGTCCACTTATATCATCGACTTGAAGGGACCCAGCCCGGTCGCTCTGGCAGACGTTGTAACGACAAGTCCTGCATATGATTGGGCTTTCAGCTGGACGCCTGAGGCGACTGATGACGATCCTGCATATGAGTATGACCTAGTAATCGAAAGGCTTG
>CAZYTH010000037.1:1459-2125 GCA_964649715.1 uncultured Candidatus Saccharibacteria bacterium
ACTACTTCGATAAGATCTTCGGCAGGTTCAGCTACAGTGTCATACCTTATGACGATCTGGGCAATGCAGGGGAAGCTGTTACTAAGTACTTGGACTTCACTGTGCCTACTGTCAACCCGACAATGAGCACCTTCACAAGCACATCCACGACAGCGACCGTGACGTGGAATGCCGATGTGGATGCCGCATTGTATGAGCTTGAGGTTTCGGGCGAGAACGGAACCCACACGTGGCCCGGCTTGGTTGGCACTAGCCAGTCCTTCGATTGGGCAACTGTATTTCCTTCCTGCAACGTATACAAGGCGTGGCATGCAAGGGTCAGGGGAATCGACAGGGACGGAAACGTAGGAGCTTGGAGTTCAGACATATCCTACACCTTGCCACTTCCGCAGGTTGCTACCTATGCTTATGAACTGCTGAGCGCAGAGACAGAGCTTACGATAGCTAGCCTGTCGACGATAACTGACAGAGGCGCCCTTGTAAGATGGGAGAAGATGGCCGCATACCCTGGACCAGGATCTTTCATCAACTGGGATGCGGACAAAGTCACATGGGAGCTTACAATCAGGGAGCTTGAAGCAGGAGTAACGAGCATCGAGACATACCACACCGTCTTGATCTCAAATCAGCCTAATCCACCGATGCCGATTTCTCATGTTGTACCGA
>CAZYTH010000038.1:0-2112 GCA_964649715.1 uncultured Candidatus Saccharibacteria bacterium
CTATACGCTACTGGGCGGTTTGGGAGCGGAAGCAACCACAAGCCATACCTTTGGCGGGATAAGCTCGGATCAGGTTTCCGACTGGATTTCCTATGTAATGCTGAATCGCAGCCATAGCCTGGTCGAGCTGGATTACGGCGATAACCTGGAAATCCCTGGTGTCTTCACATGGACATCTCTGCCCTTGGTAAGCGGTCTGCAGATAACGCATAATCCAGTGGATAACATGCTGAACCTTAGCTGGAATTACGGTGAAAGCGTTACTGGCTTCAATATCTACAGTTCGGCGGAACCTGAGGGAGATACCTGGAACTATCTTGGTTTCAGCGAAACTCACAGCTTCCAGACACCGGCTTCAGAACCGAGCTTGTTCTTCCGGATCAGGGCTGTGAATACCCCTGCCAGAAATATTAATAAATAAAGATAAGCCACAGTGCGGAGCTCGGGTAAAGATGGGTGCCTTGTCTGTGCATCTTTCTTCCCGCGGCTCCGTTCTGTTTATCTTTACCGCACCCTTGTTTCACCCTTCCACCTTTCCACACCCCGTGATCCCATCCTATAAACTTAGGGTAAGATATGGATGAGTAAGGAATTGGCTTTCTTTCAATACGTGGGTAAAGGTAATACATATCAGCCAAAGCTGGACAGATCCAACCTAGGTCTGGCGTGAGAGCCAAAACCCAAACCACAAAGCTCCTTGTCTTTAGAGATAGCTATTGGAAAAAACTCAGCGGCATAGTTCTACCAGTTGCCCCTTCTGTGGCGAATCCTTTGTAAAATCTTTGCCCGTAAAGGTCTTCTGAACTGGTGTAGGCTGTCTGCCTGCAGACTATCCTGATTGGCCAGTTTTCCGAGCTGAACGCTTTTTTGCCGTATTCTTGCATTAAAGGCCTGCATCGTCTGGGGGTCTTTTATGCCCTTTTTTATTGAAATCATGCTCTCTCCCAGAGCTCGCTCCATTATTGTTTTGGCTTTCAGATATTCTGTTAATAACCTACGTGATTCGGCCTCATCAAAATGCTGTGCTTGCAACGAATTTATGAATGAGAGTCTTGTTTCCTGAGAGCGTTGAATTTCCTTCCGGTTTTTTTGACGTAATTTCAGGTACTGCCGCCTAAGCTCCGGGCTTTTCGAGGTTCCCAAGCTTTCTCTGCTTTCAGGAAGCCCCCTCTCATGCCGTTCAGCTTGTTTCTTTGTGGTCAACCATTGAACAAGCAGCATGCCTAGGACGCCGGCGTTCATTGCCAATGATAAAACCAGGGCGATTGCAACCAAATGCTTTTTCATTTTTAGCTCCCGTTTACTCAATAAAATAGTCCAACAAGCCTGGATCATAAATATCTACATGATGCTCTGAGGTTTGTGTTCCTGGATTGCCGGCAAGATTGACCCAACTGGCCATTAGAGCTCCAAGCAGGGCAAACACACATGCTGCCATCGAGAGGGCAGCCCATTGAAATGCTTGCTTCGGTCTGGATATTGCCATAATAGTCTTGGATTGAACAGGATGAACCGCAGCGAGGACACGTGCCTCCACATAGGAAGGTAATTCCTTGCGTGGAAGTGAATTGAGGATACCTTCCAGGATTTCTGCCGGAAGGACTTTGTTTATGTTCGGAGTTCCTTTTTTCATTCTAACCTCTGGCATTTCCATTTTGTTCAGGACTTTAGCATTGGTGAGCCGTCTTCATGCATAATGATCCTCTTCCTAAGCTTGGTTCTGGCACGGTTCAGCATGGAATCTATGGCTTTTATGCTTTTGCCGGTTTGACTGCTGATCTCTTTGTAGCTCAATTTATCATAATAGTACATGTGCACCACTCGAGCGAGCTTTGAGGGCAGCATCGCTATCGCTTTGTTAACGGCCTCATAATTGTCTTTCGGGGCAGGTTTATCGGCGATTCTTTCAAAATCTGAGCTGGGTTTCAGCAGGAATCTTCGTCTCTGTTTTGTCCAGTTCAACGCAGTATTGTGAGCAATCTTATACATGTAGTTTATTGCTGTCTCCGGTTTGATTTCATCCAGTTTTTTATAGAAAGCAATGCAGGAATCCTGCAGCAGGTCTTGGGCGTCGTCGTCGATCTCTACAAAACGCAGCAGATAAACGTATAG
>CAZYTH010000039.1:0-2105 GCA_964649715.1 uncultured Candidatus Saccharibacteria bacterium
ACTGAAATCATTTCTACATCATTGTAGCCAGACAATCGGGGACGCCTATTTCCGGACGCCAAGAAATACTATTAAAGCGTTTTTGGATATGCTCGCGGTACTAGACCAAAACCCTTCCATGCAATGGAAGGATTTAGTTCGATCTATTGCGATTGAAGAAGACCATCCAAGTGATACCGATGAAATTGTTGTGGACGAAGAAACTGGAGAATTTATGAATGCCGATGGACTAGCTGATTTCAAGTTATGATAGAAGAATATCAGCGCCTTGATAAGCGCGTTCAAAAGTGGTTGTATAATCAGGGTTGGCCCGATTTAAGAGAGATACAAAAACGGGCAATTGCACCGATTCTATCCGGTGACAAAGATGTGCTGATTAGTGCACCAACAGCGGCAGGGAAAACAGAGGCATTTTTCCTGCCAGCCTGTAGTGCGATTGCCGAAGTTGATAACGGTTTTGGAATTTTGTATGTCAGCCCTTTAAAAGCACTGATTAACGATCAGTACCGCAGGCTTGAATCTTTATGCGAAATGTTAGATATGGAGGTTACGCCTTGGCACGGCGATATCCTCCTATCTAAAAAGAAGAAAGCCAGAAAGAACCCTTCAGGAATTCTTCTTATTACCCCTGAGTCCTTGGAGTCACTCTTAGTCAGAGAGCCGGGATGGGTCAAACAATCCTTCACCTCACTCAAATATATCGTTATTGATGAGTTCCATGCGTTTATCGGGACAGAACGAGGCCAACAGTTACTTTCTCTGCTCACTCGCCTAGAACATATTGCTGGTCGAATCTCAAATCCTATTCCAAGGGTTGCGCTAAGTGCCACACTCGGAGAAATTGAAAAAGTGCCACTTTCTCTCAGACCAAATAAAAGTCTGCCTTGTGAAATCATAACCAGCAGTCAGTACCAAAGCACTATTAAGGTTCAAGTTAAGGGGTATGTAGAGCCGGTAGACATCATGGCCAATGAAGTACGCACCTCCGCCGAACAGCAGATTTGTCAGGAAATATTTAGGCTCTGCAGAGGCAATTCACATCTGGTTTTTGCAAATAGCCGAAGCCGTACGGAAAGCATTGCTGCACAGTTAAGTGACTTGTGCGAACAAGAAGTTGTACCCAATGAATTTTTCCCTCATCACGGATCTCTTGCTAAAGAACTCCGAGAAGATTTAGAAGCCAGATTGCAGAAAGAAACTCTGCCTACAACCGCCATCTGTACCATGACGTTAGAGTTAGGTATTGATATCGGGAAAGTGAGTTCTGTAATTCAGGTAACTGCTCCACATTCGGTATCTAGTTTACGTCAGCGGTTAGGTCGATCTGGTAGAAGAAACTCTCCTTCCATTTTACGAATGCTCATAACTGAAAATGAATTGAGCGATAAGTCCAATATTGTGGATGGTCTTAGATTAGAACTGGTTCAGTCATTAGCAATGGTACGGTTGCTTATCGTGAAGAATTGGTTTGAACCGGCAGATACAGAGCAAATGCACCTATCTACTTTTTTGCACCAGATTCTTGCTGTAATTGCGCAATGGGGAAGCGTCAGAGCAGACCAATTGTATTCTTTATTATGTGAGCATGGTTCTTTCAAAGAAATAACTATTCAGCACTTCAAGAAACTATTGTCCCATATGGGGACAGTCCAACTAATACAACAACTAAGTAGCGGCGAGTTGGTTTTGGGAATTGAAGGCGAGCGGATTACCAATTCTTATACCTTCTATTCCGTCTTTAAAACACCAGAAGAATTCCGCATTGTAGCGGGAAGCAAAACGCTTGGAACGCTTCCGGTTGATTCGCTTATTATAAAAGACCAACACATTATATTTGGTGGTCGAAGATGGAAGGTCACGGATATTGATGATAACAAAAAGGTTATCTACGTAACTTCCACAAAAGGTGGCAAACCCCCAAAATTCAATGGTAGCGGTATGTCGATTCATGACAGGGTTCGACAAGAGATGCTTAACATCTATCGCACTAGTGACTATCGAATCGAAGTTGGTAATCAGAAAATTGATTATATGGATAATCTTGGAAGACAACTATTTCAAGAAGGGGCGAATCTCTTTAAAGAAGCCAACCTTGAAAAGCAGCC
>CAZYTH010000040.1:0-2103 GCA_964649715.1 uncultured Candidatus Saccharibacteria bacterium
GCGCAAGCTTCATATCGTACTGCAAGTGGTAGGGTTTCTCTTTTTTCAGCAATTCTCGAATTTTTTCCAGCTCCTGATCACTGACCTTGTCTTTGCCAATGGCTCGCAATGCCTGAACAGCCAGCTTACTGATCGCACCGATAGCAGCTAAATTTTTAGCACTGGTCTTTTTGAACGTGATCATCTGTTTGCCCATTTTTATTTTCCGCGCCGAGGCGTCGGTGTAATACACCACATTTAAGGGCACTTGCGTACTCAAGCCAAGTTTGTATAAAGCATAACTTCCCGTCGGCAGGATGCGGGCTTTATCCCGTTTAGCAATGGCCTTGGCAATATCTTCGATGCCGGGCATCACGATTCCCAGAATGTGATCCTTAACCGGATGAACATATATACCGGTGGCCACCCGGTGCAGGTCACCCGTGTGCACTAACCTTTCCAATGCTTTTCCCACAGATTTGGCGTTGCCCAGTCCGGCAAAGCTGTCCACAAAAAACAGCGAGCCCCTCCTGGCTTTTCTTATTTTTCTAAGTACTTGTAATTCAATGCTTCTATCCATATTTTGTTCCGCCTTTTGTCGCAAATATAGCAAATATTTGCGACAAAGTCATCCCTTAAATCCCATTGTTGCCAAGTGTGTTTTCACTTTCCGCTCCAACCGGCTGACTTCATTTTCGAGGTTTGGCAGCGGTGTCTCGTAGCGTTCGGCCAGTTCTTTGATGCGTTGGGTGAGGCGGTGGCTGATGTTATCCATCTCAGTCCGGATGCGCTGCTCCATTTCCGCCATCCATTTCGTTTCCACCACGATGGCTTTTATTTCATTGATGGTCAGTTTCGGATACTGGGCAATGACTTTCTTTTCCAGTTCGGCTTTGGCGGTTTTAATTTTGCCCTGGATTTCGGCTTCGTCATCCATCATTTTTAGATATTCTTTATAAAAGTCAGCTTCGGATTTTAATTGTGAATGTTCTTCATTCGCCATTTTCAATTCACCATTCACAATTTTCAACTTCCCATTTACCGAAACTCTGTTTATTTTTTCCAGGTCGCCAAAATATCCATCTTCCCCCCCATGTTCTTCCCGCAGTTCATCCATCGTGGCATTGAGCGTTTCCGCCTGCGCCTCCATGTCGTCAAGGGCTTTTCGTTCCTTGGCAAAGTATTTCTGGATGATTAAAGCAGGCGGTATCAGTGTGCCTTCCAGTCCTTCAATACCGGCTACCTCTTTGACCACTTCTTTCTCGCCTTTTTTTGTTTTCTTCTGGATGCGCTTTACTTCATTGCCAGCTTTCCAGCCATCAGCGGCCAGTTCGTAAAAATCGTCCTGCATGGTTTGGGCCCAGTAGTCCATCAGGTGCTGATACATGGCGTATTGGTCGGTGAGTTGTTTGTTGTCATAATGTTTCAGTAGGTTTTCGGAAATGATGTGTATTTCCTTTTTGGGCTTTAAGCCTTTGTCCAGTTCTCTGGTGTAGGTGACGGTTTCTGCTCTCCATTTATTAAAAACGCCATCCATCTGTTTGCCGAATACGGTAAATTCCGGATGATTAAAGATTGTGTTTTTAATTTCATCATGGGTAACGCATAAGGTGGAATAGTTGGCTCGCTTGCCCGGTTTGAATAATGCGATTCTGAGCGTCGGATAAACTTTCCAGTAATTGTCCAAATCATCAATATCGCGGTTGGGAATGTCACCCAGTAGATGGGCTTCAATGTCCTGCAAGTCTTCTTCCTCCTGGCTGTCAATGTATCGGGGAATGTTCAGGTTATAGTCATTCTTCGGGTCGGCGATTTCAGCAACGGGAATGATGCGCGAATACTTGGGTGTTTCGATGCGGTTGTTGAAAGTATCCACAATCTTATGAATGTCCTGCTCACGCAAGCGGTTTTTATTGCCGTCCTTGATGAATCCCTTGCTGGCATCAATCATGAAGATGCTGTCGCGCTTGTCGGCGTCTTCCTTATCCAGCACAACCAGACAGGCGGCAATGCCCGTGCCGTAAAACAGGTTGGGCGGCAAACCGATAATGCCTTTGATGTAACCTTTCTGGATAATCTTTTTGCGGATGTCGGCTTCGGCATTGCCACGGAAAAGGACGCCCA
>CAZYTH010000041.1:0-2084 GCA_964649715.1 uncultured Candidatus Saccharibacteria bacterium
AGCTTGGAGTGCGCGATTGCAAGCTCAATCCATTTTTTCACCAGCTTCTTGAAGCGTTTGTAGGCGGCGACCTGTTTCCTGATCTGGCCGACGAACTGGGGACGCACATATTCAGTATGGCTTTGCATGTTGTGCATGTAACTGAGCTGGTAGTAAGGGCCGATCTTCTCCTTCGGAACCCGATACTGCTGCGTCAGTGAACCCGGTCGCATCGCGCCGATTTCCTTGAGTTCCTGCTTGGCCTTCCCGATCTGCTTCTCGATTTGCCTGACTTTTACGTTGCTCATTGATCCTCCTTGCGTTTAGATATAGCATGTATATGCTATATGGAGAACCCGCACAATAATAAAATGCGGAGAACACAACAAAAGGAGGCGGCGATATGGAGCTATGGACGCATTGGTGGGACGTGGTTCAGCAACTTCGACCGGCCTGTTCTCGGCGCAGAACGTTTCTATGGCTGGCCGCCAGCCTGGCGGCCATGACCGTAAGAGGTGATCGGCTGGGGGTTACCAGCCTGGTGCGCGCCTTGGGACTGAAAGCGGACTGCTATGACCGCCTGTTGGATTTCTTTCATTCCAAGGCATTGGACTTGGACAAGCTCACGCGCGCCTGGGTCGCCCTGATTCAGAAAGTCCATCCCGGTATCCTGCGCGTCAACGGAAGAATCGTGCTCCTCGGCGACGGACTGAAGGTGCCGAAGTCAGGCAAGAAGATGCCGGCCGTCAAGCGCCTGCATCAGGAATCGGATTCGAACACCAAGCCCAACTACATCATGGGGCATTCCTGTCAGGCGGTCGCCATCCTGGCCGGCATGCGCGGAACGGTCTTTGCCATTCCGCTGGCTGCCCGAATCCACGAAGGCGTTTTCTTTAACAACAACGATAAGCGAACACTGTTGGACAAAATGGTTCTGTTGATCAATTCGCTCGGCCTGTCGGCACCATGCTATTTCGTCGCTGACGCCTATTATGCTTCCCAAAAAATTATCCGGGGACTCATTAACAAAGGCCACCATCTTGTCTCGCGCGCCAAACGCAACGCGGTAGCCTATGAAGAACCTCAGATCCCGACCGGCGTCAAACGCCGCGGACGTCCGCGTACATACGGGAATAAAATCAAGTTGCGTTCCCTGTTCAACGAACCGGAGAAGATGCAAGAAGCACCCAGCCCCGTTTATGGAGAGAAAAACGTCACGATCCGATTCCTGTGCGTCGATCTGCTCTGGCGGCCAGTGGGCATCCTGGTCCGTTTTGTCGCCGTCATGCACCCCACCCGCGGCATGATCCTGCTGATATGCTCCGATCTGGGACTGGCCCCCATCGAAATCATTCGACTCTACAGCCTCCGGTTTAAAATCGAATTGTCCTTTAAACAGGCCCTACGCATCATCGCCGCCTATGGATATCATTTCTGGATGGCCGCCATGACACCCATCGGCAGATCGGACGGCAATCAGCACCTGCACCGAAAATCTCAAGATTATCGGGATGCCGTGCGCCGTAAGATCAACGCTTATCACAGGCATATTCAAGTCGGCATCATCGCCCAGGGATTGCTTCAGTACCTCTCATCGGCATTTTCAAAACGGGTCTGGTCTTCCTTCGGTTCCTGGATCCGCACCATCCGTCCGGGCCTTTGCCCCTCGGAGCAGGTCGCCGCCATCGCCATGACCAACACACTCCCCGCCTTCCTCGCCGATTCCCCTCACAACACAATCCTCACACACTTCCTGCAAGAACGGATCGATTTGGAAAGGACGGAAGGACTACGGCTCGTCGCGTAACTTCCTCCGCACCTCATAGGCCGTCTCAGCCTTCGGTGCCGACCTCTGCCCGCTTCTCGCGGCTGGCTGTTCCAAAGGCTTTTTGACCGCTTCTTTCAGCACCGACCTTCTGCATTTTGGCTCAAATTCCATCCTTCGGAGTACATGCCCTCATCGCAGGTCGCATAGTCCCCGCCAGAATTACGCGCGGATTCACATCCGAGGACAATCGGGGCGAAATTCCGCCCGGTCGCCCATAGATAAGCTTCAAGAAGCTGGTGAAAAAATGGATTGAGCTTGCAATCGCGCACTCCAAGCT
>CAZYTH010000042.1:0-2063 GCA_964649715.1 uncultured Candidatus Saccharibacteria bacterium
TATAATCGACGAAATCATCGAAATTTAAGTTCCATGTAAGCGTTGCCGTGTCAACAGAGAGGGTTTTATACAACACCTCATTCGGCGGAACGACTAATTCGCCATCCCGATACTGGCCGATGTAGGACTCCCACTTCCGAATCGAAACGGTGCCGGTATAGGCGAACGGCTCGTTGATTGTGATCGTTTTGTCGACGAAATCATAGGCGAAGTTGGTCAACCGGTTTCCATTTTCGTCTTTGATCTCGATATCCGAGCCGTTTATTGCGCCGTTGTGGTCGATATCCTCGACCTCTCCGACATGAAGGACCCCGCTTGTGGCCGTGAAAACCGTTTCTGCGGCCTTGTAAAAGACCTCCGCCTTCCCGGTGTAGGTCGGGAAGTCTTCCGGCTTCATTCCAAGATCGTAAACCGCGGGCAGATTGTAAGCGCGGGTCGTGTAGAGGTTGGTTTGATTTAAATAATCGATCAGGTCTTGGAAGCTGGAGTTCGTGGAAAATATCTCGCTGTCTTCCGCGTAAAGCTGGTTTTTGTTGTTCAGATCCACCAGAGAAATCTTTCCGCTAAGGGCGAGGCTCGTTATCGACGGGTCGGTCTGGACGGACGCGGAGATCATATGAATTGGGCCGTCGAGGATCGCGTGGGTCCCCATCGTCCGAAACAGGTTCGGTAATTCTGAGCGAACGGCTTCCAACTCCTTAAAAAAATCGATGCCTGTAACCGTGCCAAGACCGTCATAACCGGTCCGATGAACCAAATTCATCTTGTCCGACATCATCAACGCCATCTCATCCATCTGATCCAGATAGTTCGGGATCGAAACGTCCCGCATCTGGAACATCGCGCCGACCGTTCCGCCGGGCACATCGATCTTTTGAGACCGGATGAAGTAGTCGTACATATTCTGGGTACCCGGACGAATCACCGCTTTGATCGGGGTCCAGATGTCACCGTAGAGAACCGATTGGTTACCGATGAAGACCTCCAGATGGCCATTCAGACCGGTTTTGTAGGTCATGCCGGTCAACGCGCTAAGTTCGTCGAGGATCACGTCTCGTTTATCCAAGAGGTCGTTCGGTTCGGTTTTCAGGATATAGGTGGTCCGGATAGAACCGTTCAGATCGGCGATCTGCTGCAATTTGAGATTGATATTGTCCGCCGAGTCCTTGATATTCTGGTTGAGGTTCGCCCGTAGGTCCTCGTATTGGGCGTACAGGTCCTGCGCCGTCGTGATGAAACTGTTGGCTGAGGCCGTTACGGAGCTGACCGCGGCAGAGTTGGTCGGTTGGTTCATCACTTCGAGGAAAGAGTTCCATAATCCGTCGAAGTAACTTCGCATCCCGTTTTCACTGGGTTCACTCAGGATCTGTTCCATATAGTGAAGGTTCTGGGTCTTTTCATCCCAATAAGCGTAGTTTTTGGATATTTCGCGGAACTGGCGGTCTAAAAACTCGTCCCGGATCCTTTCCACACGCGAAACGGTCGAACCGGTCCCGATATTCAGGGTCGATCCGCCGAAGGCGCCCGTCGACGAAGGCGGGGTGGCGACGATATCCGGTCTTTGCCGGGAATAGCCATCCGTGTTTGCGTTCGCAACATTGTGGCCGGTGACGCTCATCGCCATTTTAGAGGTGTAGGTTCCCAACACCCCCGTGTTCAATATCGAAAAAATGCTATAACTTGCCATCTTGACCTCCCGTGATTCTCGGTGTACTTATTTATCGGAATGCGGGAGGGATACCTTAATAGGTTCGTTCAAAACTGGAAAACCTATCGCCCCCCCCATTGAGGCAGTTTCGGGATCGAGGTTTGGGTGATAAGATTCATGCATAAAAAAAAGATCGGAAACCCGAACCGGATTTCCGATCTTTTCGTTAAACGCTCAGATAAGAGTATCTGCGATATGCCTAAAGATTTCTGTCCTCGATTGCCTTCTCGCTTTAGTCATCCGCCGATGTCATGAGCGTTCAATATGATCAATCGACATTAAAAACCTCGGAATTCACCGTATCCAGACCAGACGCGCTGAAGCGTAGTACGTATTCTCCGCTTTCCGCTCCGGC
>CAZYTH010000043.1:0-2050 GCA_964649715.1 uncultured Candidatus Saccharibacteria bacterium
TGTTTTACATAGACGTAATCGTCTTGCTCCAATTTATATTTATCATTAATTATATAATCTACTCCAATAACCTCTCCAGTTCCAACTCCTAATTTTGTAGATGATATTAATCCTAAGTCTGCTTGTGTGAAATAATAAGATTCGTTCTTATATTTCCATTCATATCCGTCGTCGTTAAAGACTCCATTAAAATTAAAGTCTGCACCACAATCTCCCATTGCAGAACAAATTGCGTTTGCTCTCATTGCCCAACCCGGATTAACTTCAAACTCTCCTTTGGATTTGTCTGTTACTTTTATGCACGATTCATCTGGATCAACGTCATCCACTGAAACTAATGTTCCATTCTCTAATTGTAAATAAATAGAATACTCTTTATCTTTATCGCCAAATGTTCCCAAAATAACACTTTCGTATTTTTCTTTTATTGATACAACGATATTACAAACACCACTAGATTGTGCACACACAGAAGATGCGTCGCCATCAGTCCAATATTCTAAACCAGGAGAAGTCATTGGAACACAAAGCCCTTCTTCCTTAGAAGTTCTGTTAACTCTTAAATTATTATTTAAAGAATTTTGTTCCCACTGTCCGACACCCGAACCAACAATATGTTTTATCGCATTTCCAGTTGCTGACCATAGTGGGAAAATTGCAGCTGCTGAAACACCACTAGAAGATTCTTCCGGAGTACTTCCTTTAAAAGCAGAAATTGCTCCAGCCGTTGTACCAATTGCTCCTACGGCATCCGATGTTGTGCTGGTTGACTTAGTTGGTGCGGTAGGATTTGAAAATGCTGAACTAGTTGAAGATTTTTCCTTCACTCCAAAACTTATACCATAAACTGGTTCAACCCAAAGACAATCTCTTATGTCTGTATTTTCGCAATCATCTTTTTTAGCTTGAGAAGTACAGTCTTGCCATCTATTTACTCTACAAGCAGCAACCGAATATTCTCCACCAGAACTAGCAATTCCCGAGTGCATACAAATTTGATTCCTAAAGTCTTCACACGCTTCGACAACTACTTCTCCGTCTGCACAAATTTCTCTATAATGTCTAGAGCCCGCCTTTTCTGTTCCGTCTCCAACTGCGCCGTCATAAACACACCAAGATTCGCCATTCATTCTCGTGTTTCCGTCTCTATCTGTACATTTTGTTGTTTTACAATAATGATCTACGTTTTTTGGTTTACCAATGCCTAATATAGAATCCCACTGGGAACATCTGCTACCTAAAAGATAATCACAATTTCCACAAGTTTTACTATCACTAGATTCTGGGCAAATAGCGTCTGGGTCTGCAACTCTTCCCTTATTCCAAGATTTTTCAGAATCCGAAAAATAAACGTTTTCTCTTTGTCCTTCTGAATCAAACCAATAAACTTTTCCTTCGTAGCAACCTGTTGAAACTTGCCTAGCGTTAATTGTTCCTAGTTCTTCCGCAGAACATAAAACGTCTTTGTAAAATCTTTTTCCAGATTGGTCTTCAAATACTGTCGCATTTAACATAACCGTAGATGTTGAACCACCACATTCTTTTCTTGTTGTAAATTTACAAGTCCTAACTGTATCCTGATAATAAACACATGCACCTTCATCTTGTGCGTTTGCTTTTTCTATACAAGCAGTTTCGGAAGTTATACTTGCACTAAAATCTATTTCTATTCCGTAAAAAGTTGAAAGACTTTTACATCGAGTCATTGTTACAAACGCTGCTTGGTCTGAAAGAATACAACAACCAAGACTACAAACTGCAAGCTCGCTAGCTTTTTTTTCACTCCACGTTCCGCCTTTTTCTTGACAAACTTTCATAGGAACATTCTCCATACACATTCCTTCTTTGGATTCGTAACATGTTCCTAATTTACAAAAAGAAGTTGTTTCGCAAGAAGTTGGAACCATTTGAAATTGAGAATTGCAATCGCCTTGACTAACGGAATTTATACAAACACCACCGTCATTTGTTTGTTCACAACAAACCGATGGACTAGAAATTGATGATAATGCAAATACTCCAGAGATTAAAAAAATCATGCAAACAATTA
>CAZYTH010000044.1:0-2001 GCA_964649715.1 uncultured Candidatus Saccharibacteria bacterium
ACCTCCTCGTATGTTTCATGGCAGAATGATTAACCCTCCAACTGGTAGGCACTGGCCATCTCAACAATATATTGATTCAAACATGGAATTCTATGTTCTCGGCGTAGATGGAATGCCGCAAAAAAAGTCCTACCTCAAAGGGGCGACCATCGGATCCGTTTGGGATGATATTACCCCAATAAATTCTCAAGCACTTGAAAGAGTAAATTACCCCACACAAAAACCGGAGAAATTAATTGAAAGGATAATCTACTCCAGTTCCAACACCGACGACATCGTCCTCGACGCCTTTGCAGGATCTGGCACAACTTTAGCCGTAGCAGAAAAGCTGGCACGCCGCTGGATCGGTATGGATTGCGGAAAACTGGCGATCTACACCAGCCAAAAAAGATTGCTCAATCTCACCACGCATGTGGGCTCGGCCAAGAAGGATGAACGAACGCTGCCTGAGCGCGTTGAAGATTTCGACGATCACCTGAAGACATCCAAGGCGCTCTTCCTGGTCAGTGAAAAGGCAAACAAAGGCGAACTTTTGATTGACGAAGCCTTCCTGGAAACCCTTCATGCCCTGGTGGCAGAGATCCAGAAGAAAGGCGAGTTTTCTCTTATCTGCCCCGAAGAGAAGTTCCGGATCCAGACCTTCGATGAAGACGAAGAAGGTAGAAAGATCATCCAAAAGGATCGCATCACCTATGTCATCTCCTTCGTTAAACCCAAAGAGAAATCCGAAAAAGAAAAACCGCTGACAGCGAAAGCCTTCGGCCTCTTCAATGCCGGGATTTACGACAACGAGGCGATCCTCAATCTCGACTGGCAAGCCTACCGGGAATTCGTCCTGAAGCTCTTCGAGGTTCGGGAGGAAAGACACAGCATCAACGGTTTTTCCGTGGACGGCTATATCGGCGTCGACAGCGCCTATATCTGGGACTATCCCAATTGCAAGACCCAAACCCTCGACGAAGGTTATGTGGAGTCCCTTCATCGCCATTTTGCCGGCAAGGCGGGAGACCGTTTTTATGTGATTGCCCCTGTGGTCAGCTTTTCCTTTCTGATGGACGAAATCCGGCTGGGCGAGACGATATATGTCTTTCTGAAGGTGCCCATCTCTGTTCTTACCCGCTTGATTGAGAGAAAATCGCTCGGGGCTTTCCAGCAGCCTTGCGCCGAGGCCGATGTGAACGAGGTCATCGATGCGGTGGGCTTTGACTTTATCTCGCCCCCTGTGGTTAAGGCGCAATATCTGAGACTGCCGCCTGAAAAACCAGACCTCTTGACCAAAGACCGCAAGGATTACGTGATTCGCCTGAAGGAGTTCCGTTCAGACACCCTGGCCTCCAGCCCGGAAGATTTTGAGAATTTTGAAACCCTGTCGATGGTGCTTGTCGATTTTACCTTCAATGGCAAGGTGTTCGACATGGATGTCGTTTACTGGGCTGAGGATCTTGTCCACGCGGAATTGAAAAGAAAAGAGATCAGCTCCACGGCGAAATTTTCAGAAAAGGTAGTGGATTGTGATCATCTCGATATCCGACTGCCGGAAGAAAAGGCGACGGACAGCATGATGGTCATCTTTATCGACAAATACGGCAATGAAAAGAAGCAGATCCTGAAAAGAAAGGATTTTCTGAAAAATGCCAGAGGTGACGTACAGAAATAGCGATTTCGTCCTGCTTCTTCAAGACGATTCTCCAGAAGTCATGGAGGTGATTCACAAGTACGATGCTTTTTTAAGCACGTTATGCCGCGAGGAATACGATTTTCAAAAGGACGCGGTCAATACCGTCATCAAATATCTCTTCTCCAAGAAGTATCAGAACACCGGCGATCTTGCCCGGGAAAACTATTTTCATAATAGCAAATTAAAGCAGAAATTTAGCCATATTGCCGATTACCTGGCCAAGTTCCCCCTGCAAGCGCAGAAAGGGTGCAGCCTGGACCTGGCAACAGGCACAGGCAAGAGCTTTGTCATCTATGCTCTTGCACAGATCTGTCTGGCAGAGG
>CAZYTH010000045.1:0-639 GCA_964649715.1 uncultured Candidatus Saccharibacteria bacterium
TAAGGGAGATACCACTGTAGGAATTGGATCGAGTGAGCAATGGGGACTTTACACAGCCTCGCGCCCTCAATCTCATTATGCTAAAGTAGAAGCATACGGTAAAGTGACGTTTAGTCCTTTTGGCAATATTCCGACCAAAGACCCCGCTATAATTGGTATTTTGGGCAAAGATGCGACAGCGGCAAGAGCGACAAAAGGGATTGGTAAATGGAGCGATTTAACCCCACAGCAAAAAACAAAAATAAATGTAGATATTTACAAACAATTTGAGGGTGTTGAGCCTAAATCTCGTATAGTTGAACCAAACATCAAAGCGGAAAAAGAATGGGTTATCCAACCAAATGCCATATTAAGCGATGTCCCAATGCAACCTCAGTGGTATATGGTAAAAGGTCAACGTGTTCCATTCAGAATGAAAGAGATAACAGGGACAAAAACAACAACTCCCGAACCAACAACAAATTTAAAAACAGCATTTGGCAAAAGTAAAGAACGACCATCACGGCAATCATCCAGCTCATCATATCGCGAATCCAGCGGTGATTTATCGTTATCAAACCTGTTGGGCACGCGCTCATTTGCTGGCTCTGATGGCAAAAAAGATGGCGGCTATAAACCATCCTCTGATTACTTACCATC
>CAZYTH010000045.1:649-1984 GCA_964649715.1 uncultured Candidatus Saccharibacteria bacterium
CATCCGAATCATCGAGTTATACCGAAAACATCGGAGATATATCTGTATCTAATATGTTGGGCACGCGCTCATTTGGTGGCTCAGATTCTAAAAAAGATAGGGGTTATAATGAATCGACCAATTATAAACCATCCAGCACTAAGGGCGGTGGCTCATCTAGCCGTCTAGGGGATGATTATAGTCGATCTGGTGATTCTAGCACAAAATCAGATGAATCCTATATTACAGATGGATCCTATTCTGTTCGCGGTGGCTCTTCTGATATATTTGGCGGCTCTTCCGGTGCGCGCGGTGGCTCTTCTTCTACTCGTGGTGGATCCTCTATCTTTGGTGGCAGTTCGGGCGGCAGTTCGCTTCGTCGTCCATCATCAACAACCGGCGGAAGTTCGGTCATGTCGGCAAATCAGTATATACCCACACTCCCTGAAATACCTCGGAAAAAGAAAGATGACGACGACCCGCAAAAAAGCAAAAATCGGCGTGAAAATAAAGGTATCATGGACTTTTTCGAAGTCCAACACCGCGAAATAGCAACTGCGGATCAATTCAGCGGCGGTATTTTTGGCGGCGATGATGTGCAAACAAAAGATGCCTTTCATTTGGGTTTTGACGCATTTATGTCGAAAAACGAGAATGGTATAAGGACATTTGCGCGCAAACGCACGGTTAAACCCGCGGTTAAACGCTATGCGAAAATCAGAACGAATCCTACATTCGATTTAGGCTTGAGCAAATTTATTAAAAATTCGAATAGGTAATTATAAATAGTATTATTGATAATTATTAGGTATGAATATGGATTAGTAAAAATGAAACAAAATCAAAAATTTAACTCAAAACTAATATTTTTAGGCACTTTGTTATTAGTTATAACGTTTGCTTTTATATTTGCGTCCGGATGCATAGATGCCGATACCAGCGTTTACATACCACCAACAAATATGGCTGAGGTTATCGCGCAACAAATGGAAAATGCCGAAAGCCAAGGACAAACATTAGATACAGTGCCTGTACCAGTGCCTGGCGGTATAGTGCAACCTGTGAATGTTTATGTAAAGTTAACATTCACTTAACTTTCTTTTTTTTATATATAACTTGGTATTAATTTCTAATTGATTACATATCGTTGATAAACTAAATATTTAAGTTATTTTGCCATATGGTTGCTATTTTATAATATCTTATTATTTATTTTAGTATAATAATAAGGTTTATAAGTATTCCCATCCCATATATAAGAATACATGCATGCTTCTGTGAATAAACCTCCTCTTTCTGTCACTCATCCTAATTTAGTAACGGAATGGGACTATAGTAAAAATAATGCATTGGGTG
>CAZYTH010000046.1:0-1975 GCA_964649715.1 uncultured Candidatus Saccharibacteria bacterium
GGCCTTCAGGGAGAGGGGGTACTCCAATGAGGATCGGTCTCCGACGGTGCTTTCCCTTCCGGGAGGTGGGAGCCCCCTCAACCGGGGGGTACCTTCCGGATGGTTGCCGTCGCTGCCAGCTCCCGTCTCCGGCGCCGGAGGTACCGCACCGGCCCCGGGGCATGGTGGAGGTTGTATTGCGTATTTTTTTTTTTTGAAATTCCGGAAAAAAGGTTTCCGGAATTGATGAGCAGCGTGAAAAATTTCTGAATTTTATCGACACCTCTTCTTGATGAGGCACACAATAAATCAGATGATTACCTGATTAACCAAGGCAACCGCGCAAAAATTCTGCGCACATCACGGATCCGTGCAACGGAAAAAACCCTCAAATTAAGAGTTTTCCGGACCCGGGTAGCTGTCAAGGAGGTTCACGCATGCGAGCGCTCAACCGGCTGGATCTCCCGCACAATTTTTCGCGACAGGTAACTGGCGTAAATATCCGGGCAGATAAAAATTCCCGTCAGGTTTTTGTTCTCTTCCAAAATCGAGAGCGACTCCCGGCGGTCCGCCATCAGCAACAATTTCATCGAGAGCCCCATGTTCTCTCCCTTGTCATGGAAAAAGAGGGATGACGTAATATCACTCCCGCCCACATAGCATTTTACCGGTACTGACCCGGCAAGGTCCGCACTTCCGACAACAAGATACAGTGAAACACGCTTTGCCGCTCGCAAGATATCGCTGCCATATTTTTTGAGGAATTCTTCATCATTGCAGAGCAGGATGATCTCGGATTTCGCCCGGTGCAACATCATCCGTATCTGGTTGTCCCGGGTCCATTCTGTATAGAGTTTATATCCCTGCATGAGCGGTTCCGGTGTCTCGGATTCCAGGGCTTTCAGGCGCCGGACCAGTCCTGCAAGAGAGGTCACCGATTCGCGTTTCAGCCGCTCGAACAACTGGATCACATCAACCGGCGAGTACCGCACCGGTGACTTGCCCGAAGAGACAATGAATCCTTTCTCAGTGAGCGTGGCAAGCGTCTCATAGATCCTGCCCCGGGGGATCTTGGTCTGCTCGTGAATTTCCCGGGCACTTGCTACCCGTAATGCGGTTAAGATCACGTACACCTTCGCCTCGTATTCACTTATCCCGATCTGCTTCAGCTGCGAAAGTAACGAATCATCGATCATGGTATCAGCTACTATATTCAGGAGCACTTTCTTAATATCTTCACCTTGGCGATTTAGTAGGACATGAATCCAGCAGAATTTAAACCATCGAAATGGACCCTTCTTTTTCTCATGCTTGCGGCCATGATGATCCTCATGGGCGGTGCAGCGGTTGCACCAGCCCTGCCGTTGATCAGCGCAGCATTTCCGGACGCATCTGATGCAAGCATCTCCTTAATTGTTACCCTCCCCGCACTTGCCATCGCGATCACGGGCTTGTTCCTCGGGATTCTTTCAGATAAGATCGGCAAGATCAGGGTTCTTGTCGCGTCCGTTGCGATCTTCACCATCGCAGGAAGTTCCGGGTATTATCTCACCTCAATACCCGCAATATTAGCAGGCAGATTTGTCCTTGGGATCGGCATTGCCGGTATCATCTGCACGACATCCTCCCTGATTGTCTGTTATTACGACGGGCTTACCCGTGCCCGGGTTCTCGGGTACCAGGCAGCGGCAATGGGTGTCGGGGTATTGATCCTTGAAGTGAGCGGGGGACTGCTCGCCGGTATCTCCTGGCGTGCAGCGTTCCTCATCTACCTGCTGGGCATTGTCATTTTCGCCGGAATTCTTCTCACCATGAGAGAGCCCGTTCCCCTGAAATGGGAGGAGAGTCGGGCTGTACAAGGTGAGATAAAGGCAGTACCCGAAACCTTCCCGGTTACGCCCCTCGTGCTGGCCTATATCACTCTGTTCATGGGTAACCTGCTCTTTTTCCTAATGCCCACCAAGTTCCCCTACCTGATTGCAAATCTGGAATCAGC
>CAZYTH010000047.1:0-1960 GCA_964649715.1 uncultured Candidatus Saccharibacteria bacterium
AGCGCTTCGATGTTACGGCGCACGTCATCCCGCACCTGTTGCGGCGTGCCGGTGGGCAGTACGCTCTGCGTATCCACGCCGCCGCCCCAGAAGACCAGATCGCGGCCAAAATCACGCTTCAAGGCCACGGGTTCCATGCCGGTAGCCTTCTCCATCGACGCCGGAACCAAGATTCTGAGCCATGGCGGGCCCGTAGCCGCGCCTTTGAGTTCCTACCGCCAGGCGCGCATCGGCATGGACTTCCCCGAAGCCAACGCCGACGTGGTGCCCACTATCGGCCAGATAGCCATTTCTTCCCGCTATCGCACGGGATTCCTCTTCAGGGCGGGACTGCAGAAGCTTCTCTATGTCACCGGAACCCTGGTGAACGCATCGGGTTTGCCGATAACCTTCGTGGCGGGCGACGTCCAGCTGCCTGACGGTTCCTTCGCCGACCCGACCTTTACCGACGATGCCGGTTTCTTCCAGATATTCGGGCTGACCAGCGGAACCTACAAAGTGATATGGCCAGACGATGTCGGCGTGTCTATAATGACCCTTGTCGAGGATCCCGACGGGCTCATTGAGCTGGGCGAGATCAGCGCAACACCGCAAGCCAGGGAGCAGGAACTACCATGAACAGAAGATCCTTGTTGCTTTTCGTTTTCTGCAGCTTCCTCGCCGGCGCCTTAGGGGCGCAGACCTTGTCCCTTACGGCGACATCCATCGACGGGACAGCTTACTATTCCAACAACAGAACCGCGGTATGGATCGACGGGAGCGTGACGGTGACCCGTTCGAGCACAACGGTGAACCCGACCTACTATACGGTTGACCTGGCGCCCAACGCCGACATGGTCGGCGGCACTTACCCTCGCAACGCCAACTGGGAATATTACGCCACGAACGGCCAACACAACACGATATATCTCGACAACGCCGAGATATATACCGGCTCGGCACATTTTATTAATAACTCCAGGGTATGGAAGTTGTGGGGAGCATCGGGGATTGGCGACACAAGCGTGGTGGCGACAAGCGTCCTGTCGGGATATTTCACCGGAACTCAAACCTCGATCACCTATCCCTTCGCCGCGGTCTTCTGGGAAAACGGGAGCCTTGGCACGGGCTTCTACGAGCTGCCCTTAACCTTCAGGCTGAGGAATGAGCAGTTTGTCCCCAACGGCGTGCCGACGACCGAACCGATCGTTACGGCACCTGTCATGCTGCGTTTCATCGTCGGGGAATACGCCGTCATGTTCTTTAAAAACCAGGCTGGCGGCTCAGAGATATTCTCGCTGAACTTCGACACGGTGGCCACTGGAACGCAGGAAACATTCGCCATCGCCATCCAATCCAACTTTAAATATCACCTCAGCATCAAGTCAGCCTACGGGCAGAAGCTTCGGCATGAGCGCTACGGGGCGGCCACCTCGCCGGTGAACGAGGAGATCGGCTACGCCTTTTCATACAATGGAACCACAAAAACGCTACCGGCAGGGGTTGTCGTGCGGCTCGAGTCTAAACAGAGCGCCAACGTGTCGGGCACAACCTACGGCACGGTGACGAGGGACAGGGAGATGACCCTCACCCTCGGGACCATATCGGATTTCACCGCCGGGAAGTACGCCGACACCCTTTCGTTCATCATCACCTCGACCAACTAAAAAGGGGATTCTGCCTTACCGCCTGCGGCTCCACCTTCTCTCGTCTAACCTTCCTCCTCCACTGCTACGCCATGGGTCTGACGGTCCTCGCGCACAATATGGTTCGAAAAACCTGATTTAACTTGCATAATGGCAATGCCTTATCGTATATTATAAGAATAAAGTAACGGGGGTGAATCAGAAAAAGTATGATTAAAAAGTGTGTCATTCTGATGACCGTCCTCGCTTTGTTCACCATATCGACAGGCGCACAGGTTTCAACGCTGACAATCTCCGGCAGCCCTCCAGCAGTGCTCTACGATCCCAACTGGGGC
>CAZYTH010000048.1:0-1889 GCA_964649715.1 uncultured Candidatus Saccharibacteria bacterium
CTGACTTGTCTAGTTGAAAACGTCTATCAGATGGGCAAGGAAGAGATGGCACAGCTGAACTTCGGCGGCGTGAGCTTCAGGGCTTATATATCATCTGACTATGGCCTGAGCCGCGGCGATACCGTGTACCTGAGCCTTCGTACACGTGGTACTTTCCTGTTTGATCGGAATACGGGGGCACGCTTGTAATGCAACAGTTCCGATCAGCAGCTACTCAAAAAAGGCGGCCAGGCGTCATGCGCATGATGGTCCATATCATCGTTTTTGCGCTATTGGGTGCCTTGCTGCTCAGCCTTGGCCTCTTCGGCTATCAAACGCTGGTACTTCGCGCAGTGGATCAAAAGCAGGCTGCTCGAATCGACGCGCACCTGGAGGCGAGTGTCCGGGAAGTGCAGGCCCTGGCCCAGAGCGCTCAGACGGACAATGGCTCAGAAATCAAAATCGGCATCGATTCGCGTAAGCGCAGGTTGAAAGAGGACATCACAAAATCTGTCGGCCAAGGGCTTGAGGATCAGGATATTGTTATTTCGTCCATTGATACGCTTCTGGGCGGCATATTGGGCCGTATCGGCGATGAAACAAAAAAGCAAACCATTTCTGATGCCTTCTTACAGGGATGGGATGATTTATCCGAACGTATTTTATCACAGGTAAGTACGGCAGAGGACAATATGAGCATCGCCCGCGCCCGCTTGTCCCTGATGGTAACAGAGCCACATTATGCATTGATGTATTATTATATGCCGCTGATCGCCGCAGGCAGTTTCTGTCTGATGTTTTCTGCCGCGTTGTTATTTACCTGGCTGCGCTACGATGAACGAAAGCGTGCTCGTGTGGGTGAATTGTTGGAACCGATGGATTATCTCCTTCCTTTCTTTATCGGTGTGGCGGTATTTACGCTCTATCCGATCGTCCGTGTCATCATCATGAGTTTCCAGGAACGCTACAGGCTGGAGGGCAGCTTCACAGGCTGGGGCATTGGCAACTACGAATATGTCATCAATGGCATCCCGGGAACTACCAACTATTTTCTTCAAGGCCTCAGGAATACCATCCTGTATGTATTGTACACAGTACCGATTTCAACCGCTCTGGCGATCATCATCGCTTATCTGCTCAACCAGAAATTACGCCTTTCCGCTCTATTCCAGACTGCCTATTTCCTTCCGATGGTCACTTCGATTACAGCGGTAGGTTTGGTTTGGCGCTGGATATTCAACCGGGATTTCGGCGTACTCAACGCCCTGTTAGGCTTATTTGGGATTGAAAAGCTTAATTGGTTGCAACATGCCTCCAACTCCATGACCGTGCTGGTAATTTTCGGTATCTGGTCAGCTCTTCCTTTTACCATCATTCTTCTGCTCAGCGGCCTGCAGAACATTGATGACACCTATTATACTGTCGCCAAAGTGGATGGTGCCAAGCAAATGCGCATCTTCCGAAGGATCACGCTGCCCTTGCTTTCCCCTACCATCGGCCTGGTGCTGATCATCAACTCTATCTCAGCCTTTAAGGTATTTACCGAGGTCAACGTCCTGTTTAACGGCAGTCCCGGTCCGGTGAGCAACCTGTATACCGTTGTTTATTACATTTTTGATATGCTGCGGGCAAAAAATGAGCTGGGACGCGCGGCGGCGGCAGCCATCATCCTGTTTATGTTTATTTTGCTTTTCACTGCGCTGCAGCGATACATCCAGCGCAAGTGGAAATATGATTGAGGAGGCGGATAGAATTGGATAAGGCAATAAAAAAGCGCCTGGGTACAGGGCTGTACGCCGCCGGTGTGTTACTCGCCTTGGCCGGGCTGATCGCGTTTCTTGCGCTTTCCAGCAAAGCGCAAGCCATCGCGTTGTTTAGCGCAGGGCTGGTCACGGCCGCTTCAGGCTTGT
>CAZYTH010000049.1:0-1889 GCA_964649715.1 uncultured Candidatus Saccharibacteria bacterium
GTTGAGGTTGACGAACAACTTTCGATGAGCTCGCGCGGAAAAGAAGAAGTGCTCAGCACCCCCCAATCGAAGGTTAAAGTTATCGTTGTGCCTACCGACGAAGAACTGATGATTGCAACAGACACCTTTGATATTTGCGAAAAAATGATCAACGCTACAAACGACTTTTAGTCCAAAAAACGGATCGCTGTAAGCAAAAGGGCTGCCTTAAAAACCAAGGCAGCCCTTTTGCTTTTGCTAAAAAAATTTGCTCAAAAAGTCCGGATTAAACACTTTGTAATCAATGTGTTAATCTTATTATAAAAAGGATTAATTTTTTTGCTGTCATATAAAAAAAATTAATTTTGTACGTGCTTTTGCCGATAGTGAGTTGGCATGGGCATTAAAGAACAATCAAAACATGAAACTGAAAGGGCACTTTCTTTTAGGCGGAACGAGCCGAAAAGATACCATTGAGGATTTTGATATTAGCTACAAATTTCACAAGCCGCAGAGTGGTATTTTGATTGTTTATCAAAATGGAAACCGGCATAAATCGGCTGTAGGCATCACCATTACCGATAGCCAGAACCAGAAATTTCACATCGAGTTTAAAGAATTGCCCGGCCGCAGTGGTACGGAAATCTACCTAAAAAATCTGGGAAACAGTTCTGAGTCTGTTTTTTCCGGCGAAATTGCCAAAGTGATGATTCACTATTTGGATAACCAATTGGGGTTTAAATCAACCGAAAAGGGCTTTGTGCGCCTAAGCTAAAAGGCTAATTTAAGCGAACTTTCTGCCCTTTTGAAGGGCATTCAACCCCTTGGAAGCCATCGTTGCTCAGCACTTTTTGGTAGGCCGAAAGCGCTTCGCCATCGCCATGCACCAAAAATACGCGTTTCAGCTGTTGTTTGTCTTGACATTGCAAAAACTGCCGCATCTCTTCGTAATCACCGTGGCCGCTAAAGGCGTCAATGCTAAAAACTTCGGCTTTAAGTTTATGTTCTTTCCCAAAAATTGAGATTAGCGGTTTTTTTTCAAGAATGCGTGCGCCCAAGGTGTTGGCAGCGCAATAGCCCACCATCAAAACCGAGTTTTTGGGCTTGTCAATGCTGTTTGCAAGATGATGTTTGATGCGTCCGGCTTCGGCCATGCCCGATGCCGAAATGATGATGCAGGGTTTTTTGGTGGTGTTGAGCGCCATTGAGCTACTGAGGTCTTTGATATACTTGAGCGAGTTGAACCCAAAAGGATCGGGATCTTCCAAAAGTGTTTTTTTAACATCCTTGTTGAGCTCTGCAATGTGAAGGCGAAAGATATCGGTAGCATTCACGGCAAGCGGGCTGTCAACATAAACCGGAATTTGCGGAAGCAGCCCTTCGTTGTATAAATTGTTGAGCACATACACGATTTCCTGTGTGCGCCCAATGGCGAACGAGGGGATAACGAGTTTCCCTTTTTTTTCAACGCAGGTATGTTTTACAATGTCTAAAAGGAATTTTTCGGCTTCTGCAACAACGCTATGTCTTCGGTTGCCGTAGGTTGACTCGGTAATCAGATAGTCGCACTGCGGGAAAGGCGAAGGCGGGCAAAGCAGCTTATGCGAAGGGCGGCCAATATCGCCCGTATAAGCAATGCGAACAAGCTTTCCATTGCTTTTCAATTCGAGGTTTACCACGCTGCTGCCCAGCATATGGCCCGTATTTGTGAATTTTACTTTGGTATAGTCGTCAATTTGAAATTTGCGGTTTTGCGGCACCCCGATAAAAAGTTCCATGCAAGCCTCGGCATCTTTCTGGGTGTAGAGCGGCTCAACGGGCGGCAAACCTTTTCGCGCCCGTTTTTTGTTAAACCAAAGGGTATCATGTTCCTGGATAAAACCACTATCGGAAAGCATAATCGCACACAA
>CAZYTH010000050.1:0-1881 GCA_964649715.1 uncultured Candidatus Saccharibacteria bacterium
AAAAATGGATAACTAATCATAAATCCGAAGGAATGACAGACAATGAATTGCTTTGTCATTATTCAGGAAACCACTACGATTTATGCCAAAAAATATAAAGTTTGAAAAATATTTATATAAATTAATAAACAAATATTCTAAAATATTATTATTGGACAAGCATACTTTTGAATTGAAAAACAAACTAGAAAATGATGGAGCGTTGATGGAATGTGTATTTAATTACCCATATTTGAACGTAACTATAAATTACGGTGATAAAGTCGTAAAAAAATGGAAGAATAAAGAAGATATAGTCCCTTATGTTGTCCACGAAATGTGTCATCCTATTACAGACCCATTATACGCAAAATCTACTGACAGATATGCGTCTAAAAACGAAATACTAGATGAAAGAGAAAAGTTAACAGATTATATTTGTAATATAGTAATAAAAAATGAACTATAAATTAACTCCATATCTAAAAAATATCTTAATCAACTGCAAATCATTTGAAGAGTGGGCTTATTATTCTCAACTACCTAATCCTTGGTTATCTAGTTATTGGATGGATAAAGAGTTGCAAGTTAATGGATTTGAACCTAAAAAATTAGAACCTAAATTATGAAATATTTAGACCTATTCTCAGGCTACGGAGGGTTCAGCCTAGGAATACAACAAGCGTATGAAGATAAGATTAGCAGTTCAGAACAGGTGTCAGAGCAAGAGGGTTTATCGAACAGATGGGATAAGCTGCACCCTACCAGCGAAAGGAACAGGCAAAACAGGAACGAATACCCCACTTGTATTGGCTTTTCAGAAATTGACAAATATGCCACCCAAGTCTATAAAAAACATTTTAACCACAAAGAATATGGAGACATCACCAAACTCGACCCAACAACTCTTCCCGACTTCGACTTGCTCTGCGGAGGATTTCCTTGCCAAGCATTTTCAATCGCTGGAAAGCGTGCTGGCTTTGAGGACACCAGAGGAACTCTCATCTATGATGTCTTTAGAATTGTCAAAGAAAAGCACCCCAAACTTGTGCTGCTTGAAAACGTCAAAGGACTCCTTTCTCACGACAACGGAAGAACTTTTAAAACCATCATCACCTCGCTTGCAGAATTGGGGTATGCTGTCGAATGGCAAGTGCTTAACGCAAAGAATTTCGGAGTCCCACAAAATAGGGAAAGAGTGTTCATTGTCGGACATCTTGGAGGATTCGGTGGACGACAAGTATTTCCTATCGGAAGTAGCGATGGACAGGATATTCAACAGGGGAGGAAACCGAGCGACATTGTTACGACACTTAAAACAAAACAAGGAGCAATGCAAAATGACAGCACCTTCATTCGAACAGACGAGCAGGATTCACAAGAAGGAGGGGATAAGCCCAACAATTCCAACAGCATCAGGCGGACACCATATACCGATGGTATGCGAATCAGAAGACTTACGCCAACAGAATGCGAAAGACTAATGGGACTTCCAGACGGATGGACAGAAGGAGTATCAGATACTCAAAGATATAAACTTGCGGGCAACGGTGTTGTGGTAAATGTAGTTAAAGAAATAATTAAAAGACTAATTTGACAAATAACCCAAGAACTGCTAGACTAAAGTAGATAAATCTTAATCTGAAAATATGCCAAACCCAAAAGGAAGTAAATATAAGCAACATAAACTTTGTAATTCTTGCCACAGAATATTCGGTAGAAAATATCACGGAAAAGTCTTAAAACACTTAGCCAAAGGTTTGTGTAATCCTTGTTACCAATATACAAGAAGAGAAGAGAAAGATAATAGAAGAGAAAAAAAAAGAAATTTGGAGGCTTGACAAGATTAAAAAATAAGCGTAGAATTATATTATGGAAAATTTCGCTAAAACATTTGAATAC
>CAZYTH010000051.1:0-1868 GCA_964649715.1 uncultured Candidatus Saccharibacteria bacterium
CCAACTTGAGGTTTTTGTGTCGAATTCGCCGAATCCCTGCAATTCCCGATATTGCGCTTCCGTTAAGATTTCGATACCCATAGCCGTTGCCATATCCACGACGCTGTTCTCCGGTTTGTGCTCCTTCCTTGATTGCAAAGCTTCGCGGTCATAGCAAAGATTTCTGCGGGCAACGGGGCTTTCCGGCGAACAGTCATAAAAAATGTATTCGTATGTTTTCGGGTCATAGCCGATGACATCCGGCTCGCCGCCGGTTTTTTCCATTTCATGCAGCGACCACAACGTTTCAGGCTTTGCTTCCAGGCGCGCCTGTACTGCAGTCCACGCAAGGCCTTCATGGCGCCTCATGTTTTTTTCAAAACGCGCTTTCAGTGTCCCAAACAGCTCCTCACATTGTTCCTGAGATAGGCGCAATGTATGGTTTTCCATATCAAATCCTCCCAAAGAATCATGTTTTATATTAATAACCCCTATGAATTGCAAAAAAGCACTGAAAACATGTTATTCACGGTGCTCTTTCCATGCTTCATGTTGACAAAACAGATGCAGTGCAAGTTCCTTTGGAATACTATAACCCACTTCTAATTGGGGATTTACAGGCGGTCCTTCTTTGCGATTATTTGGAGCCATCTATGATCGAACATAATCTGGCCTTCTTTTTCATATGGCTCAAATCCGGTCTTTTGTCCGCCGGAAATATCCTCCGCCATTGCCGCTTGAATCGATTTTCTTTTTTCTTCCGATACTTTGGTCACGTCCATCCAGGCATTTAAATTTACAGGCATTCGGATCATTTCGCAATACGTAATGCTCATATGATTTTTTCCTGCCAGTTGCCAAAACTCCGCACGTGAAACACACCGGACATGGGAAGGATCGCGCAATATTTCAAAAGAATCCGCTATATCTCTTAACGATTTTTCCCTTGCCTCCATGTCTATGATGACAAGCTTTCCGCCGCCTTTCAACACGCGAACCATTTCCCGAAACGGAATATCCACATCTTCAAAATGGTGAAACGCAAGCCTGGATACCACAACATCGAAGTGTTCGTCCGGAAATGGCAGCCTCTCCGCAAGTCCATTTGTATAAACAGCATTCGTAATGCCCGCTTTTTCTCCTTCTCTTTTCCCGACTTCCAGCATTGCATCCGTAGCATCCAGTTCCACAATCTGCTTTACAAAGGGGGCAATACATCTTCCGAATGCGCAAGTCCCGGCAGCGACTTCAAGAACAAGGTCGCTGCCGGACAACCCTATATTTTCTAATACAAATCGATTGTACTCTTCCTGAGAAAAAGATTTCTGATAATCGTTAAAATTTTCAGCTTGTTTCGTAAATTCTTCCCTGATTTTCTGTATTTGCCGTTTCATATTTGTACGTCCTCTTTTTCTCCGTCGAATTCCCGCTTATCTTTTGCTATTATTCACATTGTATCATGATTTCTTTTCGGAACAAACGGATTTCCGACAATCAGTTTACCGTCTCAAAATCCAATTTGGTCAGTTTTCCATTTCCGTTGTCCGGAATGGCTCTCATCCCGACGCAATGAAAAAGCCGCCCGATAAAAGGCTTTGAGAGACATCAATAGGGTCAAAATCCACTGATCCGGATTTCGACCTTCATTACATATGTTTTGTATTGATAAACCGGATGCGGCCAAAACCGCCCGAGGGCGGTCACCGCAAAAGGGTGGCAGCGAGCAAACCGGCGTTAAAAGCGCGCGCATGCAGGCGCTTAGCCGATGCGAACGGAACTTTTTGCGGAAGAGAAGCGATGACAAAGCGTGTGAGCTTTTCGGGCAAAAAGAGCAACGCTCCGGCCGAAAACGAGCGAAGCGCAGTCCATTGCGACGTGGTCTGGGTGGT
>CAZYTH010000052.1:0-1865 GCA_964649715.1 uncultured Candidatus Saccharibacteria bacterium
CTTACTGTAATTGCAACACATTTGAGCGTATATCGTCATTGTGTTGACGATGTCTGTCCCGTTGTCCACCTCATCTTGAGTTGTCAAATAGGTGTAGGCAGCAGTCCATGTTTCACCCACTTCCAGAATGCTGTCGGGATTCATTGATTCTGTCAGGATAATCGTTGAAATCCCGGGAAGCGATTCGCTGATCTGAATCCCAGTCAGGGTTTTTGTACCAGTATTGGTGATCAGTACCGTATAGGTGATCAGGTCATCCGCACTGTCATAAGCGCCAATATCAGCGCTCTTTACTACGGTCATGGCAGCCTTCGGGACTTCTTCCTCATCCTCTGTCGGCGGCATCTCCGGCTCGTCCGGGTTATCCGGGTTCCCAGGCTTGGTCACCGCTACCTTGTTGAGCACGCTGGCCGCGTCCAGGTCTTCCCGGGTCACGGTGTGGGTGTAGTTCAGGGTCCAGATCTCATCCACCTGCAGGTCGCCGTCGCTGTTCGCATCACCCGCCAGGGCCATGCTCGCGAAGGGCACCAGCGTGTCGGTGATCACCAGGTTCTTCAGCGTGATGTTGCCCGTGTTCTTGATCACTACCGTGTAGTTCAGGATGTCGCCCACCTCGTCGTAGCTTTCCTCCGTCGAGGTCTTTTCAACCGTCGCGGAAGGCTTCTGGTCCGCGGGCACTTCTTCCTCATCCTCTCCGCCTGTCTGGTCAGAGGTCACAGCCACCGCGTTTTCAACGCTGCCCGCGTCCAGATCCGCCTGGGTCACGATGTGGGTGTATTCAACCGTCCAGGTCTCGCCTACAGCCAGGCTGTCGCGAGTGGCGGGGCTGGAACCCATCAGCGCGTCCGTCAGTACCAGGTCGGTCAGCGTGATGCTGCCGGTGTTCGTCACTTCGATCTTATACTTGATCTCCTCGCCCACCGTGTCATAACTTGCCTTGTCAGCGCTCTTGACCACGGTCATGGCAGCCTTCGGGACTTCTTCCTCATCCTCTGTCGGCGGCATCTCCGGCTCGTCCGGGTTATCCGGGTTCCCAGGCTTGGTCACCGCTACCTTGTTGAGCACGCTGGCCGCGTCCAGGTCTTCCCGGGTCACGGTGTGGGTGTAGTTCAGGGTCCAGATCTCATCCACCTGCAGGTCGCCGTCGCTGTTCGCATCACCCGCCAGGGCCATGCTCGCGAAGGGCACCAGCGTGTCGGTGATCACCAGGTTCTTCAGCGTGATGTTGCCCGTGTTCTTGATCACTACCGTGTAGTTCAGGATGTCGCCCACCGCGTCGTAGCTTTCCTCCGTCGCGGTCTTCTCGACCGTCGCCGAAGGCTGCTGATCCGCAGGCACTTCTTCCTCATCCTCTGTCGGCGGCAGCTCCGGCTCCTCCGGGTTATCCGGGTTATCCTTCGTCACCGTCACCTTGTTCAGCACGCTGCCCGCGTCCAGGTCCGCCTGGGTCACGGTGTAGCTGTAGGTCAGGGTCCAGATCTCGTCCACCTGCAGGTGCCCGTCGCTGTTCGTGTCGCCCGTCAGGGTCATGCTCGCGAACGGCACCAGGGTGTCCGTGATCTCAAGGTTCTTCAGCGTGATGTTGCCCGTGTTCCTGATCTCTACCGTGTAGTTCAGGATGTCGCCCACCGCCTCGTAGCTTTCTTCTGCCGCGGTCTTCTCGACCGTCGCCGAAGCTATTTGAGAAATAGCAACTGTTGCGGTAGCTTCTTCGGATGTAACAGTCGTCTGTCTGTCCGGCGCAAGGCCCGAGGCCGTTGCGATGTTCACGATATCATCACCCGCATCCATCATCGCCTGTGTGATTGTGTAAGCTACAGTAACTGTCGTGCTCGCACCAGGTGCCAATATTGTAAGTAACGGCG
>CAZYTH010000053.1:0-1858 GCA_964649715.1 uncultured Candidatus Saccharibacteria bacterium
ATGTACTTCCTCAAGAAAGCCCACATTGGAGAGGTCCAAGCCTCAGTGTGGCCCCAAGAGGTCATCGACGAGGCAAAGGCCATGCAAGTCTTTTTGATGTAGGAGTATCCATGAAACTTATCAGTTGGAATGTAAACGGATTGCGTGCCATCCAAAAAAAGGGATTTGAAGAGTATCTCTCCCAATCTGATGCAGATATTTTCTGCCTGCAGGAAACCAAGCTTCAGGAGGACCAGATAGCGCTCAATCTCCCCCAGTACCACACGTACTGGAGTTTTGCAGAGAAAAAGGGATACAGCGGGACTGCACTCTTTTCGAAGACAGAACCACTGGGGATTGAACACGGAATCGGCCATGAGCTTGATTCGGAGGGGCGTACGGTCACCGCAGAGTTCAATGACTATTATGTGATCAGCTGCTACACCCCCAACAGTCAAGAAGAGCTAGCTCGCCTTCCTGTCCGAATGGACTGGGATGATGCATTCCGCTCCTATGTGACCAGCCTTCGGGAGATGAAGCCCGTCATCATCTGTGGGGATCTGAATGTCGCTCACCAAAGCATCGACCTGAAGAATCCCAAGAGCAATGAACGCAATGCTGGTTACAGCATCGAAGAACGCACTCAGTTCTCCCGCTTGCTGGAAGCAGGATTCATTGATACATTCCGCCTGCTGTATCCAACCAGGACTGAAGCGTATTCGTGGTGGTCCTATCGTTTTAGAGCCAGGGAAAAGAATGCCGGTTGGCGTATCGACTACTGGTTGGTAAGTGAGGAACTGAAAGACCGAGTACTGGACAGCAGCATCGATGACCAAGTGCTTGGCAGTGACCATGCACCGGTCATCTTGAAGTTGCAAGACTAATAAAACAGGGAGGATTGAATCCTCCCTATTTTATTATTTGTTAAGGAGATACGAAGGTATCTCACCACGGTTCTCAAACACCTTGCGCTGTTGGGTACCCAAGATTTTCTTACACATTCGAATGGATTTGGGAGTGACTTCCACCAACTCATCATCCTTGATGAACTGGATGGCTTGTTCCAAACTCATTTTTGTGACCGGGGTTAGGGTGACTGCATCATCCTTTCCTGAAGCCCGGAGGTTGGTGAGTTTCTTGGTCCTCGTGGGATTGAGCAACAAGTCGCCGTCCCGGTTGTGTTCCCCAACCACCTGCCCTTCGTACACCGGCTCTCCGGGTACCAAGAACAATCGGCCTCTATCTTCCAACTGCCAGAGCGCATACGCAACAGCATTCCCGCTCCGATCACTAATCAGCGAACCACTGAAACGATCGGGGAAATCACCCTTGTACGGCTCATATCCCTTCATATAGCTGTTCATGATGCCCATGCCTCGGGTATCGGTAAGGAACTCGTCGTGGTACCCGATGAGTCCACGGGCAGGAATCTCAAACTTTATTTTGACACGATTGTTTCCAAGGTAGGTGATATCACTCATCAAGGCTTTGCGCTTGGAAAGCTTTTCCATCACCGTACCGCTGTACTCCTCAGGACAGTCGACGAACAAGTATTCAACCGGCTCAGTCTTTCTCCCACTCTCATCGATCCGGAAGATGGTACGAGGTCTTCCCACACACATCTCAAAGCCTTCACGGCGCATCTGCTCCACAATGATGGCCATCTGGAACTCACCTCGCCCCTTTACGGTGAAGGTATCATCTGAGTTTCTTTCAACCCTGATGGAGACGTTGCGCAGCGACTCCTTTTGTAATCGCTCCCAGATCTTGGCCGATGTCACCTGATTGCCTTCCCTGCCGGCAAGCGGACTGATGTTCTTGGAGAACAGCACAGAAACCGTCGGCTCGTCCACATGAATGCGATCCAATGCCATGGGAG
>CAZYTH010000054.1:0-1854 GCA_964649715.1 uncultured Candidatus Saccharibacteria bacterium
ATGGCTGCCCAGCTCCATAGCCGCATCCAGACCATTACCGCACGGAAAAACGAGCAGGAGGCAATCCTCACCAGCATGACCGAAGCGGTTATGGCCATCGACGGCGCCGGCCGAGTATTGTCGGTCAATCATGCGGCCGCAGACCTTTTCGATTTCGACCGGAGCGCGGTCGCGGGAAAATTTCTGGGGGAGATCATCCGCAACAGCGCGTTTCAGCGGTTTTCCGAGCGGGTACTCAAAAGCACCGCTCCCGTTGCCGAGGACCTTCAGTATTCCAGGATCAGCGGCAGCGATCGCCGGGAGTCGGTGTTGCAGGTCCACGGCACCCTGCTGCACGACGCCGAAAGCCGTCCGGCCGGAGCGGTGCTTGTGGCGAGCGACGTGACGCGACTGCGCCAGCTCGAGACCGTCCGGAAAGAGTTCGTTGCCAATGTGTCGCACGAGTTACGCACGCCGCTCACCGCCATCAAGGGGTTTGTCGAGACCCTCCAGCAGGGTGCGCTCGACAAAAGGGAAGATGCGACACGGTTTCTCGGAATCATCGCCGCCCAGGTCGACCGGCTCGGTACCCTGGTGGACGATCTCCTCACGCTCGCCCGCATCGAACGCGAGGAGGAAGCCAGCGCCGTGTCCCTCGACGAACGTGCGATCATGCCGGTAGTCAACGCCGCGCTGCGCGATTACGCCGGCCCGGCGGCCGCAAAGAACATCACGGTCGAGGCGCGGGGTGACGACGCCGTGTCGGCGCGCATCAACGCCGCCATGCTGGAACAGGCCGTGGGTAATCTGATCGACAACGCCATCAAATACAGCGAACCGGGCGGCCGCGTCGCGGTCTCCATAGCCGCCGGTACGGCCGGCGTCGTCATCAAGGTCGCCGACCAGGGTATCGGCATTCCTGCCGAGCATATCGGCCGCATATTCGAGCGGTTTTACCGGGTCGACAAGGCGCGCAGCAGAAAGGTCGGCGGCACCGGCCTCGGTCTTTCGATCGTAAAACATATCGCGTCCCTGCATGGCGGCACTGTTTCGGTTGAAAGCGAACCGGGCAGGGGCAGCACCTTTTGTATCACCATTCCGTTTACGCAGAACAGGTAACCATGATGGCTGAAGAAACAGGAAAAAACGGCTACAAGATCGTCACCGACAGGCTCGAGTTCTTTTACGGCCCGTCCCAGGCGCTTTTCGGCGTGTCGATGAACATAAAACCGCAGCGCGTCACCGCGCTCATAGGGCCTTCCGGCTGCGGCAAGTCAACCTTCCTGCGCACGCTCAACCGGATGAACGACATCATCGACGGTACGAGCATCAGGGGGAAAATCCTCATCGACGGCGAGGACATCTATCGCAGCGGCATCGACGTGGTCGATCTGCGCCGACGGGTGGGCATGGTGTTTCAGAAGTCAAACCCGTTTCCCAAGACGATCTTCGAGAATGTGGCGTTCGGCCCGCGCATCCACGGCGAGCAGAACCGCGGCAAGCTGGCCGCGATCGTGGAAAAAAGTTTGCGCAGCGCCGGTCTCTGGGACGAGGTGAAAGACCGGCTCGACGAATCGGCCAACTCGATTTCCGGCGGACAGCAGCAGCGGCTCTGCATCGCGCGCGCGCTCGCGGTCGAGCCGGAGGTACTGCTCATGGACGAACCGGCCTCGGCGCTCGACCCAAAGTCAACCGCGCGCATCGAGGACCTGATCGCCGAACTGCGCAATGAGTACACCATCATCATCGTGACGCACAATATGCAGCAGGCGGCCCGGGTGTCCGATTATACCGCGTTTTTTTACGAGGGCGCGCTCATTGAGTTCGGCGAAACAAAGCAGATATTCACCAAGCCACGTGAAAAACAGACCGAAG
>CAZYTH010000055.1:0-1831 GCA_964649715.1 uncultured Candidatus Saccharibacteria bacterium
TGTCGGCGTATTTGTCGGCGCATACGGTATGAAGTCTTTTGCGCGCAGTTTGACAAATTTTGCCGTATAGTCAAGCGGCGACAGCCCGCGCCAAAAGCCGAGCTATGCCGAAACACTCTGCGATTCAGACAGTGGGGAGTTTTTGAGAGGGGTGCAATGCATGCGTGCTGGGCAGGGGCTGGCAAATGGCAGGCGGGTTGCGCGTAAGAAGCAATGGCAAGCGCTACGGATTGATCATTGAGCAGGCAGCAAGGAGACGGAAGCGGTTCTACGGTTAGGGTTGGGCATAATCTGGCGTTAATCGTCGGCTGGCGGCAGACAGGCTTAGGTGTGTGGTCTATGCGCCTGCCGCGAATCACGAGGAACTGCGCCACAAATCCACGGCTTCGAGCATTGACTCTTCGAGGTGTTGAACCTTGCTTAACGCTTTCTGCCGTGCCGTTTCGTCCAGCTGGAGCAACTCGCGGCTGAAGTGGAGCAGCGGCATTTGGGTGTAGGCGTTCTGATAGTAGATGACAACATACTCCCGGCGCATTGCCAAGCGAAAGCGCATTGTATCAGGTGTGCGGTTGGCCAGTTGTTCCTGAAGCATCTGCCAGAGTTGCCATTGACGCAGCGTATAGGAGAGCAGGATCATGACGACCTGCGCAGCAATAACGTTGAAAGAACGCGAGCGGAAATCAGTTAAATCATAAAAGCATTTCAGTTGCCGATGACGCTCTTCAATGTCCGTCCGCCGATGATAATCTTCGCGCAGCGTCCAGCCGTCGCCCAACTCGCCGGTTGTCAACAAGGCCCAGTCTTCTTCGGAGCCGTCCGTATAGACTTCGCGGAAGAGCGCCACATGCAGCGGCACGGTTGCGGTCGACCAGGAATTAAAATTCTTGATTGCGCAGACGCGCACACTGTTCAAGACCCGTTTCGGCTCGACCGCAGGTGTCCGTGCCTTGCGTTCTGCCAGTGTGCGCTGCCGCTTGGCTTCCCTCCGGATGAGATGTTCAGGACGTTGGGACGGTGGTGGCGGTGCAACCGGCGCCGAAACTGGGTGCTCGCGCCACGGTTCCGTCTGGCCCAAAGCCCATGCGTCAGTCCATAAATCCATGTTCTTTTTGACCGGTATAATCACATCCAGTCCCAGTTCGCGCTTCCAGTGGCTGATCCGTTCTCCGTCCAGGAACGCGCGATCCAGCAGGAGCTTCTTGATCACGCCGCGCCCTACCGTGCGCACAAACCCCTCAAGCAGTTCGGCGAATACCGGCAACTCGTGGGCATTGCCGCTGACTAACGCCGCGCCAGCATAGACATAACACGGACGTGACCCGCGCAAGTGCAACAGCGTCACTAACTTATAACACCGTTCCAGGTGCGCTTTCTTCCGCTCCGCCCCCGACAGCTTCTCATAATCAACCGGATGGTTGTGTTCGTCAAACCACATCAAACAGGAGCCCTCGTAGTTCGAGTTGTCGGGCACGAACAGATAGGAGCCATCCCCCACAAAAACCCCGGCCGGATCAAAAAAACCGTCCTGCTGAAAGGTGGCTTGCACCGGGCCGCTGTACCAGGCGAGCCACTGCTGCGCTGGCACACGCTTGGCGGCTTTGCGCAGCGTGTCCTGATCGCACGGAGTGGTGCGCGCATAGTCGTTCTTCTCATTAAAGCCACGACAGCTCAACACCATAGCCTGGGTCTGCGGATCGATATGCTTGCTGGCCAGATCAGGCGGCAATGCGCTCAGCAACCCACCGCAGCGAATGACACGCTCAAAGGCCAGATAGGAATTTTCCTGGTGCAGCTTCAGACTCAGTTCCCCCGCCAGGATAAACCAGCGCGG
>CAZYTH010000056.1:0-483 GCA_964649715.1 uncultured Candidatus Saccharibacteria bacterium
AATCACTGGAGTCAAGTTATCAGGAGTTAAGACGGCAATTATCGCATGATCTTCTTGAACGAGTAAAACAGAGTTCCCCGGCATTTTTTGAAACCCTTGTCATCGATTTGCTTTTAAAATTAGGATATGGGGGTTCAAGGATTGATGCAGGTCAGGCCATCGGCAGAACCGGTGATGACGGTATCGACGGAGTAATAAAAGAGGACAAACTTGGCCTAGATGTCGTACATGTCCAAGCGAAACGATGGCAAAACCCGGTGGGACGACCCGAGATTCAGGCTTTCGTTGGAAGTCTCGAAGGACAACGATCCCGGAAAGGAGTTTTCATCACGACATCGAAATTCACGAGCGATGCCCATGACTACGTAAAAAGAATTGAGAAAAAAATCGTCCTTATTGATGGTGAGCAATTAACACAACTGATGATCGATAATAGTGTTGGTGTTGCCGAGGAATCCCGGTATGTCGTGAACCGACTCGATG
>CAZYTH010000056.1:493-1826 GCA_964649715.1 uncultured Candidatus Saccharibacteria bacterium
TATCGAGGAATAATCTGTTTAATCAATTTCTTTGTTTTGAGGAGTATTTTTGAATGCTTCACAAAATAGTCGTATGGGACATTGATATAACGGCAAATGGCAAATTCCAGGTTTATGATTCATGATATCATTTAAAGATCGTTCCCGGGCACCGACATATCCCTTACCGTCGAGCAGGCAGATCTTCGGGACACGCCGGTCCGGATCGATTTTTTTGATGAAGTGATCTCCAAAACGCAACAGGAAATTATCGAGGTTGTAATAAACCTCCCGCATGTGTTTTTCAATGCTGTCCTTCGAGATCTCTGGTGGAGTGCCTTTCCTTCCGCCTTTAGGTTGATTAAAATATCCCGGTTCGCCATTTTTCGATATCGTAATAAATCCGGATAAGAAATGCGTAGCTTCGCCCCGTATCGCATTGACCTCATCATACCAGTCCAACGAGGAGAGGATGTCAGCATAGGCAGGATCGACCGACTTCTTCAGTGAGAGAAACGCCTTTTTCTGTTTGTTGAAGTGGGGGGAGAGATTAGCTTCCGGATATATTTCCTTGACGAGAAAGGCAAGGCCCTCGCACAATGAGTATATCGAATTCAGGAAGGTTTCATACCTCAAAGCCAGGATGACGCCCTCTTTTGTGCTGCCATGCCCGGTTTTTTTCATCTCTTCGTGGTCGGTGTACCAGACCGGGATCTGCCGGAATACATCTTCATAGGCCGTATTCATTTTGAAGATCTTATCTCGGATTGCCATTGACCACCGGAATGAATCTAAAATCGGGGGATCGGCGACCTCCAAAAATTCCAGAAGAAGGTGAAAATTGGATGTGGCATTTTCTTCGAATTTCACATACTGTGGTGTCATTTCCCCGAATTTCCCTCCACAATCCTGATCTCCTCTTCTGTCAACCCATATAGCTCATAGACTAAGGCATCGATCTGTTTGTCGGTTGCCTCGATCTGCCGTTCGACCAGGTTCTTCTCATGGTCTGCCTTCACATCGGCTTTCTGCTTGTGGAGGGCAAGCATCCGCTCTACCATGGCGACCATTTTGTCATGGCGAGTCTTTTCGGCGAGGTCAGAGAAGTTGATGGTGCGGATGGGGATTTGCTCAACAAATTGGGAGAAAAATCTAAGATATCCGCCGCGGATGAGTGATAATCTTTTTTGATAGTAATAGAGGTAAAAACTCGAATTTAATAGCCCTAGGAGGTAGAGATCATGAGCAAGTATCATATAACAAGTATTTGCAGCATAAAACCCTGAACTATCTAACGTATAACTCGGTTTAACTGCAATATCAGGAAAGACTATTTTTGGTTTTTCAAATTCTT
>CAZYTH010000057.1:0-1817 GCA_964649715.1 uncultured Candidatus Saccharibacteria bacterium
CCATGGCTGGCAGGTCACGATGCGTGGCGGATACAACACGGATGTCGGCATGCCGAAGGTCTGTACTGCCAACGCGGCGGTAGGTGCCAGTTTCCAACAGGCGTAGGAGTTTCACCTGCATCGGCAGCGGAATATCCCCCACCTCGTCCAAGAATAATGTACCGCCGCTAGCAGCCTCTACCAAGCCTCCGCGCTGCCCAGCGGCACCGGTAAATGCACCCCGTTCGTGGCCAAACAACTCCGACTCGAACAAAGCCTCGGGCAAACTGGAGCAATCAACCGCTACCAGTGATTTCCCTGCGCGTGGGCTGGCATCGTGCAGAGCATGAGCTACCAGCTCCTTGCCGGTGCCCGATTCACCCAATAGCAACACCGCGGCTCGTGATGGCGCCACGCGCGCCACAAGCTCCAACATTTGGCGAAAGGCAGGAGCGCGCCCAACCAACCCTTGGACATTAGGCCGACTTTCTGCCACCCTCAGTGGCTCCATCTTTTCAACGAAAAAAACCGGTGTACCGTCCTCACCCGGCAAAGGTGCCAGTTCGATATTGACGTATGCCTCCCCATGAGGAGTGTGGTGCAGGTGCAGCACTCGCTCACGCTGTCCTGATTCGCGCGACAGCGCCATCGGGTAGCTTTCACACGCTTGATCGCACGGAACCGAGAAATTGTGCGATACCTCGTCGCAAGTACGACCAATCACACTGCGCTGCGGGCTGACCTGCTGAAGATAGGCAGTGTTGGCCGCAAGGATGCGGTACTGCAAGTCAAAGACGATGTGAGGTTCGGGTAACCCGTCTAGAAAAGCGATAAGTTCGGGCAGTGGCTTCATGGCAAAGAAAAGATGAGTGTCCAGTGTAGGGGATCAGCTTCAGACTGCCAATAATGGCTGCCATTTGGCAGCAGTCACTCGGTACGCGTGACGCACTCGGACTCTCTCGATCTCAAAACGCTTGAACCACAATCAATTTACAGATCAAAAAGGGTGGCACGATTTTTGAAGCAGTAAGGCACCACAACCGCTTGGAGTCTCTTATGAACTCAACACTAAATCTGCCAACAGCCGGCACACCCGAAGATGCGGAGCGCCGAACATGGATGCGCGCTACAGTCGGCATGGGATGCGCAGGCGCTACCGCCACACTCTGGCCATTTGTGTCTAGTTTTGCCCCCAGTGAGCGGGCGAAAGCGCTTGGAGCAAGCGTGCAGGTGAATGTTGGAGATTTAGCCCCAGGCGAAATGCGTACAGTGGAATGGCGCGGCCAACCTGTCTGGCTCTTACGCCGTACCCCCGAGATGCTGGCCAGTCTATCGAACACCGCCGACTTGGCCGACCCTAACTCGATTACCCCACAACAGCCTGAATATGCAAAAAATATACATCGGTCCATCAAGCCCGATTTGTTAGTGACCGTGGGCATTTGCACCCACTTGGGCTGCTCCCCGGTAACTTTGCCCGAAGGCACCGCCAACACCAGTGTACCGGCTGACTGGAAGGGTGGCTTCTTCTGCCCTTGTCATGGTTCTACCTTTGATCTAGCCGGTCGCGTTTTCAAGAATAAGCCCGCCCCCACCAACTTGGTGGTGCCACCCCATAGCTATCTCGATGACACTACGCTGTTAATCGGTGAAGACGAAAAAGAAAATACTTAAGCACCGTGGACTTTCGCATTTTGCACAGCACAAACAGTAGTGAGTTGAGTTACTTGCTAGCCGACAGAGCCTGCGGTGAGGCCGTGCTGATTGACCCCCACTCGCGCGACCTACCTGTGATTCGTGCGTTGCTACAAGAACATCAACTCCGCCTTCGTTGGGTA
>CAZYTH010000058.1:0-1814 GCA_964649715.1 uncultured Candidatus Saccharibacteria bacterium
GAAAAAACCGCCTCGCGGTGGAGTCTTACTCCGCGATAGCGGTTCCGCTTCAACGGCGAGGCCAACCGGACGTTGCCCCGCGTCCGCGCGGGGCAACGGTACGGTTCGGCCTCTGGTTCGGTGGTGTCTTTCGCCTCTCTCAGTATTTCGACAGGAGTGCCACGATCTGACTTCGCAGTGTGGCTCGGAGGTCGGCCAGCGCCTTGGTGCGCTCGGCCTCGCCAATGTCACCTAACTTCTTCTTTTCCTCCAGTTTCTTGGCGGCATTCTCGTAGGTGTCACGAATCTTGTAGAACGTATCGTGGAGTGTGCCGGGATGTGTAGGGTTTATGGGTGTTTCGCCAAGGAAGACGAACAGTTCATCAGAGCGGATGTCCCACTTGTGCATGAACCCGCCGCTGTTGGGGTGTTCCTGCCAGTCATACGCATCCCACTCAAACGGGGCGTCGTTGGGATGAAGATGAAACGGCTTCTTCATGGCAACCAAGAACAAGGCTTGTTGCAGTCCGCCGGAACGGTGGCATACGTTCTCCGGCACCGTCACTTCTTCCATTGGAATTGGTGTCCCCGGTTTAAGCGTGATGAAGTATTCCTTCGAGTCCAGATCGGAGAAGGCTCGGTTGATCGTTGGCTCTTTCGGCAACGATTTGCTCAGCCATCCGTCCGGGTCGTATGTGATGCCAAGTGCTTTCATGAGGGCAAGCCAGTCTTTCTGCCCGTGCAACTTCTGCAATTCACGAATCTGCTCGCCGCGCAAGTCCGCGACTGTGGCGTACTTCTTGAGTTTCCCCGAGATCGTAATCTGTGGGTTCAGGTTGACGGACTCAAACTGTGCGAAAGCAGCCTTCGCATCCTTTTCATCCCCGGCCTGTATCCGGGCTTCTTCTGCCTTCTCCTTCTCCTCGGCCTGTTTCTGTCGCTGGGCGTCTTCCCGTGCCGCCTTGGCCTCCGAGGCGGCAACCTCCTTCTGCAAAGCCGCCTCCCTCTTCCGATCTGCTGCGGCTTCCCGCGCGACCTCTTGGGCCATGTCATCTGAACGCCGGCACCCAGTGACAGCGGAGAGCGTAAACACACCCGCTGCCAATGACATAATCTGCAAACCAATAACAACACCTGTGACGCGCTTCGTCTTCATTTCCGCACCTCTTTCTGTTTGGCTGACTTCCCGTTTGGAGATTCACTGTGTTTGGGACATTTCACGTTGGTTCTGGTTTTGATGAAGGGAGTGCCTGGTGGCCCGCACGCCGTGCAAGGCGTTTCCGGGTTGTTTGGCTTCCCACTGACACCGACGGTGAAGCCCTGTTCGGACAGGACTCTCCGCAAGGCACGAATATCCTCGTTGCTAACGAGTTTACGTTCCCGCATGTGTGCGACTACGTGTTTCAGGTTGTCCGGTAATGCGATCGCACGCTTTCCGAGATAGTAGAATGTGCGGGCGATCAATACCCGCCCGGCATCGGGCGGGGTGTTCTTGAGGTAGGTGCTTTTGCAAGAGTATTTGTCCTGAAATTCTGATCGCGAGAGAACGTCATCCACTTCCATCATGTAGATCAGCATGTCGGATTTCGTCGTGCCGTCGCCACCAATACCGATCACCCAGGAACCCTTTCTGGCCCATTTCTCGATTGTGGTTATCTTGCAGCCACAGAGTGATCATACCCCGCCATCGACATTCGGCGCAAAGCCGGTGTCATGGTCCATTCTGTAGACGTAGTTCTTTGCCATGTCGCCTTCCTTCGTCCGGTCTTTCTCCTCACCGAACAGTGTTATTGAACCTACCTCGCCACGACTAGCAGATTACTAGAGTCGGCTAA
>CAZYTH010000059.1:0-637 GCA_964649715.1 uncultured Candidatus Saccharibacteria bacterium
GGGCGCCATCCAGGTTCACTCCCGGAACAGCGGCGAGCGCCTGGGCGCGCTTGAGACCAGCGAGGAAATGACCCCACTGCAGGCCGGCCGCGACGGCAGCTATTTCGCCCTCTCGACCCGGGGGAAAGTGTTCGCCTACCGCCGCCAGGACAATGCCTGGCAGCGGGAGCTGCTGGCCGAGCTCAAGAGCGATTTCCGGCAAAGCTGCCGCCTGGCCGGCGACAAACTCTATGCCGCTGACAGCAGCGGCGGACTCTTTTACTGCAGGATTACAAAATGATGCTGGCACTGAATAATATCAGCAAAAAATTCCTCTGCGCCGGTGAGGAGGTCGTTCTGTTCGACCATTTCTCCCTGACCTTGCGGTCCGGGGAGGCGAAGGTCCTGCTCGGTCCCTCCGGCAGTGGCAAGACCACCCTGCTGCGCATCATCGCCGGGCTGGAGCGGCCCGATTCCGGGGAGGTGCTCTTCGATGGCCAGGCACGCTTTCAGGGCGACCAGCAGCAGCAGCAGGAATTCCGCCAGCGCCAGATTGGACTTTCCGACCAGTTTGCGCGACTGCTGCCGCAACTCACCGCGCTGGAGAATGTACTGCTGCCGGCCTTGGGCCTAAAGCAGGATTGCCGCCCCCGGGGGC
>CAZYTH010000059.1:653-1788 GCA_964649715.1 uncultured Candidatus Saccharibacteria bacterium
TCTTCCCGCAGCAGCTCTCCGGAGGAGAACGCCAGCGGGTGGCTCTGGCCCGGGCCATGCTGCTGCAGCCCCCGCTGCTACTGCTGGATGAACCCACTGCCGCCCTGGATGCGGGGCGCAGCCGCTCGCTGCTGGCCCTGATCCAGTCCTTGAACCGGGAGCAGCAGGTCTCGGTTCTGCTGGCCAGTCATGACCCGACAGTGCTGGAGTTCTTCCCGGACACCGTGACCCTGCAGCAGGAGAGCGACCGGAAATGAATTTCTGCCGTTTATTCCTGCGGGACCTGCAGCACTACGCCTGGCAGTTCGCGGCTCTGAGCGCCAGCACGGGGCTGGTCTGCGCGATTTTGACCAGCGCGCTGCTGATTGGCAGCAGTGTGCGCGGGACCCTGCAGGCGAACCTGGAGCAGAACACCAGCTTTGTCAAAACCCTGCTGCGCTTCCCGGTGCCGGTCCAGACGGCGCTGCCGGAGGGCCTGCTGCATGCTGTCGGCGTGGTCGCCGACGGCAGCAAAGCCGATCTCTATGCTTTCCCCGGCGACCAGAGCATCCAAGGGCGGGAGGCCTACAGCAGCCCGGCCCTGGCTGAAATGCTGGGCCTGCAACCCGGCGACCTGCTGACCGTGCGGGTGCAGAGCCGCGCCGACAGCAACAGCGAGAGCCTGGCCGGACGACCGCCGCAACTCAAGCAGCTGCAGTTCGTCTACCGCGGCCTGTGGCCCGACCCGCGGGCGGAGGTCAATTTTACCAGCCCGCAGGTGCGCGCCTGCAATCTCTTTGTCAATCATGCCTTCCTGACCCGCGCGCTTGATGTGCCTGATGGCTCCATCAACCAGGTCTGGTCGCAGGCTGAAGCCAACCGGGTGCGGTTGCCCGATGCCGCCCTGTGGGAGATGTCACAGCTGTATTTCGATACCTGGGAGGGCCGCCCGGTCTTGAAATCGCGTGCCTTCTTCCTGCCGGAGGGCATAACGTCTGCCTGCCCCCAGGCAAATCCGGGACTCAGCCTGTTCGTAGAATCATTCAGCGCCGGCGGCAGCAGCAAGGATTATTTTTTTGCCGCCGCTTTTGCCGGCGACATCTTCCCGGTGCCTGAGAATCACGCGGTCGTGGGTGGCTCCGCCGCGATTGCCCCG
>CAZYTH010000060.1:0-1776 GCA_964649715.1 uncultured Candidatus Saccharibacteria bacterium
TTTTAAAGGAATAAATTAATTCTTTAATCATTTTTAAATCATTATATTCTAAACCCAAGGCATGTCTTTTCTCCCAAATTCGGTAATAGTCTCTTTCTAAATCAACTAAGGACTGTTTTTCACCTTTAAGCAGCTTGCGGCGATATTTTAAAATTATTTCTAAAAGCAGATTTTTTTCTGAATCATCTAAATTATCATACTTTAAGTTACGATACATCATTTCCCGATAGTAGCGACTAAGCAAATTTTCACTCAGACTACGATCACGAACTTTCTCTAAAAAATCTTTTAAATCCATATATTTTACGTATTACTTCTTAAGTTTAGCTTAGATCACCCAGAGCCGTCAAACAAAAATCCGCTCTCAAAGAAGAAAGCGGATTTTAAAGAAGTGATAAAATTTTAAATTCTAGAGCCCATCATACTCACGCATTGTTAGCTGAGCTTGAATCTGTTTCACTGTTTCAATGACCACTGAAACGACGATTAAGATACTAGTACCACCAATAATCATTGATTGAATTCCAGTTATAGCCTGAACAATTAATGGTAAAACAGCAATAACAGCTAAGAACAAAGCACCGACTAAAATAATCTTATAAGTTGTCCCCGCTAAATAATCACTAGTGTGTTTTCCTGGGCGAATACCAGGAATAAAACCACCTTGTTTTTGCAGATTTTCTGCGATTCTCTCTGGGTGGAAGATAACTTCGGTATAGAAATAGGTAAAAGCAAATACTAAGACAAAATAAACGATAGCGTAGATTAACTGATCATTGAAGACTTGAATAATCCACTGTGAGAAATTAGCAATCCAAACTGTTTTAGCGTGTTGGAAATACTGAGCAATCATTGGGGGAAACATTACTACCGAAATAGCAAAGATAATTGGAATAACGCCAGCCATATTAACTCTTAGCGGTAAGTGGGAATTAGTGCCACCGTAAGCCCGGTTGCCTCTAATCTGACGAGCATATTGTACTGGAATATTTCTCTGCCCCTCATTAATGATTACAACACCAATAACAGTTAGTAGGGCTACAATAACAAAGGCAATAATAGAAACGAAGTTACTCTGATCAAAGGTTAATACTGCTTGGCTAAGTTGTTGTGGCAATGAAGAAATGATACCGGCAAAGATTAACAAAGAAATACCATTACCAATCTTCTTCTCACTAATAAGCTCACCAATCCACATTAAGAAGACAGTACCAGCGGTAATCGTAATAATAATGGAAACTAAATCAAAGCTGGAAAATGAATCCAATGAAATCGCCCTTGATTGACGTAGCATAGAAATCATTCCAAAAGCTTGAATAGCCGCTAAAGGAACGGTGGCATAACGAGTCCACATATTAATCTTCTGACGTCCAGCTTCTTCCTTTTGCATCTCTTCTAATTTAGGAATAATCATGGCTAGTAACTGGAAGATAATAGAAGCAGTAATATAAGGAGCAATACCCATCATTACAATAGAAAAGCTTTCCATACCACCGCCAGCAAAGACGTTAACAAAACCTAAAATTGGATTATTTTCAAAGAAGATTTTAAGGTCGGTAGTATCTACTCCAGGAATCGGAATATGGGCTGCTAGTCTAAAGATTACTAACATGGCCAAGACAAAAAAGATGCTATTACGTAATTCTTTAACTTTCCAAATTTGAACAATTTTATCAAACATATAAGTTTATACTAAAGAGTAAGTCATAAAGACCGCCATTTGTCTTTAATCTTATTTTAATTGAGCGGCCACTGAAGCACTCATTTTTAAACCTT
>CAZYTH010000061.1:0-1773 GCA_964649715.1 uncultured Candidatus Saccharibacteria bacterium
AGTAATGAGATATGATCCATATCTGCATATGTCGCTGCATTTATCGCAGCAGATGCATTGATGATCCCGCCTGTGACGATCAAGCCGTTCAGACTCTCTTTTGAGTCAACGGTATCCAGAATGATCTGTTTTATTTCGATATTTGTCAGATCAGGATCTGCAGATTTTATAAGAGCCGCAAGACCGGAAACCATCGGAGCCGCCATGGATGTTCCGGACATATTTTTATATGCATTTCCCTGCATTTGAAACGCGGTCTCTATAGTAAAACGATAGAGCATCCCCGAACTGCGAATATCATCTGCCCGATACAGATACCCGATATAGTATGGTCCGTTGCCAATCACATCGTTCACAGAGGATACATCGATGTATGGGTTTCTAAGGTCATCTGCAGTTTTCAGGATCATAACGTTGGTGTTAGTCTCGAGATCTTTTTCTACATCAAAAACTGACAGATAATCTTCGAAGGATGTATTTGAGATAATTACATCATAACTGTCCGATCCATAGAGACTATATCCATAACTCAATTGTAACCCGCTGGGCTCTCCAATTAACGAGAAGGTTTTCTTTGAATAGATCAGAGAGTGTACATTTCCAGAAACCGATGCCCCTTCAATGCCGGGACCGATAAAATCCCACCCGCGACCATCTCCGGAGAAATTATCAGTAAGAATACCAAACTCATCCCTCGTGGTCTCATTTAGATAAAAGCGCATTGCGGTGCTGGATATGATCGGCACCGTTGAGTAGATATCAACACCCGGAGCTGCAACATCAACTGTTGGGCCATATGATGCAAAATCAGCCAGATTCCCATTCTGATCTACTGCAGTGACCGAGATGATATTATATATGTCATATGCTGCAGGATAGTTCAGCTGATCTGTGCCCGTGTTTCCTGCAGAACAGACAAACAGCATATCAGGGCAGTTAGCAATAGCCTCCAGCAATGCTACGGAGGAGGAGGTACTGCCAAATGAACAGCTCACGATATCGGCCCCTTCATTCTTAGCATAACTGATCCCTTCGATTATCGCACTGGTCGGCAGATTATAGAGATTTCCGGCACGAAGAGACATTATACTCACGTCCCATGCAACTCCGGATACTCCGATGCTGTTATTTCCCACAGCCCCGATTATTCCTGCACAGTGAGTTCCGTGCGTGTTGTAATTAGACGGATCATTGGTGTCGTCAACGAAATTCCACCCGTAGTAATCATCAACGTAACCATTTTCATCATCATCGATCTCATTGTCCGGGATTTCGTCAGGATTGATCCAGAGATTATCGATCAGGTCCGGATGGGATATATTTACCCCCATATCCAAAACTGCGACGATGACTTTTGCTGAACCCGTTGTTGTATTCCAGGCAGATACGGCATTAATACCCCCGGGTCCTGAATCCATACCCCACAAACGGGAGAAGTATTCGTCATTTGGAATCGAGAAGGAGGATACATAATAGTCAGGTTCCGCATAAATGACGCCGGGCAGATTTCTATAGTAATCGAGAGCTTCTTCCACGGTCATTGTGTCGGGCAGTTTTATGACCTGGAGACCAGGCACCATATCCGATAAATTTTTGAGGATATCCTGTGCTGATTCAGAAGAGGCGGTAATGAACTGTTCTGAATCATATTTAACGATGATATGGTCAGGAGCATAACCCGAATTCTGACAGATCTCCGATACGGACGTATATTCGTCCGTTGATGCGCCAGGACCTGTTATGATACATAACAGGAGCATGGCCGCACACAAA
>CAZYTH010000062.1:0-1762 GCA_964649715.1 uncultured Candidatus Saccharibacteria bacterium
AAACCATCTGTAAATATTACTTGTAAGTAAGTTCTAAAATTGCCTTGCCGTTCTAAATTATATATGCCCCCATAGCTCAACTGGATAGAGCATCGGCCTTCTAAGCCGCAGGTTGCAGATTCGAGCTCTGCTGGGGGCGCTAGGAACACAATAAAAGACAAATTTTATTAGGGATACGAGGAGAAAATTTATGAGTTACAAAAGAGCTATGGAAATGGCTGGAGCAAAAATTCTCGCATTTGAAGAATTTGGGAGCTATCAAGGGGATTGGTGGGCAAAAGTTGAATATGACGGCGAACAAGGCTGGGTAAATGGTAGCTATGGTTCGTGTTCTGGGTGCGATGCTTTTTACTCTGAATTTAGCTATTCTTTTCATGAGTTCAACGGGAAATACCACGATATAGACGACGAAGAGTTTTTCAATCCATGCCCAGAGTGTGAAAAAATCAAGATTCGAATGATTGAGTTCGGGAAAAAATATTTAGATTTCATCATGTCTCAAGAAGAGGCGGAGAAACAAGCAAGCGAAAATCTAGATTGGGACATGGATGCAAAAGAAATGCTTGATTTCATAAAGAGAAATTCCTGGAAAAATACGAAAAAGGAAAAATAATATGTGGACTACATTTTGGGATATGCATAGTGGTGGCAGTCAAAAAGAAAAGTGGACAAAAATTTTTATTGAAGCCCCAGAAGAAGAAGCCAAAATAATTTTTTATAATAAGTTTGGACATAATCCAGAAAGAGTTACCTGTACTTGTTGTGGAGACGATTATTCTATTAGTGAAAACGATTCTTTGGAGCAAGCAACCGCATTTCATAGGGGTTGCAGATATGCATATTTCAAAGATGGGAAAGAAGTCTCTCAAAGTGAAGGATGGAAATGTGGCGTAGGGGTTCTTCCCGATGTATGGGCCGGATATATTGAAGAGCCAGAATCGAAAATCTCGCTATATAAATATGTAACGCTTGAAGAATATGTGTCTTCCGGTAACGCTTTGGTTATTTACGAAAAAGATATACTTCCAAAAGAAAGAATTGGCACTGTCCCAGAACAGGGATATATCTGGGTAGATTAAACCCACATAAAAGAAAGATTTTATTCGGAGGAATGATGGAAGACCTAGTTCATTTTGTCATCTATAAAGTATTAGATAAATCAGAGATTGAAGAAGACCCAGCATTTTTTTCTAACGCTACAGATATTTTTGGCGATAAAATATATTTTGTAGAAGATTATTGTTGTGTTGGAACTAGTTGCCCCGAGGGTCTCTTTATTCATGGAACAGCAAGTGAAATAGACGGACTAGGAATAGATTATTTTATAGAAGAACATTTTCGAGAAAATATTGAATTCAGAGAAAGGCTTGATGAAATAAGCTCCGTCGAATTGAGTTATAAAGAAAAAGGCGTATATTTTACGATCCTAACTGAATTTCATTTTCATGGCGAAATGGTTTCTTATTGGGATGGAGATGAATATGAAACAGAATGTTATTTCGTAAGGATTATAGAATAATGGCGATGTGTAAACCTCAAAAGGTACAATTAGATTGTCGAAAAACTGATTGCGAATTTTATAAAAATGGCGGTTACTGTTCCACAGAACCAGAAATAACTTTACGTAACAACAAAAGCTTCGCTTGTTGGAGTTTCAAAAAAAATATTTTAAAAGATAAACTAAAAAGAATGGTTGACAACACAATAAAATAGTTCTTTTATTTGGTTTTAATTGAACCGATTCGGTTCAAAATGCCAAATT
>CAZYTH010000063.1:0-1762 GCA_964649715.1 uncultured Candidatus Saccharibacteria bacterium
ACGCGTGCGTGGTTGGAGCCCATGTTGCCCACGCCGATGACGGCAGCTTTGATGGTCATCGGCCCGCCTCCATCTTGCGCGTAAGATGGCTCATCGTCACGCCGTAGAAGATACCCGCGCTCCACCAGAGCGATGTGTCGTACTCGGGGAAGCGGCTCGACAGGAATGCCGCCGACAGGGCAAAGACGAAGGCGGCCAGGAGCACAGCGGCCCAGCATTGCCAAGGCTTCATCCGTTCACCGCCTTGACGATGGCCCGCAGGTCCTCGTCGCTCAATCCCGGATGCACCGGCAGGCTCAGCACTTCCTCGGCGGCACGCTCTGCTTGTGGGCAGTAGGCATAGCCCACAGCATCGCGGATGTGGGGAATCCAGTGCAGTGGGACAGGATAGTAGGCGGCAGTTTCAATGCCCGCCTTGGCGAAACGATCCTGCCACCATGCCCGATCTATGCAGCGCACCGTGTATTGGTGGTAGACATGCCCCGGCACAGCATCGGGCAACCACATGCCGGGACTGTCCAGCTCTTTGCTCAGATAGCGCGCATTCTCCCGGCGCGCGCGTGTCCACTCGCCTAGCTTGTCGAGCTGGCAGAGCGCAATCGCCGCCTGCAGGTCGGTCAGCCGGTAGTTGATGCCCAGACAAGCATAGTCGTAGCGAGCCCTCTGTCCCTGGTTGCGCAGCAGGCGAGCCCGGCGCGCCACGTCGTCGTCGTCGGTGGTGATCATGCCGCCCTCGCCACAGGTGATGTTCTTCGTGGCGTAGAGAGAGTAACAGGCCGTGCCGAGCTTGCCCACCGGCGCGCCGACCGCTTGACAGGCGTCCTCGATCACCGGCACGTGCAGCCCCTCCAGGCCCTGACAAGGCGCGCCGTACAGATGAACCGGTAGGACGGCCTTGGTCCTCTTGGTGATGGCCTTGCCCACGAGATGCGGGTCGATGTTGTAGGTGCAGGGGTCGATGTCCACGAACACCGGCCGCGCACCCACGCCCAGGATGGCGTTCGCGGTGGCAATGAAGCTGAACGGCGTGGTGATGACCTCATCTCCAGCGCCGATATGATGGGCCAGCAGGGCCAGGTGCAGCGCGGCGGTGCCGGAGGACACGGCAATGGCGTGGCGGACGTTGCACATCTCCGCCCAGCGGCGCTCCAGCAGCTCGACCTGGGGACCCATCGCAATGTGCCCGGAGCGCAGGACGGCGAGCACCGCCTGCTCCTCGGCTTCGCCCATGACGGGGCGATTCAGTGTGATCAAGATGTCTCTCCCTCTTTCCCCCATCTGCTCTTGAGGTGCCCGGATGACGCTGCTCGTTGTGACCAGGTGATCAGGCAGGGGAGGCAGCAGAAAAGCCAGGGGCCTTCTTCGTCTCCCATGACCGTCACTCGCGGGTCAGTCTGCAGCACTAGCCAGCCGTGAGGATAGTACGCCTCTTTGCCACACTCGCAGCACTTGTAGATGTTAGGCTCCACTTGTCTCTCCCTCCCTTTGGTGTTACCCCTCTACCGGCTCATAGGTCGCCCGGAAGATATCGTCCTTGCAAGGATATCGTTCGCCCTTGACGCCGGTGATAATCCAGTCGCCCGGCTCTACGCCGTGCCAGTTTTCGAGTGTGCCAATCCATGCCGGGAAGATGTACGTGCGGCCGTTTCTCTCGCCTTCCCGCGCTTCTTCAATGACACCCTCTACTGGCTTGCTGGGAAACCATTGCTCCGCCTCCACGACAACAGGCCGCTTGCGAAACCTCACTGGTCCTCTCCCTTCT
>CAZYTH010000064.1:0-1757 GCA_964649715.1 uncultured Candidatus Saccharibacteria bacterium
ACCACCGCCGCCACCGCCTGAAGCATCGCCCTTGGTGCCATATCCACCACCGGGCCAACCGCCCACACCGCCATCAGCAGCCCCAAAAGCACCACCGCCGCCAACCACGACTACCAAGCGATCTCCGGGGCTTACCACCAGATAGCCTTCTGCATAGCCCCCGGAACCACCAGAAGCATTGTTATAGTTTCCAGCTCTTCCAGCACCTCCTGCTCCCCAAACCTTGATCTTGATCTGCTCAACATCTTCCGGGACAGTGAAATACTGATGACTTCCGGTGAAGGTGAAGCTTTGAACTCTGTTTCTCTGATTTGTGACAACCTGAGGAGCTTCATCAATACTGTGAGGACGAGTGTTATAGGTCTCGTAGCCGTTTACAGGATAGTTGTATTCCATCACGGAGACCACATAAGCCTGCCCGGGTCTGAGCCGCGACACAGTCACGCTGGTATCGGTGCCTTTGTAAACGCAGAACCAGCCGGTATCATCGATGCTATGACCGTAACCAAAGGCGGTGTTTGGAGTATAAGTTGTTTGTTGAATGGGGTAGGCTGCACCGGAGGAGGCTTGTTTCATGAAAACGATCACTGCGTCACCATCCCCTCTGAGCCAGGAGATGGTTCCACCCTCTCCTGCCAGGTTCAGACGCACTTGACTGGCTTGACGCAGTGGAGGCATCAGGCTTTGAGCTTCCAACACGCGGTAACCTCGGCGCCAGGCACCATAGTTTCTGGAGCTAACTCCGTTCTTTTCCACGCCAGTGTATCTAGCTCCGCCTGCCACCACTTCATAGGTAACCAGAGCTTTTTCATCTTCAGTTATCAGACCGGAATGCACAGCCGCAGCGGATAGACCACTATCGTCTGTGAAATAGGGTGCATTGTCGTTTGAGCCCCAAACAGTGCCGGAACTTGAACCGGTGACAAGGAAGCTGAATCTTTCTCCGGGATTGGCTGTTATGCCGGACAGGCTGTGGGGAGCCGTGCGGTACTCATTCACTGCGCAAAGCAATGCTATCGAGGCTATCAGGACCAGAATCAAAGCTATCTTCTTCATTTTAACTCCTTTCAGGCTAAAGTCAATATGGCTGTCTTGAGAGGTGCCAGAGGGCATAAATCACACACAAGTGACAAGGTTCATAGTGAAGCTATCTTGCAGATATTGTCAAGTCCAATTCTGCTGCTTATGCCTCTATCAGATACTGATGAAAAAGTTTAGCTCCTCCAATCTGCCATGCAGAAGAGAGCTTTTTGCTCTAAAGGTCAGGGTGACAGAGCGATGTACCCAGCCACAACCCAATTGCAAGAGGAGATCGTCTCTGGAGCTGAATCCTGGATGGAATGAGTTGTTATCGATGTCCTGATCCCAGATATAGAGCTCTCTCACAGTTTGCCAGCTGAGAAGAGATGCTGCCAACCGCCAGGGAGCGGGATCATAGGCAAAGCTGATCCGCCAGTAGTGGGAGTTGTTTTCATATTTACTGAGTTCTTCCAAGTGGTATCGCAGCAGTAGGGAAGCTTCCAGATCTGGGTTTAGTTGCCTCCTGAAAGAGCTTTCGAAGCGGAGATGGTGAGGCCGGGTGCTGATGTAGCTATTGTCCTCATAGCTCAGAATCTCGCGCTGCAGCTGTCTGATACCAAAGCTGGCCTGGCTCAAACTGTCTGCCCAGGATAGCTTTGCCAGGTATTGGCTCAGATACTTCGAGCTTGTGAGCTGGCTGTTATCCTTCAATCCTATGGCCTGAAGCTTGAGCTTCA
>CAZYTH010000065.1:0-1757 GCA_964649715.1 uncultured Candidatus Saccharibacteria bacterium
CGTGGTGGTGGAGCCGGATCTTTTCCGCACGCTGCTGATCAACCTGATCGACAACGCGCGCAAGGCGAGCCGCCCCGGCAGCCGCATCCGCCTGATCGGCAGGGCGGAGGCGGGAGGCTACACCTTCGACGCGAAGCTGCAGTTCGTTTCTGCGGCTGGCTCCGAGTTGGAAGAAGTGCCCTATACCCAAGAGAGCCTCGCGTCACAATCTTTTAAGGTGATCTCCTTTGAAAAGAATGTCACCTATAATACAGATCCCGGCAAGTCTTTTACGGTCAACCTTAAGGAAGCCAAGGTAATCAGGAAAAATGCTAAAGGCAAGTCCGCAACGAATAGCCTAAGCCTCTATGCATGGACAATGAACCGTGACGAAGCTCTGTGCTTGGAATGCTTGGATCCACGCTTTAATGAAGATCTCAGCAATAGTGAGAATAGTGAGTTTTGGCGGAAAACAGATAAACATTCATTAAATGAAGTCAATCCTTGGGTGAAAGACTATCAGACTTCTACTAATCATTTAGTCAATCATCCTGTCCCTGATCAGGGTATAGAAATGTATAGCGCCCATGCTCCCTTGCAATCGGCGGCTGAGTTGGGCTATTTGGCTTATGCTCCTTGGCGCACCATCAAGCTCTACGGCCCCGATTTACACCGCGTTCTAGATGTATTCAAGGTAGACACCAATATGCCCGACTCCATTTATGCCACCAGTACCAACTGCGGGTTAGTAAATTTCAATATCAACGTCGCCGTAGATGCGTTGGCAGCCTGCTTTGTCGATATGCCGCTGGATCAATATCCTGGCGATCCAGACGCGACGCTCTTGGATATGGAAAAAGCACGCCTGGTAGCCAGAAAAATGATGGACAATACTGTGACCAAAGTTTCTTATACTAATCTGGCGGATTTGGGTCGAGGATTGACAGACTCCGACTTCGAGCAGTTCGGCGCGGATAATGAATTGAAGAAAGAAGCTTTTTTCCGCAACACTATCGGGCTTTTCAACCTGCGGCAAAGTCTCTTCATGATCATCATTGAAGCGCAAGCGGCCTCGGCCGGACATATTCCGCGCAACGCCGCCCGCCAGCGCGCCGTGGCCCTTGTGTGGCGCGATCCCTACACCGGTGAATTTATTAAGCGCTCCTTTCAATGGCTCAATGATTGAATCAATTTTACAAGCCTTTAGCGCATTGCGCAAACCTTCGCTCGGCCTGAGTCCGCTGGGAATACTTTAAGAAGTTGAGCCGGTAGATTTTAATGGCTGGCCATGATGAATAGTTTGACATCCCTAAGTTAAATTTTATAATGATGTTTTATTACTTATTACTTCAGCAGAGGAGTAGGGCCATGAAGAAACTATACCATAGCAGCCTATTACTTGCCTTTAGCCTTGCGCTTTGCGCAACAACAGCATCGGCCCAAGGACCGCGTCAGGCTTATACCACGGCGCCCAGCACGGTTGCCAATAAGGTGGAGATTAGAAAAATTGAGGGCCTTGGACGAACCGGGCGAGTCAAGACACCAGTCTATGTGCTTAGCCCTGTTGAAACCAGTTCCGTGGTCCGTGAATGGGGTTCGCTGCGTGTATATTTCGCTACCGAGGCCGATTGGACTGATGAACTTGAATTCCGCTATTACGTGCAGGTGCGTAATCCAAAAACCGATCAAGACCTGCTGTTTACGGGCACATTTACTTACCTGGATATCCCCAAGGGCAACAAGCATCTTAGCAATGTTTTCCTGCGTCCTGCTACCTT
>CAZYTH010000066.1:0-1751 GCA_964649715.1 uncultured Candidatus Saccharibacteria bacterium
GCTTTGCTGCCGTTTCTGCCCCGCTCCGCATTCCTGCCTTCTGCGCGCGCCCTCGTCGTGCTGGTCGCCACGGTGGCGGTGGTCACCGGCTTGAGTTGGCGCATGCTGGTACGGGTCTATGCGCGCGCGCAGGGCGAGGTGCGCGATCTGTTTGCCCGGGAGGCGCCGACCGCCCACCACCCGTCGTTGCCCGCAACCATTGGCGCGCTGCTCGACCGGGACGTCGATGCGGTCGTAGTTCCCTCTCGCTCTCCCGTCATCGGCAAGTCCATTCCGGGGATTCAGCTAAGGACGACGACGGGCGCGACAGTAGTGAGCATCGAACGAGGAACGGACATCCTGCTCAATCCCGACTTCAGCGTTACGTTGGAGTCAAACGATCGGGTGCTCCTGATGGGCGAACCCGCCCAGATCGACGCGGTTCGCGAGATGTTCAGGGAAAGAGATGGGTGACAACGAGTATCCGGGCCGGTGCTCGGGAGGAATGCAGGCATGCGCATAGTGCTGAAACGGGTTTACGACGACACGGGCGAGACGCGACGATCTGAACCGCCTGCGGGCCATCGCAACGAAGAAACCTCTGATTCTCCTCAATTCCGCGAAAGACGAGGAGCATAATCAGGCGGTGGTCATTCGTGAAGCGTTGCTGAAGAAGTGAGCGTAGTGACAGAAACGATCCTCAACAGGAGAAGATAAGCCATGATCAAGATAGCCGTCATCATCGGAAGTACACGCCCGGGGCGCAACGGGGAGGCCGTCGGCCGATGGGTCCACGAGATCGCGAAGAAGCGTAGCGACGCCGAATTCGAACTCGTGGACATCAAGGACTTCAACCTGCCGCTGCTCGACGAGGTAATTCCCCCGTCGATGGGACAGTACAGCCAGCCGCACACGAAGGTGTGGGCCGCGAAGATCGATGCCTTCGACGGCTACGTGTTCGTGACGCCGGAGTACAACCATGGCACATCCGGCGCGCTGAAGAACGCGATCGACTACCTGTACCGGGAATGGAACAACAAGGCGGCCGGGTTTGTGAGTTACGGAAGCGCGGGTGGAGCCCGCGCCGTGGAGCAACTGCGGTTGGTGATGGGAGAGCTGCTGGTGGCCGACGTGCGCGCGCAAGTGATGCTGTCGCTCTTCGCCGACTTCGAGAATTTCAGCACCTTCACACCGCGGGCCATGCACGAGAAATCCGTCAACACCATGCTCGACCAAGTCATCGCCTGGGGCGGTGCGTTGAAGGTTGTACGCAAGACATAGAGCGTGGATCGATCACGGGGATACGGCAGACCGCATGACGCCGGCTGAGCAGGAAACGCTTGTTGAGGCCTCTGAGAAGGTCGAGTTGGAGGGACTGGACTAAGGCGTTTACGAGAAGTATCATGCTTGGATCGAACGCCCGGTCGGTGGATGAGGGCAAGGACGGCCCCGCAACGGTTCTTCGCTCCTCGTTCACAACCGGCGGGGCCGAGGGAGGTAACCGGTTGCCCAAGTAGGCAATGTCTGTGACCGACGGGGGCGTCTCTGGCGATTCAGCTTACCGAACAAAGGCGCGGGCCGATGCCCCGAGTGCCAATTGCAGGCACCCCGGACATCGGAACACTCCCCCTAAAGGGGTCGTGTCCGAATGTCCGAACGGGGTTGGATATGGGCTGGAAAGCGTGTCCGGGTGGATGTCCGAACCTCCGCAACCTCTGATTCAAGAGGGAGTTACACCAGAGTCCTTTTCGGCGTGTCCGGACATGTCCGAG
>CAZYTH010000067.1:0-1729 GCA_964649715.1 uncultured Candidatus Saccharibacteria bacterium
GTCTATGGATTTTATCAGACCGTGGTCTACGGATGCTTCTTTAGTTTCGCTCAAAATAACCCTTCCTCCGAAGAACGGCCGCAGCATAAACAAACCCTCTCGCATGTGTGCATTCGGATTCTGGATGTCCCGGCAAGTTATCAGACGAGTATCGATACTACTATGTTCGATAATTAATCCGCGACACAATTTCCATTTCCCCCCGGCATCAGATTCAGGCAACCGGGACTCCGTTGCCGGTGATTTTCATAATCCGGGCCCTGATCCCCTTGAATTCGTTGAAAACGCCGACCCGTGAGTATATCTGGCACAAAATACCCGGCAGAGTTCTGGCCGTCACGGTCTCCGGGAATATGCGCTTGAAATCGCTGAAAACGCATTCGCATTTCCATCTGGTGCCGTAACCCGATGCTTTGACCCACTCGTCGTACGGAAGCGAGCACCAGAGTCTGGCGGCATCCCCTCTTTCCAAGCTGCCTCTGTTCTTCGGAACGGTGTTGACTTTGAAGCTGGTCACGAATGCCAGATTCTTTTCCCGGCATAGGAATATCCAATTTTCATCGGAAGAATACGCCCCGTCGGCGTACACTTTGCCGAAAACATGCCCTCCGCCCATCGCTTTTTCGACCAGCAGCTTCAGAAGCGGTGCGTCGCCCACCGTTTCGTCGGTGACCGCGTAGGCGAGGATCTCGCCGGTATCCACGTCGCACAATGCGTGCAACTTCAGCCAGCCTTTGTATTTGGGGCCGGTTTTCCACATGATGCTGCGCCAGAGGTTCGTGCTCGACATATTCAGGCCCGTGGAATCGATACCGGCCCTGCGCGTCCTGGCTGCGGCATTCCGGCACACGTGTACGGATATCACGCCCTGGCCGTATTCTTTTTTTATTTTGACGGCGCTTTTCGCGGATGTTCCTGCGATTGCGTTTGCCCTCTCGTTCAGAGACGAATACGATATTGCTTTGCCCCATGCATGTTCCAGCAATGCATGCAGCTGCCCCGCGGTCAGCCTGAAAGTCGAATCGTTGGCTGCGTGATGGCGCATAATCCACCAGATCATCGAATCCGGAAATTCGAAAGGTCTGCCCACTTTCTTGTGATTCATATCATCCAGTTCGGATCTGAAAAACGGTATCCAGGCTTCCAGATCGGCGATTGTGCGCCCGAGTTCCACCATGGATCTGTTGTTTGCACGCACCTCGGCAGGCGTTGCCTTCCGCGGCGGAGCTTTCTCGGAACGGGGTTTTTCGGCAAAAGTGCCGGCGACTTTCGCGTCGTACGGCGTCATTCTGACCGTTCTGTTTATATTCCTCTGTGCCTTATTCTGCCTTACCATCTGATTGGCCTCGGGTGGTCTCCCCCGGTAATGAAACTTTAAGGGGGAGTACGCTTATATTTTGCCGTTTCTCCGTTTTTCTGAAGGATGCCGGCATTGTTATTACTATTTACAACTATTTAATTTTATCGAAAAAGATAAATAATAGAAATTTTCAGATAACACGATACAATAAACAAATAATACAATAGCCAGACACATCAAACAAACTAGTTTTATTCAAAGCACTGTTTCCACTGGAAAATTACAATGGTCGGGAGACCGTTACCGTTTCCGCATTGCCCATCGTCCCAAATAATCGGCAATCGATCAACCGTCACGAATTGCCGAACACAGTACCACGTATGCTCAAATTCTTAACCGTCAGATCCTTAACGACCGCGACGCTTCCGT
>CAZYTH010000068.1:0-1727 GCA_964649715.1 uncultured Candidatus Saccharibacteria bacterium
CTGACGTAAAGTATCTCGCCGGTATTGTTATCCCGCAGCCAGACAACCTGTTCAATGTTCTCAGCGATTTGCTCAAGAATTCCAGAACTCATTGTCAGAGTAGCGTTGTTCGTATTAGTTTTTGCCTTCACCATGATACTAAGTATTATAAGGTGAAAAAAGAATGGCAAAAAACAATCTGCAATGGAAGAGTGCGACGAATAACGAAAAGGAAACAGATTCCAGGACTTTTAACCTTTTTCGCTCAGGATCATGATCGGGATGCGCCGGTCCCCCACGCGCTGGCGGTAGTGCTGCATGCCCACGAAAGTTGCTTCAGCCACTTTCCAGTAACGTTCATACTCCTCCCCTTTTGCCTCCCGTGCGCTGCAAATGCTCTGTTTGCCATCCAGTAAAATGCTTCCCCGCGGATTTGCCTTGAGGTTGTAGTACCAGGACGGCATCTTTTCGCTGCCCCAGTTGGCTGCTGAAACAGCGATAACTTGCGTCGTTTCCGGGTCACGCAGACATAGAACAGGCAGCGTGCGCGCCAGTCCGCTGCGAGCGCCTGTGGTAGTGAGCAGGACCATGGGCATACCCGCGAAAATCTCAGTCAGGGAAGTTCTGCCATTACTCAACCTTAAACAAGCCCGGTCAAGACGATGCCAAAAAACTGAAAACGCCTTCGAAACCGCCGGATTGGCGACCAGCTTTTGCATTAATACCTGAAAGCGCGAAACCTGCTTTGTTGCCATCCTAAACTCCAACTCGGATCATTTGGTTTCCTGATCTGATTATACAGTTATTGCTGTTGCCCACTGCAATCCAGAAGGCTTTCCTGTAACAGCGTCCTTTAAACCTTTTCTTTCCTTTTTTGACCAAGTTCAATCATTCCTCAGACCCATCCCTCCTGAAAAGGTTACGTTCTGCGCAAATTGCTTTATTGGATTTCTATTGATTGAGTCCACCTTGTACATGCTTGGAAAAGAACTGTGCTTTGCAAACACCCTGCTTGTCTGCAGACCACTTTGTACAAACTTGCAATTCATTTTGAAATTCATCTGGAATTTTCGCGGTTTTTTGTGTCAAAACCACCTGGTCAGGCGAATTAGTATGCAATTTCACCCTCTCCAGCCTGGCTTTCGCGCAAAAACGCAGCTTTTCTTTGATCAAAATCCTTCTTATAAAAGAAATTTCGCTAATACCCTGCTTTGGTTGGCTGTTTTCCGATTGTTGAGAACAGTATGTTTTCTGTTTGTCAAGAAACATTGTACAGTTATTTGTACAACCAATATTGCACTGCTAAAATGCAGTCATAAGTTGTACATATCATATTACAAAACCATAGGAGAAAAAATGAAACCCTTTAGCTTACTTTCTATCTTACTTGTGGCGATCCTCGCCCTCGCGGCATGTGCCCCCCAGGCCACACCGATGCCTACCGCCGAACCTACCGCCGAACCTACCGCTATCCCCGAACCCATGTTGTCCGACATTGTCGACACCGCCGTTGCTGACGGCCGCTTCACCACCCTCGCCGCCGCTTTAGGCGCTGCCGACCTGGTCGACACGCTCAAAGGCGAAGGTCCCTTCACAGTCTTTGCCCCGACAGATGACGCTTTCGCGAAACTTCCCGAAGGCACCGTAGATACCCTGCTGCTCCCCGAGAACCTCGAACAGCTCAAGTCCATCCTGCTCTACCATGTTGTTTCTGGTAAAGTCATGGCCGAAGATGTAGTCACCCTGAC
>CAZYTH010000069.1:0-1069 GCA_964649715.1 uncultured Candidatus Saccharibacteria bacterium
GTGGGGGGATTTACGCCGCTGACACCGTCAAGCTAACCGTTAAAAAATCAGATTTCCTTGATAATACCGCTTTCTACGGCGCCGGAATTTATGCGCGGAATTCTGCGACGCTCGATTTGAATGAAACGGCGTTTGTCGGAAATATCGCCACAGGATTCGGCGGCGCTATCCGCTTGAGTGATACTGCGATTTTGACGATGTCGGATTCTGTTGTGGCCGAGAACGAAGCCGCCGCGGGCGGGGGAATTGCGCTACTAGCATCCGCCAAGGCGACTATCACACGTTCGGTGATTTGTGACAATCAGGCCATAAAATCAACAACTGCTTTTGATGGGAATGGATACGGGGAAGGGATTTTAGCCTATTTGACAAATAGCCTGTTGGTTACAGATTCTCTGATAGAGAATAATGAATCGACTCTACTGCCAAACACGTCTTCCGAGCAGGCTGTGTTTTTACAAACTAATCATACGCAAGCCGGCTCGTTGTGGGATGATTTTGCTCTTGCGTCGGCGGGTGCAATTTGCGCTACTACTGTTGGTACTGTATCGAATATCGGTAGGTTGATTGATGGATCGATCAGTTCCGACGCGAATAAAACAATTTCAAGCACTGCCACTACGCTTACTGAATTTGCCACCATTAGTTTTCCAGGAGATCGCTGGATCAACGAGATCACTATTGATTTTGGTAGTTATAAACACCATAACTATAAGGTCGAAGTGTATGATGGAACGAACTGGGTTGAGGTCTCCGATGTGAGTTACAACTTAAGCGGATATACAGGAACCCAGATCGTCAGTTTTGAACCACAAAAAGTTCGACAAATTCGTGTTTCTGTCACTAAATCCACAAAGAATAATTCTGCTTACATCTATGAAGTGACAGCTAAATTTACCGGTGTTCCGAGCGATGAAGTATTGGCGTCTCTTCCGTCTACCACGGATCAGTTTTTTGACGCCTCGGCTTCGAGCACGGTCCTTACTGATATGATCCCGGATTTTTCCGGTCGCCAAGTCAAGATCGGCTACGGGGGGACGTCCGGGAGCGGGGGAACGGCAAACGCGGT
>CAZYTH010000069.1:1079-1714 GCA_964649715.1 uncultured Candidatus Saccharibacteria bacterium
TTCTGTCACTAAATCCACAAATAATAATTATGCTTACATCTATGAAGTGACAGCTAAATTTACCGGTGTTCCGAGTGATGAAGTTTTGGCGTCTCTTCCGTCTACCACGGATCAATTTTTTGACTCCTCGGCTTCGAGCACGGCGCTTGCCGATATGATCCCGGACTTTTCCGGTCGCCAGGTCAAGATCGGCTACGGGGGAAAGCTCGGGAACGCGGGAACGGCAAAAGCGGTGATCCGCAACGTCACCGTCTTTGATCACGCGCTGTCCTATGACGAAGTAAGCTCCTTTAACCGTCCGGGTGTCGGGCTACCGGAAGTGGTGTTCCGGCATGACAGCCTGGCCGAAGTCGACATCCTGGATCCATCGTACCTTTATGACGGTAGCGGGACTCTCCCGGATCCATTAGCTTCGGTCGATGAGCTGGTTGGTACGGTTCTTGGCCAGGGAACGGATGTACCACCTCAGGAAGACGCTTCTCTGGGATATGTGTATACCGCGCCCGTGGAGAATGTTCCCGTGGCGGCAAACACAATCCTCAATCAACGAACGGGAGCTACCTACACGTCCCTTCAGACAGCTGTCGCTTATGCTGTCAGCGGCGATACCCTCTACATTGGGGAGGGGACATTTA
>CAZYTH010000070.1:0-1696 GCA_964649715.1 uncultured Candidatus Saccharibacteria bacterium
GCTCTGGCAATTCACTATCCAACAGGTGAATCTTGATCGGTTCGGCGATGCCCTTTACTCTGGCACTTTCCACAAAGTGAGTTTTGAACCGGGAAGATATAGCGGGCAAAATGTCTTCGCTCAGTGCGATTTGACCAGGCGCGGCTTGATTCATCAGCCGGGCTGCGATATTCACGGCATTGCCTATGATGCCATATTCATACCTCATTGAAGAGCCAATCACTCCGCAGTAGATATTACTGGAGGTGATTCCAATGCGGCAATTTACTTTGGTGAAGGAAATCTGGGTGATTCTCAGAGCACAGATGAAGGCCCTTTCCACATCGTCTGGATGCACCAGAGGCACCCCAAAAAGCGCAATCAGCAGGTAGCCCTTTTCAGTAAAATCAATCTTGTTTACCACTCCACCAAATTCATATACCCACTTCTGCACAGATACAAAGAACTCATGATAATCATGGACGCTTATCAATTCCCCTTCCAAGGGCATCACATTGATAAATAGCACGGTGGCATTGCGCAATTCCGCTGGTTTTTCTTCCTTATCCAGTTTGTTAACTACCGCCGCGGGGAGAAACAGCTCCGGGCTTGCAGGTGCAACTATCTGCGGCGGAGCAGCTTCAAGCTCGGCAGGCAGGGCTAGGATAGCTGGCATTATCCCTTTGGTGTGGGCAGCTTCTATTCGCCGATAGAGCTCTGATAGTACCGAGGAATGGATGTAGTAATCCGCGTGAAAGTTTCTATCGCCCACAATGTTAATAGTAAAAGAGCAAAAGGCAACTCCCCCATGAACCCGAAAACCAAAGCCATATTTATCCCTGTAATCCTGATCCAATCTGTAGCACAGAGCATCGATTTCTTCAGACAAGTGGGAGATTACTTTTTCATCGGCTAGGTAGGGAAACACTGCCAAACAACTATCTCCGCCATACTTGGCAATGAAGCCTGCTTTGGCATACACCAAAGATGCCAATTGTTCAAAATAATTGTTCAAGACCCCAGTGATGATTTCGATCCCATAATGCCCCTGAGCATTTGCGTATTCCGTGATACTGGTGAAGCCGCTTACATCCACGTATAGCAATGCACCCCACAGCTCCCTGCTGAGCGGCAGGGAGCCATGAGTTAATCCCTCGGTTTCCAGCACCGGACGAGGAATCAGTCCGCACTTGTTATTATTCAATTACTTGTTTTTGCCTGGCACACTTGGAAATATAGTTTTCCAGTTCTTCCCTGGTACCGATGAAGCCTATCACCCGATAAAATCCTCTGTTTTCCAGCGCACCGCCAAAATCGCGGAAGCTGGTTTGGTCGGTCACATAATCCCGGAAGAAGAAAATCCCATCAGGTTTATCGGCTCTAAAGACCAAGTAGTGACTTATGTTTACCGGCAAGCCTTCCACTGTTTGAGTTACCGGTTCCCAGCTAAGCACCAGATCACTATCAAGCCGCCCTAATTGCGGATTCATCGGTTGCGGAAGCTGATACGTACTTACCACCACAAATGCCGGATATATTCTGACATCATCCAAAGATCCGCTTTGCATTCTCAGGATAATGTTGTAAACCCCTGGCGCATTGTAAGTATAAGTAAAGTCTCGGGAATTACTATCCATCACTTCATCGCCATTTACATACCAGCTTACCTGTGTATCAGGCCAATCATGTCCGATAGATGTATTGGTGAATGTTACCT
>CAZYTH010000071.1:0-1694 GCA_964649715.1 uncultured Candidatus Saccharibacteria bacterium
TGACCAGGGCATTGCAGATCAAGATCACCACAATCAGCAGCAGGTTGATGCCGCTGGAGAAGGCGTATAGACCCATCTCGTCAAAATAATCCAGCAAGGTCGTAATAATCTTGGTTTGCGAGCACAGCAGCATGAACAGCGTCAGCTCGCGCAGGCAAGTCATAAACGGCAACAGATATCCGCTGATGATGGACGATTTCTGGATCGGGATGATGATGCGCGTCATTCGCTTGAACCATGGAATATCCTGAATCACAGCCGCTTCCTCGATCTCGCTGGAAAGCTGCATCATGGAATTGAGCGCGCTTCGGCTGGCAAAGGGGATATACTTGATCGTGCCTGCCAGAATGAGCAAAAGATATGTGTTAAATATGCCGGCGGAAGAACCGAAAATGAAGAACGCGACGCCCACCGCCAGCGATGGCATCAGATAGGGGAGAAATGCAATATTGTTGACGTAGGTAGCCCACTTGCTTCGCCGGTTTTTGCTCACGCAATAGCCTACCAGCAAGCCTATGGTACCAGCCAAGGCGGCGCACCACAGCGCGATGATCATCGTGCCCTGAAATGCATTCCAGATGGTTGCGTTGTAGAGGATACCTCGCTGCCCGTACATTCCGTTTTCGCTGATGCCCTCTGCGGTTGTCCACCATTTCAGGGTCAGGTTACCGGAGATACCATTTGCGATAAAGCTGTAATCCCCCGGGTTAGGCAGGAATGTTTCTACGGCGAACAGGATGATCGGCAGTATGCCGCTGAACAGCGTTGTGAGCACTAACACCAGCGCAATGGCCACGCGACCTACTTTACCCAAATTGATTTTACTGCTTTGACCGGACTTGCCGGTAACGGTGGTATAACTCTTGCGGCTGGAGGTTGCCCGTTGGTTAAAGAACATGATCGCAACGCCGAACAGTACCATGATCACGGCTAAAATGCTGGCCTGGCCGGCTCGCTTTGCGCTCATCTCTACATATTTCGTGGTCAGGGTGGTCAAGTTGAGGTAGTGCGGCACGGGGTATGAGCCCATCGCACTGCTGAACACCAGCAGCACCGTGTTGAGTATGGCGGGCTTGACCATCGGCAATGTCACGCGCATGAAGGTTTTCCAGCGCGGCGTGTTCAGGATGGTGGCAGCCTCCTCCAGATTGGCGTCCATGTTTCGGAAAATTCCGCCGATAAGGATGTAGGCAAATGGCGCGTAATGCAGCGCCAGCACGATTGCGCTGGGAACCATGCCCTGAGTCCACCGCGCGGGCATGGTGCTGCCAAACAGCGATGCCATCAGCCCATCTGACGTGCCCGACACAGCGCGGCTGTTGAATAGATTCTGCCACACAACGGCAAGCGTCCATTGGGGCATGATATAGGGAAAAATGAAAATTGAACTCAGGTATTTTTTGAAGCGTAAATTGGTGCGCGTAACGAGGTATGCAAACAGACCGCCGTAGAGGATCGCGCCCATGCTGGCATATACCGCCAGCAGGATCGAGTTCTTCAGCGGCGTCCACAGATTGATCTTTGCCAGCCGCCCGGTAAAAATATCGACCCAGTTGTACAGCGTGTACCCTTCGGTAAGGCCGGTATAATGGGAATCCACTGAACCGATGTGCACGGTAATGGTATCTTCCAAAATGGATACCAAAGGTGCAATCGTAGTGATGGTGAGCACCAGACCGAGCAGCAGCAGGATT
>CAZYTH010000072.1:0-1689 GCA_964649715.1 uncultured Candidatus Saccharibacteria bacterium
AGTAGAGAAGTTGGTCTGTGCCTTCAGCAGTTCCAGAAATAGTTATGTTTTCCCCTCTTGATATCTCGTGCGGAGACGACGTTTCAATCGTAAACTTCGGTACAACTGGTGTCGTTTCTTTAACAACGATGGTTGTATTTGGAGCATAGTAATTTGTTCCATCAATAAACAATGCAGCTGTACGTTCGTCGGAAACATAGATCACACTGCCGGATTTCATGGCATTATTACTCCGCGAACCAAAGGCATATTTCCCGACTGATGATAAGGCGGTTGTATTTGTCAGATCAACTACCTCAAGATTGGAGCAAACATTAAATGCATAATCTCCAATGGACGCTACACTTTTACCAATGGTAACATCAGTAAGATTAGAGCAACCATAAAATGTACTATTTCCCATGAATGTTACACTGTCAGGGATAACGAGTGAGGTGAGGGCAGAGCAATTCCTAAATGTCCAACTACCGATGGAGTTTACACTGTCTGGGATGACGACGGAGGTGAGGGAAGGGCAACTAGAAAATGTATAATTTCCGATGGTGTTTACACTGTCTGGGATGACGATCGATGCTAGAGATTGACAATCCCAAAATGCACCCTCTCCAATTGATGTTACACTGTCAGGGACATCAACAGAGGTGAGGGAACTGCAACCAGACAATGCCCAGCTTCCAATGGATGTTACGCTGTTTGGGATGATAATCGAGGTGAGAGAAGTGCATCGCTGAAATGCCCAGCTTCCAATGGACGTTACGCTGTTTGGGATTACAATCGAGGTGAGAGAAGTGCATCGCTGAAATGCCCCCTCACCAATAGACGTTACGCTAGTACCAATCGTGACAGATGTGAGGGAGCTACACCCATTAAACGCGTCCTGTCCAATGGAAGTCACACCATCGCCAATGGTGAGGGTATTAATAGTGTCTTTATACTTACCCCAAGGAGATGGGAAAAAATTTGTTGTTAAAAAGGAATAATCTGTCATCTTACCTGTGCCCTCGATCTCCAGCACACCGGTGTCTGTATTCAGCGTCCAGGTCAGGTCATCTCCGCAAGACCCGCTGTACGTCGCCGCCGTAGCACCGCCCACGAACAGCAGTGCAGCCAGTAAAAATACGGCGATCATGATACGACAGTTTACGATGGCACGATCATACCTTTCGGTATGCATGCCGGTTTGTTGAATAGATTTTTTCCTCATGGTTACCACACACGAGCCGTATTGATCCACGGCAAAAATTGAATTAGACAGAATCCAATGATGAAAAATATCATTTGACGATAATAATATTTTCGTATATAATTGAACAAATCCGGGATCTCTGTTTGAATACATTCGATGCCGTATGACACATCACTCCATGACAAGAGAATTGGCCGGATGCGCGCTGATTTAAGCGAGGGTCGAAGACCCGAAGCGGAGAGCAAATCTATGATTTGTGAGCGCGGTCGGTTTTTATCTCTCATGTATGCACAATGCCGTACACAAAATCGAAGCACATTTCAGACGTATGTCAGTTTATCGCGGTTGAGAGCACACCGGGTAACTCCTATAATAAAAAAAGTGATGGAAGACCCCGTCAGGCAGTCAGCCCGATAAGTGTGCTTTGCTCGTCAACGTAGATCCAGTATCCATTCCCAAGGGTCATGAACCGCTCAGGGCTGTTTGGACCATGACTGCCGTTG
>CAZYTH010000073.1:0-1677 GCA_964649715.1 uncultured Candidatus Saccharibacteria bacterium
GGCGGCGTATTACCAAAAGGTGAAAATTGATCTCAGCGACCTTCCCAACGACGAACACTGACCACAAGACACGTGTCGATGGTGTGAGAGGAGCAATAGGAATTCTCGCTTCAACAGGTATTCTGGCTGTCAGCCGAATTGCGAGACTCTGTTGCCATCAGGAAGCCCAACCCCACCGCGAAAATCTCGGTAATCTCGCTCCGGTGGCCGATGTCAGTGAAACCGGATTGCCGAAGGTCCCGGTAGCCTGTTATTCCTTTCCCCGCTGCGCCAACAACTGCCGTCCCCTGTCGGTCAGGCGGTATTTCTGCAAACGACTGTTGGGCTTGTCAGGGATGGTCATTTCGATCAGGCCTGCGGCCAGAGCCGGTTGCAGGTAGCGTTCGCGGAAGGATTTGCGGTCCGCAAGCCCCAAGGCGGATTGCAGCAGCTCACGGCCCATCTTGTTTTGAATCACCACCAGCAGTTCGCCGACTTGGGGGGTGACTTGGGGGGTGACTTGGGGGGCGGAGGTGGTCACGGCATTCAGAATCATCCGTATCATAAAGGCGATGAAGGGCGCGGAGTCGGTTTGCCGGGTACTCTCCCGAAGGGCTTGATAATACTCGGTCTGGTGCTTGAAGACCAGGCTTTCCACCGGAATGTCGGCAAGCAGAGAATGCCACTTGGCCAACATCAGGCTCTGCCACAGCCTTCCCATACGGCCATTCCCGTCGGCGAAGGGGTGGATGAATTCGAATTCATAGTGAAAGACCGAGCTGGCAATGAGCGGATGGACATCGGTGGCAGCCAACCAGCCGAACAGATCAGCCATCAAACACGGCACGCGGGCGGCGGGCGGGGCCATGTGAATCACCTGCTGACCCTCCATCACCCCCACGCCACCATGCCGATACACACCTGCCTCGTCGATCAGGCCAGACATCAAAATCCGGTGTGCTGCCAACAAATCCGTTTCCGCCTCGGGTTTCCAGGTGTCGAACCGGTCGTAAGCGGCCAAGGCGTTCTTCACCTCTTGCACCTCGCGAGGGGGGGCAATGACCCTTTTGCCTTCCAGAATCGCGGTGATCTGCGCCTCGCTCAGGGTGTTGCCCTCGATGGCCAGCGAACCGTGTATGGTGTGGACACGATTGATCCGCCGAAGTCGTAACGCCCTGGCCTGGTCAGTGAGCACGGACAACCGCCCAATGGCCTCGCTGAGGGTGGCGACCCGGTTCAGGATCTCCGGAGTGATGGTGTAGGGTGGCTGGTACTTCATGTTGTCTTACGGGCGCTTCACGTCTTCAATTTCATTTGCTGTTGATTATGTTGGAATAGCTTTGAAATCGTTGTCAAGCGTGAAAACGAGGATTTCGTTTCGGATTGCGACGGCACAGTGATGTGAAAATAAACCTGACCACACAACAGGCAAAACAACGACCGTTGAAGCAGAAACACGATTTGGGTCGGCGTCACAGGGAGCTCCAAGAGCCTGTTGAAGCTGCCGTTTCCGCATTTTGGCACTCGCAAGCCCGTGCGAAAAGCGGGTGCCAGTTCCAGCAGAGGACTTTTCACCAGGCTGGAGGGGAGACTGTCGTTTCGTGCAAAGCAAAACCCCCTGATTCCATAAATGGTTTCAGGGGGTTTTTCGGAGCGGGAAACGAGGCTCGAACTCGCGACCCTCAGCTTGGGAAGCTG
>CAZYTH010000074.1:0-1676 GCA_964649715.1 uncultured Candidatus Saccharibacteria bacterium
CAATGAGTGCAGGCGTCACCACCTGCCCGCGCGACCAGTGGGAGTAGCCTGCCATGATGCTAGCTCACCCCTGGGTCCGCGAACCACACATTGCCCGCTGTCCCGGTTACGCGCGCCCAGAGCTCGATGACGCCATCGTCCGGCACGTCGGCTGCGTCAATGGCTATCGTGTACTGAGCGTAGCTCGTCGTCAGCGTCTGCGCGGTGGGCCCGTCCGTGATCGATGCCATCGGGCCGCGCACGAAGAGCGAGACCACGCCATTGTGGTCCGCGTCGTCCTTGGCGTAGACGCTGAGCGTGTTGCCGACACCGTCCGCGCAGGCTGCGCGCGCAAGCAGCACGTCGCATCCGTAGGTCGCGCTCGTCGGCGTGACCTTGATGCTGGACTGCCCTGCGGTGCGCTCACTGGCCTCGTCGTTGACCGCCGCACCGTACTCGTACATCGCACCGTTAGCTGCGTCGGTACCATTCAGGCGCTGGTACAGGAGCATCGGCACCGTGGCGTAGGTGACGCCCGACGCGACTGAGAGGTTGGCGGTGCTGTTGGACGCAGCGGTGAGGTTGGTGACGACGGTGCCGATGCCGCCAGCGTCTCGCACTCCGATTGAGTTACTGCTGCAGGTGCAGTCCACTACCAGACATGCTGCGCCAGTGCAGTAGATTCCGTTTGATGAGTTGTTGTTGCACGTGCACGACACTACTGATCCGTTGTCTCCGCCGATTACTATACCAGTCGTGTTATTGACACATATGCACCCGGTGATAATCGGAGCTGCGCCGCTGCTGTCGATGCCGGTGGCGCTACCATTGCACGTGCACGATGTAACCTGTGTCGACACGCCGACTGAGTAGATGGCTGAGTTACTTGCGCCGAAGTTGAATGTGGACGATGCAATGACAGCGTTCGCGGCGTAGATGTAGCACCCCTGTGCCCCTCCGCTCACGACACAGTCCTCCACGGTGCATCCCACAGACGCCGACGAGGACTGTGCAAACCCGCGTGTGAACCTCAGCGCAGCCAGGTACTGCCATGTCTGGTACTTCTTGCCGTTGGATCCGAAGCAATATCCGCCCAACGTCGCATTGGACTGCAGGTAGTAGGTCTCTCCATCGCGCGTCTCGGTGGCGAGCGTCCAGCCTCCCGTGTGCAGGATGGGCGCAGCGGCGGTCCCGTCCTTCTGCGTGTTGTGGACCACGGTGGTGCCTGAGACCGTCCCGCAGTCGATGACGCCGATCTTCTGGCTCGCCACAGTCTCCGTGGTCCCGTAATACTTCCAGCTCAGGACGATGGTCGTGTTGCCGCCGGAGTAGCTGATACTCGCCACGCTGTACACGGTCTCGGTGGCGCCCATGACGGCGCTTGACTTGCAGATCCAGTCACCCGCTGCTATCTCACCCGTCACGTCGGTCCCGGTGGCTGTCACCGTGGTCGACCCGTCTGTCCACGTGAGATTGACGGTGATGTTGGTTCGCGCGGGCCCCTTGGCATGACGGTACTCGTCACCGGCGGTCATGGCGAGGGCAAGGGTGTCCGTCTCGCGCGCGAAGGGGAGCGTGTTACTCCCGTCGGCGATGACCTCCCACCACGTGGGCTCACTGCTCGGCGTGTGGTTGGTGTTGGAGTCCTGCAAGCTCTTGTAGATTTTGCGGAGGTTGGATGTGGTGTAGAGCACCTG
>CAZYTH010000075.1:0-1670 GCA_964649715.1 uncultured Candidatus Saccharibacteria bacterium
AATAAAAATAAAATTGCTACAATCCAAACATAAATTGGTATTGATTGGAATATAGTTTGTGTTACTGTTTGTTTTGGTTTGAATGCTGAAACTAACCAAGCTCCTGCTGCAACTAAAGCTGCTCCTGCCCAGATAAACTGAACTACTCCACGTTTGTCATTTTTTAATTTATTTTTCATTTCTTTGGCCTCCATACACTGTCTATTAATGCTCCAACTGAAGAAAATATAAATATAAGAACTGCCAATTTAGCAAGACCAGTTTGTTCTAATTCTAAGAAAGATAAATTTATTTTAAAGAAATAAATTATAGCTCCAATTCCCGCTCCAACTAAAAACCCTTCTTTTTGAAGCTTCAACCATTTAGAGACATCATCCCATATTTTCATTTTAATTTCTCCTAGCCTGGTTTATTAACCATAATATTCCAATAAGTAACCAGAACCATACTGGAACTTTTGCAACTAATCCTCCTAAATCAAATGCTGCTTTAAATGCTCCACCCGCTCCAACTAATAATACAACTATTAAAATTAAAATACCAATTGCAACAGCTTTAGTTAACATCCCAAAAGAAAAAATTGGTGAGCTACTTCCTGCCATTATCTCCTACCCCCTTCACTTTTTCCGCCTATTCCTTTTAAAATTGTACTTACTAAGAAGAATCCAATTATTACAATTATAATTCCATCAATCATAGGAGTTCCCGTTATTTTTACATAACCTCCAATTTTTTCAAGCCAACCTTTTATATCAAAGGGTTTTTCTTCTGGTATGGCTGTACATATTCCTACTTTATTTGAATCTCCATCTCTAATTGCTTTTTGAAGTTCTTTTGAATAAACACTATCTTTATCTACTCCAGATGGAAGTTTAGAAATTCCCTGAACTGCTGAAACGGCTATTAAAGCTCCAGATACTCCGCACCCAACAAGAGTTGATGCTCCTAATGTAACAGAAGATAATCCTACTCCAACCATACAAAGAGTCGTTCCTATACCTGCCCCTGCAAATCCCACGGTAAGTAAATTCTTACCGCTTGAAAATAAATCATCTTTTCCAGATGCAGTCATTGTCCCTTCTTCAACTAAGGATGCCACAGGTATACAATCAGATGTATAGTTTGTCCTTTTAGCACAATCAGTATCATAATAACATGCTGCTGATAATAAGTCTCCGCTAGTTGATGTTTTTATTTCTTCTTTTGTTAAAGGGAATTTTGAATAAGATGTATTTACTACTCCTCCATTATCAGAACACTTCTTCACTTTTGTTACTTTTTGCCAAAATGTGCACATTGAATTATCTAAATCTCCACAAAGTGTACATACTTCATCTATTTTACAATCTGCGTTATCCTCACAAATTTTTCCAACTGAAGTTCCATTACTATTAACATCCACTTTCATAGAATAAAGATTGTCTATAGAATTTGTATATCCTGTGAATACACCATCTCTTGCAAAGCAATCATTTTTTATATCTATATATATTACATAATACTCAGATTCTGGGTCCCAGTATGTAGAAGGATTTCCAGCAGAATAATCTTCTCCAACCATTGGGCACCTATTTTCAGTATCTTCATCTGGTACTTGAATAGTTATTGCATGTTCTGATGTCTCATATTTTTTTGTTTCACCATCCCATATTTTATCTAAAAATTGTCCT
>CAZYTH010000076.1:0-1665 GCA_964649715.1 uncultured Candidatus Saccharibacteria bacterium
GGCCTGCAAATGCTGGTTTCAGGAGGTAGCGACATGGGTGTCAGGACACGCGAGTAGTACGTTGAGAGCCTCAGAAGACAGAAACCCAACGTGTACATGGACGGGGAGAAGATCGAGAACCTGGTTGACCACCCGGCTTTCAGGACGGGCATCAACTCGGTGGCCGTCACCTACGACCTGTCCCACGATCCAAGTTACCTTGGCCTCTCCAGGGTGCATTCCCCCATCATCGGAGAGGAGATCAGCCGCTGGACCTACGTCATGCGGGATGAACAGGATGCCCTGATCAAGACCAGGCTGATGGCGGCCATGGGCGAGTACCTGTGCCCGTGCACCTATCGCTGCATCACGGGTGACGTCCTGTCGGCCGCGTATGCCGTCAGCTACGAGATCGACCGGAGCCACGTGACAGCGTACCACCAGAACGTCCTTCGGGTAGTGGAGCAGGCCCAGAAAGAGGACTGGGTCATCGGCGGCGGCCTGATAAGTCCCAAGGGGGACAGGAGCAAGGGCGTCACGGCCCAGGCCGACCCGGACATGTACCTGCACGTAGTGGAGAAGAGGGCCGACGGCATCGTGGGCCGGGGCGCCAAGGCGCACAGCACGGCGGCCCCCTAAACCAACATGCTTTGCGTGGAGGAGATGGAGCTGGCGCCGGACTACTTACTCGGCTTCTTCACTCCCGTGGACACGGCGGGAATAACCTACGTCTGCAAGGCCCCCCATGCCCCCACCGAGGCCAGGCAACTGGACAACCCGCTCAGCTCGAAGTTCGGCGGGCACGTGGAGTCGATGATCATCTTCGACGACGTCTTCGTGCCCTGGGAGAGGGTATTCATGTGCGGGGAAATGGAGGGCATCGCCACCTTCGGGACCATACTGGGCGCCTCGCACCTGTGGCACAAGTGCATGTGCCGGTGGGCGAACATGGACCTTTGCATCGGTGCCACCACCCTGATAGCGGACTGCAACGGTGTGGGGAATGCCCCCCACATAGTTGACGCCCTCGGCGAGATGGCCCTGGACGCGGAGATGCTTCGCTCCTGCGCCGTGGCCGCATGCGTGGAGGGGTCAAGGCATGGCTCCGGGGTCTACACTCCGAAGCTGGCGCCAGTGGCCGCCGGCAAGAGCTTCGCCGCCAGGAAACTGGGGGAGGACCGGTACTATATGCAGGACGCCGCCGGTGGACTGGTGGCCACCATGGCTTCAGAGCGGGACTACCTCAGCCCGACTGTGGGCCGTCACCTGGAGAAGTACTACAGGGGCCGGGAGGGAGTGCCGACAGTGGACCGGGTGCGGGCCTTCAAGCTCATCGAGGATCTCACTGCCTCCGGGTTCGCCGGGTGGTATCACGCCATGTGCATCAGCGGCAGCGGTGCTTCTCAGACCTACAAGGCCGTGGTGGCCGGGGAGCACGGCCTGGAACGCTGCAAGGCGAAGGCGAAGCGGGCAGCCGGCATCACGGAGTAGCCGGACCATGCGGCGTGAGGCCGGTGTGCCGGGGTCGAGAGGGTAGATGACCCAGCGTTGCGGACTGAAAGACAGGCTGCCGCCCGACCTGACGTGTCAGAGCGTGGTCCTGGCCGGAGTCATGACCGTCCTGTGTGTCGTCTGCTTCCCGGTCAACCCGCTGGTCCTGACCGGCGTTATCGAAGTGGAATCATG
>CAZYTH010000077.1:0-1660 GCA_964649715.1 uncultured Candidatus Saccharibacteria bacterium
GCTCAGGAAGAACCGGCTTTTTGTTCCTGAGCTTGGTCCGCGCGGTCTTTAACATGGGACTGATGAAGGAATTGACGCAGTATGAGATTTTTGCAGGCTAATTTTTTCACATGTGGGATGGCCTGCGGTTGATGGTTTTTTGATGAACTCTGAAACAAATGCCTGGCTGGAAATTCAAGCGGCGCTGACCGCTAAACAAGATGCGGCTTTGGGCCGCTTGCTTGATTCCGCCACGGTCACATTTGACGGCAGCTACCAGCTGACTGCCCCTCCAATGGTATATGCCAATCTTTGCCGTTATTACCCTTTGATTGAAACTGTTGTCCAGGACCTGACCGGAGCAGAATTCCGCCTGGCAATGTCCGCATCTGTGCCCATGGGCACAGATGAAGCGCGGAAGCACACCCTTGGCGCGCTGTCCGCTATGGATGATGGCGTCCTAACATTTGAGGTTGGCGCTTCAGATGTCACCCAAGCCATTTTTGCGCCCGAATCGATTGCGGCATTCCCTGCCTATTTGCTTCGATTTGTTCCATTTGTCGGTGCCAACGCGGTGCTGATTGCCGGCGCGCTCAGGCAGGCTTTCTATCGGCGTTCGCGTGAACACGTCGCTGACCAGCTTTATCCCCGCCAGGGGGACGCGGTGACCATCGATGTTGACGGCCTTTTAGCGATGCTTGGACATGTTATCAGCCGCGCAACCTTTTTCCGCGTCTTTAAGAGCGGCGCGCTGGATTGGTTTGTTAGCCGGTCCGAGCCGGTCCACCGCTTCGTGAACGGTAAAATCGTTCGTCAACCCAACACCTACACCTATCGCGGGCTCTTGCTGACACCAGGGGACGCGCAAGACCTGTACCGGTGGCTGCTGGAATCTGGGATTCAGGATGTCCCCGCGGAAACGCTTAAACACGCCTTGGAAACGCCGCGGGACCGTATGCTTGTATTCCCCTACCGCGCCCCTGAACCGGTGAGTGACGGGCTTTTTTCGACCGCGGTGACGGTACACGAAGTGGTGCGGGCAGCCCTTGGCGATTCCCGCCTTACCCCGGCTCTGGCCGGATTATGCGACCGGCTAGCAGCGCATCTTATCCGGCCGGAAAGCTTCCTGGCTGTTCCGTGGTATTGGTTTCATCGGGTACTGCCGGACCTGGGCGCGGACCTGGGGATGCTCTACCTGATGAGCAAGAATTGCTGTTATATTGATTGGGCGCGCGGAAAAGACCGCAACACATACTGGGTGCCGGGCGGTTTGCCTACCCTCCAAAAGTGGATCCGCTCCGAAACGCTTCCTGCCCGCATCCCCCACCAAAAAACCAGCGCGCGCGGTCGCCCGCGCAAAGAACAGGTCAATCCTGGTACCCAATACACCCGGGATTGGCGCGAAGCCAACCGTCTACTTGCCAGCCAATATCTTCGTAGGATTGATACCCGGGCGGGCAGCAGCGGAACCGACTGGCAGCTGCGGGTGGAAGAGGTGCGCCTGACAGCCTCAGACGAGATACTTAAAGGCGCTCTATATGCCTATCTTCTTGGAGAACAAAACGCTGAACAGCTGCAGGCGCTCCGGTCATTTGCGTCTGAGAATGTCTTTGCGCAGCTCCTGCGGAAAGCGCTCTTAGTTGACTCTGGCCGAATTTGTCATTATGAGACTTTAGTCTCC
>CAZYTH010000078.1:0-1654 GCA_964649715.1 uncultured Candidatus Saccharibacteria bacterium
CATGCCTTCGCGCCGGAACTCGCTCCGGCGGAAAGCAGGAGGAAAAATGCGGTTCAGTTGCGATTAGCAGCTCGCCTTCGCAACAGGGTGACGAAACTTCATCTTAAACAGGTAGGCTACGATGTATAGACGATCCAACATTTCTCTCACGCTCTCTTTCATACATCCTGGTTCTTCAAAAATCTGATCTCTCGCTGCAATCTGCTTTTTCCTACATCTTGTTTCTTCTATGCTCGTATCATACACCATATATATGAACAGAATTTTATTTGAAAATGAAAATTCTATTATTTTGTGTAAACAGTCTGTTTCTTCGATATGGCGGGATTGTAAAATTCGACCGGTAAACAATTGTTATTCTACCGGAAACGGTGCAAATTATTCGCAAAAAACGCTGGAATCATTGGCTTTTCCCCCACTTTCCCGGTTTGCTTTTTCCGGAAGGGCCACGTTTTTGTCCCCGAACGCCCGATAAAGAATGTGTTTACAAATCGCTATCGCCAGTTTTGCATTTTTGCAAAGCGCGCTTGACATTTTGTTTCGAGCAGCGTATCATAAATGCAAAGCTCGCTTTGCATAATCGAAGGAGGCCGGCGTGGATACACGAATCAAAGAGCTGAGAAAAGAGCGAAAAATTTCGCAGGAACAGCTGGCGCTTGCCGTCGGCACCACGCGGCAGACGATCACCTCCATCGAGGTCGGAAAATACACCGCTTCGCTCGCGCTGGCGTATAAGATTGCGCACTACTTTGGCCTGACCATTGAAGAAGTATTTGATTTCTCGGAAATCGATTCCGATTTCGAATCTTACCCGCAATAACTTCGGAACATATAACACATTACCGAAAGGATCCTTATACTATGGAACGATTCAAAAAGAAACTCCGAGTCCGGATCACGCTGCTTTGCACCGTTCTGCTGTTGTTCGTCGCAATTTTGCTTTATAACCAATTTGTCGCGAGTGAAACGTTCAAAAACAGTCTCGCGTTCTCCTTCCAGTGCGGGTTTTCCGCAGCTGGTTCGTTGGTTCTCGTGTTCTGGCTGATGAAATCTCGCAGCGCGCTGAAAGACGAAAGCAAGCTTCGCCTGCTGTATAATCGGGAAAAGGATGAGCGCATGTCCGCCATCCGTGCCAAAGCGGGCATTCCGATGGTGCTGATTCTCTCGATGATGCTGGTGCTCGCAGGCATGGTGATCGGTTACTGGAGCGAGACCGTGTTTGTCGTGCTGATTTGCGTCGCGCTGTTTCAGCTACTGGTGTGCCTTCTTGTGAAGCTTTACACATGAAAAAGATGTAATCTCTCCTGCGCAAAAAACCTCCGTGGAAACGGAGGCTTTTATCAAAATATGTGATTTGTTGATGGTAGTCAAATCGTTCCGTTGCGAAACGCATCAATGCATGGTCTTTTGTTTTGTTGGATCCCGGCGGCTACCTACTCTCCCGGCACGTCTCCATGCAAGTACCGTCTTCGTACGCCGCTGTAGCTGCTCGGTACGCTCGGTTACGCGCTGCTCCAAGCTCTCGGTCAGATGCCCACTGGGCGCGCTCGCCTCCGCCCATCTTCAGTCAAGCGCTTTGCGCTTTTCTCATTGTCTCAGGCAATGTTTCCGCGCAATCCGGCTCAAGGTTCGGTGGAGTAGGTAAACGCAAATA
>CAZYTH010000079.1:0-1651 GCA_964649715.1 uncultured Candidatus Saccharibacteria bacterium
GCATCGCGCCAGGAGCGTCGTCGGACAAGTACATACTAACATTTCACTTTGGGGGCGGAGGGAGTCGAGGGCCCTGGCTTGAAAGCATGGCGGCCGGGCGAGTGGGCGGAATTGGACGCCTGAGCACGGGCGGGACACTTGAAGGGTGTTAGGATGGCGTCAACTCGTCAGTGTGAGGTTGACCGATGCGACGCACTCCTGAGCAGCTCGAAGCGGAATTGATGGCGGCAGCCAAGGCGTTGATTGGCGAACTGGTCGCCTGGGAACGGCAGGCAGGTGCGCCGAAGCTGAGCCAGATGGAAGAGAAGGTGCTGGCCGTACGCCAGCGGTTCGGCAAGCGCTTGCTGGAAGCGATCATCGAGGATCAAGAGGCGCGCCAGCCGCCAGCGCCGCCGCAGTGCCCGACGTGTGGGGCAGAGATGCGTTACAAGGGGCAAAAAGGGACCCACATTGAGACCCGGCTCGGCGGCATCGAGATCGAACGGGGCTATTACTACTGCGCCCGCTGCGAGAGTGGGCTTTTTCCCCCTGGGCCAGCAGCTTGATGTCGTTGCGGAGCATTTGACGCCGGATGTTGTCCGTCAAGCCGTGTGGTTAGCCGGCTTAGTGCCTTACCGACAGGCCGAAGCGATCCTGGCTGAGATCGGGCAAGTGACGCTGCCGGCGACGAGCATCTGGCGCCGGGTACAGCAGGCTGGTAGCCAGTTTGCGGCGCTTGAGGAAGCCGAACGGGCGCAAGCAACGGCCCTGCCTGAAAAGTGGGACCCGCCGAGTCGAGCGGAGAAGTCCGATCAGCGTATGGGTGTGGCCATGGACGGCTTCATGGTCCACCTGCGGGATGAAGGCTGGAAGGAAATGAAGCTGGGGGCGGTCTTCGAACTGGCCCTGCGCCAAGAACGTGACGAGCGCACGGGCGAACGGGGTCCCGCGGCCCACGCCGTCAACGTGAGCTATGCCGCACATCTGGGCGGCCCTGAACTCTTTGGCGAACTGGTTTTCACCGAGGCCAGAAGACGCGGCTGGGAGCAGGCCCAAGACACGCAGGTGATTGGCGATGGGGCCGTTTGGATTTGGAATCAGGCTGGCGTGCATTTTGGCAAGAGCCGGCAACTGGTAGATTGGTATCACGCCAAGCAGCACCTGGCCGAGGCCGCGCGCTTGTACAAAGGCGAAGGCACGCCGGCATATACACTGTGGTTCAACAGTCGAGAGACGGCCCTGTATCAGGGCCATGCCGAGCGTATCGCGTGCGAGTTGGAGCAAGCGACCCCGGCTAAGCCCGAATCGGCGGACAGCTTGAAACGCGAGGCCGGTTACTTTCGCCAACATCAAAGGCGTATGAACTACCTGGAGATGCGCGAGGAAGACTGGATCATTGGCTCGGGCATGGTGGAGGGCGGAGCCAAGCGCTATCAGGCGCGGTTATGCGGCCCGGGCATGCGTTGGAGCCGCAAAGGGGCTGAGACTCTGACGCCCGTCCGCACGGCAATTTTGAGCGGTCGCTTCGCCGAACGCTGGCAGGCCGCCCAAAACCTGCCCCCAAGCTGAAACACGCCCGTGCGATTTTGGGGGCTTGACAATTCCAGTTGGCGGGAGTATGATTCCGGGCGTAGAAATTGATCAGCCGAACAGGTTCTGGAGGGAACCTGTC
>CAZYTH010000080.1:0-1635 GCA_964649715.1 uncultured Candidatus Saccharibacteria bacterium
GCTAAAGAACTAGGAGACATTGCATGGTATCTCGCCGTAAGTGCGTACGCCATCGGTTATAACCTAGAGACCATATTTCAGATGAATATTGATAAACTCAGAGCTCGTTACCCCGAAGGCTTCGACGCTGACATGAGTGTTCATCGAAAAACAAATGATATTTAAGGAGGATAAAATGTGGAGACGAGAATTGGTTAAAAATAAACTCTACTCACTCGTACTTATCTTAATCGGTGTGGTGCCTATTCTGATTGACCAGGATAGCACTTTTTTTATATTCTCTTTAATACTTGGGCTTCCATTGTTCTTTGCTAAGGAGAATTGGATTATGTAGGAGGTTGTTTTACCATGCGGATAGCAGGAACCCTATCTTGTTCTCTGGTCAACGGATACGGCGTCCGTTATGTTATATTCTGTCAAGGATGCACTCATCATTGTGTTGGATGTCAAAACCCAGAAACATGGGACCTTAAAGGAGGAAAAGAAATCTCTGTCGAAGAGTTGGTAAAAGATATCCTGAAACACAGACGCATAGACGGAGTCACTTTATCAGGGGGAGATCCATTCTATCAGCAAGATGAATGTGTCTCCCTTTTGAAACTTCTACCTGAACATCTTGATATTTGGATTTATACAGGGTTTAAGTATGAGGATATAAAAGATATCCAATTGGCTCAAATGGCAGATTATATCGTGGCCGGAAAGTTTGAACAGGACAAAAAAATTACAGGAAAAATGTACGGCAGCAGTAATCAAAGAATTATCGATATTAAAAATGGAGGTTTATATTATGAATAATGAATTGAAACATCACGGCGTATTGGGTATGAAATGGGGAGTAAGACGTTATCAGAACAAATATGGTACGTTAACTTCCGCTGGACGCAAGAAATATCAAGCCACTTCTTCTGATTCTGCCACTACTAAAAAAGTTAAAAAAGACCTGGCTAATTTATCGGGGAGCGAGTTTAGAAAAAAATATGGAACGTCTACCACGACTTATATGAAAAGAGTTGATAGGTATGGGGATCCATATATGAATGCTCCTCTTGCTAAAATAGGAAAATTTTTAGAAAAACAAGCTCAAAATAACGCAAATAGATATATGAAAAAAGCTAATAAAAAAGAAGATGTTAGAAACCAGAAACTTCAAAAAAGGGCCGCTGAATTAGTGTCAAAATATGGAGACAAATACAAAGTTAAGGTAAAGGGTAATAAGATATTATTAACCGATGGTAAAGATGAATGGACTATATCTTGAAGTGTAAATAGACCCTTATTACGCGCGAAAAAAACACCTCCTATTATGGAAGACATATTTTGATAGGAGGTTATTATTATGACTTATAAACAAATTGAAGCTAGCCGAGAGGTGAGACTTTGGATTGGACAGATAATTGTTCCCGCCGCAAGCGTGGTGGTAGCAACGCTGGCTATACCAGAGGTTCGCCAAATGGTGGCAACAAAAGCAGCAAGCATAAAAGAATCCATACAAAACAAAACCAAGAGAAGGGGTCGTTAAACAACGACTCTTTCTTTTTCTTAAAACTTGAACGAGGAAAGGAACGCACTAAAAACATCCCCTATTATGGAAGACTATATTTTTAAAAAGGAGATGTTTTTATGGAAAAAGGG
>CAZYTH010000081.1:0-1632 GCA_964649715.1 uncultured Candidatus Saccharibacteria bacterium
AGCACCCCATTTTCATCCTTCGTTGTGCCCGATCCCGGGCATGGGGGTTATTCGGAAAATTCGGGCAGACTTGCCGGTGCGTCCCGATCGAGAAAGGCGGCAGAGACGGGAGAGGGGTTGGGGACTTTTGGTCATCCCCTTCTTCTTGACCACGCCCGTCGTCTTCAGGGTCGACAGGCGTTTTTTTACCGGCGCCATCAAGGCGACCCGGCAGAAGACGACGGGCATGAATACGCTGGTCACTGTCGGGGCGTTCGCTGCCTGGTTCGATTCGTCCCTTGCGACCTTGATTCCCTGCTTGACGGTCATGATGTGAAGTACGTCGACGTAACGATGATAACGGACGCAAGGACGCCTCTGGGCCAGTCGAAGGCTAGGAGGTCCAGGAGGGTAAAAGGCTGCCGACCAGGAAATGGGTGTTCAGGAGGGAAAGGGGAAGTGATTGCCTGTCCATCCGAGGAAGATCAAGGCCGGCAGGAGAAGAAGACCGGACCAGAAGCCTTTTGTCACGCCTTGGCAGGAACATACGCTTGTCATGGTTGCCTCCTTCCCGTTTCCACGGTGCAAGGACTGCCTTGGCTCCACCCCGAGAAGGGAAACGTCCGAACCCCTCCGTCATGTCGACCCCCGTCCGGCCCCGGTGTTAGGCAGGTCGCGGGCATTTTCTTTTTTTCTCCTCGTACATGGCGTTGTCCGCTTGCGTCATGAGGGCGTCGAGGGTCAGCGGTCGATTTGGATCATAGACGGCGAATCCAATGCTGAGGGAGAGCTCGTAGGGGCGGTTTGCCTCCTGGTTGTGGCGTGCGATGTTGCCCTGCAGTCTCTCAAGGATGGCTTCCGGACTGTTCGCATCGGGGTCCACGGCCAGCACGACATATTCGTCGCCCCCGATGCGGGCGACGATGTCAGAGGCGCGAAAAGTCTTCTTGAGCAGTGAGGCTGTCTCCATGATGGCCTGGTCTCCCTCCTCGTGACCCAGGGTGTCGTTGATCCGCTTCAGACCGTCCTGGTCGGCAAAAAAGAGGATCAGCCGCTGTTTCGTCCGCAGGGACAGGGTCAACTGGTGCTCCGCAAAGGTTAAAAATCCCCTGCGGTTGTGGAGGCCGGTGAGCGGGTCGGTGAGCGACAGGGCGAGCAATTCCTCTTCGAATGTCTTCCGCTGCCGCGCATGGTCCCGGAGATGCCGGATGTCGACGCCGATGCCGAAGATGCCGATGATCCACAGCAATGCATGGCCGATCGACAAGGCGCGCAGGTGCTCGCCTTCGGCGGCCCGCAACGGGGCCATGGGGACTGAAACGCTGATGCCGCCCCGGATGTCCCCTAACCGGTATCCCTGGGCGGCGTGGCATTTCAGGCAGGATTCCTCGGTCACGAACGGACGCATCAAGCGAAAGTACTCTTTCCCTGCGATGGTCGCTACGGTTGAGGTTTCTTTGGTCCCGGACTCAAACCCTTTGAGTGTCTCTTCTTCCCAGGGATCGGGGCGGTTTTCGGGCCGAAGGGGGTTGAGACTGGTGAGATGTCCCAGAAAGGGGGCGGTCTTTTGGGCCAATTCGTTGACTTGGCGCATCACATAAGCAGGATTCATCAATGTCAGGGGCAGGCCGTTGGCGGCTGTCAAATCCCGAT
>CAZYTH010000082.1:0-1335 GCA_964649715.1 uncultured Candidatus Saccharibacteria bacterium
ATGCTACTTTCTTCTTCTCGTTTCTCGTCATTTCTGTCCCTCCGCGCCGTTCTTTTCCTTCCGCTTGAGGTTCCAGTTCAAGAACGGGAACACCGGCGCCTGGCTGCTCTTTTCGATAAACAGGCCCTCCAGGATATCCTCGAGCGCCTTGGAATCGATATAGCGCACAAGCTTGCCGTCGCGCGCCATGGAGATGGCGCCCGTCTCCTCGGAGACGACGATGGTGACGCTGTCGGATACCGTGGAGATGCCCAGCGCCGCGCGGTGCCTGGTGCCCAGCTCTCTGGATACCGTCAGGTCGTCGGAAAGCGGCAAAAAGCAGCCCGCGGCCACCAGCATGGGGCCGCGCACGATGACCGCGCCGTCGTGCAGCGGGGTGTTGGGCTCGAATATATTCTCCAGCAGCGCGCCCGAAAGGATGCCCTCGATGCGCGTGCCCGTGCCGATGATATCGCCAAGGCCCGTCTTTTGCTCCACCACGATCAATGCGCCCACGCGGCGGCGGGACATGGAGAGGATGGCGTTTTGCATATCGCGCACCAGCTCGTTGCTGGCCAGCAGGGAATCCTCCAGCCAGCCCTTGCCAAGGCGCTTGCCGCTGCGGCCGAGCTTTTCGAGCACGCGGCGGATCTCGGGCTGGAACAGGATAATCAGTACAATGATGATGGAGCCCGAGGTGAGGACGGAATCCAGCAGCCAGCTAAGGGTGTTGAGCTGAAAGAGCGTGCTGACAATGGAGCACAAAAACAACAGCCCAATGCCTTTGAGCACCTCATAGGCACGGGTTTCCTTGGTCCATACAATCAGCTTGTACAGCAGAACCGCAATGATGGCAATGTCCAACAGGTCCAGAAGAGAGAACTGCGCAAAACCGCTGCCTATTGCTTTGATGATGTCGTTATAGGACAAATCCCGTTCCTCCCGGTTGGAATCATCGGCTGCACGCCGAACCGAACGGATCAGTCAATGACATGATCCGTGATGAGCTCCTGATAGGCTTCCACCGTCTCGCGCACCTTTTGATCGGTGAGCGTGCCGGTTTGCTCGTATGCGCGCCAGATTGCGTCGGCAGCCTCGCGTTGCAGCCACGTTCCCTCTGCGTCCAAAATAGGCTCCTCGATAGGCAATCCGTCCAGCGTCCGCACAATGGTTTTCATGTATTCTCTCCCATGCAGAATATATTATAACACACAATGGGGGCTTGTTAGCAATATAATTTGAAAAAACGGTGATTTTTGGCGCAAAACCGTCACGGACGTCTGTTGCGGGCCAATTCATGCATTGTTGTCGGCCATGCGGTGCGCTCCGAGGCTTTCTGGGCGCGCTACAGCCGCT
>CAZYTH010000082.1:1345-1626 GCA_964649715.1 uncultured Candidatus Saccharibacteria bacterium
GGCCTGCGCGGTTGTGATGAGGTTGCCCAGTTCCAGCCACCTTTTCAGCGTTTGCGGGCGCATGGCGGCGTGTTGGATGGCCATATCGGCCAGTTCGCCGCGTAGCTTTTCCAGCCCCGCATGCGTGCGCAGCACCCCCGCGCCCTGCCACATGGCCTCCCGCAGGCGGGTTTTGAGCGGCAGGGGGTCGTCGCTTCCCAAACAGGGCAGCTCGGCAAGCGCGGCGGCGAGCCGGCGGTGGAGCGCGGCCTCCGTCGGGGGGGCGTCTGTGCGTTTGCGGG
>CAZYTH010000083.1:0-1622 GCA_964649715.1 uncultured Candidatus Saccharibacteria bacterium
TCCGCCATCTGCAGGCGAGCTTGTTCAGCCTGAACGCTATCCGGAAACTGAGCGATTACCTGAGCATAGGTTTCTAAAGCTAAGCTATATTGCTCTCCGATAAAGCGACTATCAGCTGCTTTGATCAGGCTTTGCGCTTTGGCCTCTGGCGTTAAGGCCACGGCGTAAGCTTTCTCGAAGACAACTGCCGCCTCGATGTTTCGGCTCAGGTTCAGCAAAGCCCAGCCCTGGCCCTGGTAGGCCTGCAGCTGGCCAACTGGATTTGAAAAGGTCTCCAGATAATTCTGGAACTCGCTGAGCGCTTTATCATTCAGGCCCTGCTCTAAAAGGATCTGAGCCAGCTCCAGCTGGGCCGCGGCGGCCGCGGCATTAGTTCTCTGCTCAGACACAAAGCGCCGTACAACGGTAATCCCTTCATTAGTCTTCCCCATTTTTAGCAGGTATTGGCCCTTACGCAGATTGATATTCTGCTGAATGGCTGGCTCGGCAATCTCGCCCGCGCATTTATCCAGCAGGCTGAGAGCGGCTACCCAATCAGATTGGGCCGCCGCAATATCCGCCAGTGTAAAAAAAGCTGCCGCGCGCAAATCATTGGCAACATTTTTTTGTTCAATAAGGGGCAGCACAATCCGCCGCGCCTGAGCAAGGCTGCCTTCCGTAAGATAAAGGCGGCTCAATAAATTACGCCCTTCCTGGCCAATCCGATCAGCTGGAGCCAGCGCCATCAATTTTTCCAGTACAGTGCGCGCCGATTCATTTTGGCCAGCCGCCAATAAAGCTTTGGAGCCATCCAGGAGATTGACTGGCCCCTCAGGAGAATTGCCATAAAGGTCGGCAAAACGCGCGAAACATTCTATGGCAGCATGATGTTGTTCGAGCTTTAGCAAAGACCAGGCCCTGAGCCTCAAAACCTGAGGTTGCCAAGGACTGCTCGGATATTTTTCTTCGAAATCATTTAAGAGCTCCAAGCTGCGCGACCATTGCTTCAGCTCAAAATAGGCCATGGCCATCCATAATTCAAAGGAGTCGTTCAGAGCGCTAGCGGCAGCCGCCGCACGGTTAGCAGCCAATAGATCCAATGAATCTTGATAGCGCTTTTGTCCGTAAAAGGCCTGCGCTAGTCGCAGAGCGCCTTCCAACTGTTCAGCCGGCTCATTTGCCTCAATCCGCAGATATTGTTCGATTTTCTTTTGCGCCAATACATATAAGCCATCTTCCAAAGCGGCTTTAGCATCAATTAACAGGTCTGAGCCAGGCCGCGCGTGCGCAGCCGCAGCAAAGCTTGACGGAGCAAGCAAGATTAGCCCAGCCAAGGCAACCGGAAAGCAACGGCGCAAAGTAATAATAAAATAAAGATAGGCCTTCATGGCTTGGATAGGTTGCTGATCTGCTTAGATATTTTCCCTTCTGAGGCCCGGCTCAACACTCGACTCAACAGCTCACCAGTGTAAGAATTTAAGCAGCTGGCTACCTGTTCAGGCGTGCCTTCAGCGACGATAGAGCCGCCAGCATCGCCGCCTTCCGGCCCCAGATCAATAATATAATCGGCCGTTTTAATGACTTCAAGATTGTGTTCTATCACCAGCACGGTATTCCCAGAATCGCGCAAGCGCTGAAGCACT
>CAZYTH010000084.1:0-1620 GCA_964649715.1 uncultured Candidatus Saccharibacteria bacterium
GCCGAGCAGGTAGAACAGCGGATTGCCCGATCCCTGCTCAGGATCATGAGGCAGTCTGGCAGAAAGTCGGGGGATGAGATCGTGATCGATTTCCCCATCAGCCGTCAGGAACTGGCGGACTATACGGGGACGACCCTCTATACGGTCAGCCGCACCCTGAGCGCCTGGGGGAAAAAGGGGTGGGTGAAATCCAGGAGGGGGAGGATTGTCATCGCCAATCCACACGCCCTGGTTCTCTTCTCGGAAAATTAATCTTTTTTTTCAAATTTTTGCGCTGGCGCAAAGACAACTTTCGCAAAACAGGTTATGGACGGGGCAAATGAAGCCGGAATCAAACATGACCATCAGCGACCTGCTGGAACGGCAACCCCGGGCAGCCAGTATCTTCATCCAACGAAAGATGCTCTGTATCGGCTGTCCGGCGGAGGCGTTCCACACCCTGGAAGATGCGGCACGCCTCTACGGTTTTGATCTGACCGACTTCATCGCTGCTATCGGCGCAGTACTCCGTAAGGATCGGCAAACGTAGAAGGTTTTACGACCCCGGTCCCGGGATCCGGTAGCGAGACGTTCCCGCCTCTCGCTTCGGGCAGGCAGCGACACAAACCCAAACCATCATTTTGACGAAAGGAGATTTGCCATGTTTTGTTTTCAATGTCAGGAGACCGCCAGGAACACAGGCTGCACCGTCAGGGGGGTCTGCGGAAAACCGGAAGAAACGGCAAACCTTCAGGATCTGTTGATATTCGTTCTGAAGGGAATGGCCGTATACCGGGAGAAACTGAAGGAATTGGGCGTGCCGGATCGGGAGGACGACCTCTTTATCGAGCAGGGTCTGTTTTCGACCATCACCAACGGCGCCTGGGACAACGATCGCTTTGTCGCCCGGATTCGCGAAGGGCTGAAACGCCGGAATGTGCTCAGGGACAAATTCTTAGCCGCCTACCGTGCGAAAAACGGCTCCAACTTCGAGGGTGAACTGCCCGAGGCCGCCGTCTGGTTCGCTGACGACGAGAACTCGTTTGCAGAGAAAGCCAAATCCATCGGCGTCCTGGCAACGGAAAACGAGGATGTCCGTTCCCTGCGAGAGCTGCTGTCCATCGGGATCAAAGGCGTGGCCGCGTATGCCGATCATGCCTCCGTATTGGGATTCCACAGGGACGACATCGACGATTTCATCTCCGAGGCGCTGGCTTCCACGACCCTAAACCTGTCCGTGAATGAAATGATCGCCCTGGTAATGAAGGCCGGCGAGACGGCTGTCAATACCATGGCCCTTCTCGACGAGGCAAACACCCGTACCTATGGCCATCCCGAATTGACCAGCGTCAACATCGGCGTGGGCAAAAAACCCGGCATCCTCATCAGCGGCCATGACCTCAAGGACATGGAAGAGCTGCTGAAACAAACGGAGAATACGGGGATCGACGTCTACACCCACGGGGAAATGCTGCCGGCGAACTACTATCCGGCCTTCAAAAAATACGCTCATTTCATCGGAAATTATGGGAGCTCCTGGTGGCATCAGAACGAGGAGTTCGAGTCCTTCAACGGCCCCATCCTGCTGACCACCAACTGCCTGATTCCCCTGAAGAAGGACAACACCTACCTGAGCCGCCT
>CAZYTH010000085.1:0-1618 GCA_964649715.1 uncultured Candidatus Saccharibacteria bacterium
ACGTTCAGCGCCTCCCCCACCCGCTCGAGCTCCTCGTTGTTGGGGACCATACCCTTGAGGTTACGGCTCAACCTCTCCTCCTCCGCCGTGGTTGTGTCCTCCGTTCCCGTCAACCTCCGGTACAGAGACACCAGGTACATGGTCATCCCCCCTTCTTGGGCGGGAGAGACTCATTGGTGGGGGTAAGCCTGCGGTACCCAGCCACATGCGCTGCGGTGCGTGCATGCTCTCGGATTACGGAGTCCAAGGTGCCCTCTACCTTTCGGAGCACCTCAGTGTTGCTATCTGTAGCCTCCGCTTGCTTGTCCCCTACCTTACTGAGTGTGTCCAAGGAGGACTTCACCTGTTGAAACGCCTCGGTCATCTTGTCGACCAGGCGCCGGGTGCTGTCCTCCCTAGCTTCCACCCGCTCATTGAGCTTCTGCAAGTCGGTGACCCGCTTCTCCTGAATACGCAGCAGCTGCACCGTCAGCAGGTACAGCGCGAAGAGCGCCAAGATGAGCAGCGCACCAAAGACGCTGTCGCGAACCACGATGTACGCAACAGTCTCGGTGACCGACTTGGCTTCCGTGACTGCTGCGAGGGTCATCACCCGAACACGTGCACGCGGACGGTAGCGGCCGAGAGATGGGCGATGTCCATACTCAGCACGCCGCCGACAGCTGGGTTGGGGTTGACGTAGACCAGGAACCCTCCAGCGGTGAGCTGCAGGGTGTCCGAGCCACCGTTGAACGTGAGGTTGATGGGTAGTGCTGCCGGGCTGGGGTCAGGCAGCACCTCCACGACGATGCACTTGGCCCCGGTGGTGGCGATGGTAGAGAAGTCCACCGACCGCGTCCCAGACCCAGTGAGCTCGAGCTTGAAGGAGGCCTGGTGCTGGTACAGCGAGTTGAGGGAGAGCACCACCGAGCTGTTGGGCTGCCCGTCATCGACGGGGAAGGCCAACGTACCGTTGAACGTGAAGGGGACCTGTACCGCCACTGGAGCCTCCGTCAGCTTCCGGGATAGCCCGTGAAGGTCTCACCGAGGTTGGCGCCACCCGCGTTCGCGGAGGTGCCGTTGCTGATGAGCGTCACTGCCGAGATGGCGACGGGCACCATGCGCTCGAACTGCATGCCGACCTGCTCCTGCACGAGGACGCCCTGCGCGTCGGTCGATATGACGTGGTTCGGCAGGTAGCAGGCCTCGAAGTAGCAGGCACCCAGGGAGTCCTGGTTGACGTCCCGGATGTACATCAGCATGCCGATGGGCTGCGCGAAGAGGTCGCTCGCCAGGTTGATGAAGATGTTCTCGTACCCCGGCGGGATGATGACGTCGTGGGGGTTCGACATGCTCGAGGCCCCCGAGTTGGGCCACATGGCGGGTACTTCCGTCGGCGGGATGAGGTCCTGGTAGTACGCGTAGAGCACGCGCAGGAGGGAGGCACCGTGGTAGTAGATGCGTCCCAACCCAATCTGCCCGACCGTCCGCCCCGAGATGAAGTAGCTCCGCTCGGAGCCAATCTCGAAGATGCGGGAGAAGGTCCGGTCGTGGCTGATGTTGAAGTTCTGGATGATGCCCACCGGGAGCACGATTTGGTTCGCGCTCTGCCCGGCGCCCTTCACTGCCTGTGCGAAGG
>CAZYTH010000086.1:0-1617 GCA_964649715.1 uncultured Candidatus Saccharibacteria bacterium
AGCGGCAAACGTGCCGCCGATCACATTGGCGCTGCCCGGGCCGGTAACCGCTGTAGTCACCCCCGCGCGGCATGCCTCCGCAAAGCACGGATCGAACGGATTCATACCATCGATGGCACGCATTTCCGGCGTAATCGGATCGGAATATTCGTTCCCGTCCGCGCCCTCCTCGCCCATGCCATCCTCCCACATGCCGATATGGCAGTGCGGATCTACAAAGCCCGGCAGAATGTATTTCCCCGCCGCGTCGATGACCTCTGCTCCCTCCGCGTACAGCGAAGGCCCCGCATCCACGATCTTGCCTTCATTGATCAATACGTCGCCCATAAACGGCGCGTCAACCATCGTATGCACCAACCCGTTCTTTAATAAAAGCATGCTTCATCCTCCCGATTTTCTAACGGCATTATATACGTTTTCCCAGCGTATTTCAAACCCCCTGCCGCATACACTGTCACAAGGAGGGATGACCATGGAAAATAATCGCTGCCGACTTACGCCCTTTACTGCCGAAGAACCGCGCACCCGCGCACGCGCAACCAACTCCGACAGCGCTATGCGCGCGTGGAAGCGCAAGCGCGAAGCCGCGCGCACGCGCACGGGCAGCATGCTCGCCAAGATAGCCATCTGTATGGCGATACTCCTCGCAGTCGTGGCGATCCAGGCCTTTGCGCTGCAGGACGGCGGCTGGGCGGTGGAAGCCAGCACAAGCGAGGACAACGCCCAGACCGAGCAGGACGACGTGCTCGGCCGGCTGCGTTTCGTCGCCGCAGGGGGAGTCAAGAGCGTGTTTGCCGTATCCCAGCGTTGGGCCGCCCCCGTAACCGTTAAGGACGCATCGCTCATAAACGACGATACGCTGCTCTGCATCTCTGCAAAAGCCGGCGATCGCATCAGCATGCCCGCCATGGGCGAGGTTCAGGCCATCTCGACCGACGCAGCCCTCGGCAACTATGTGCGTGTTTCGCACGGGAATGACCTAGAGAGCGTCTATTATCATCTGGACGACGTTCGCGTGGAGCAGGGACAGCTATTGCAGGTGGGCGACGTCCTTGGCAAGGTCGCTTCCGACGGCGTTCTCTACGTTGCGATCCTGCAGACCGGGGCGCGGATCGATCCCACGGAATATCTCGACGTACTGGGCGGATAGCATGCGCATCTGCACGATACGGCATACCGACGTTCTGCTCAACCCGCTGCTCATTATCGTTGTGGCGGGCGCGTGCGTCCTCGGACGGTTATACGATCTGCTCCAGGCTGTTCTCGCGCTCACGCTGCACGAGCTTGCGCACGCAGCCGCCGCGCGAGCATTCGGCTGCCGCATACGAGCAATGGAGCTCGCGCCCTACGGCGCGGCGCTGCGCCTCAGCGATACTGCGCTCTCCCCGCACGCGGAGTGGTGCGTGGCTTCGGCCGGGCCGCTGTGCAGTTACCTCGTTGCAGGCGCTGCGGCGAGCGTGCGCTTCGCCTTCAGAGGTCTGTTTCGTCATTGGTGATTCCGCTCCTTATGGTGTCTACGTGCCGGTTATCGAATGGTTCGGAAAGCTGGCTCTGGCCGCCGGGTTCGATTCGTGGTCATTCGAGAAACTGCGCGACAGGAACATCAAATGGAAGAAC
>CAZYTH010000087.1:0-1601 GCA_964649715.1 uncultured Candidatus Saccharibacteria bacterium
ATTGGTTTTAAGGTGATTACTGCCTTTATGCAGAATCTGTTTACTCAGCTAAATCACGCGCCATGGTAGCACCAGCCCGGCATCGTGTCAACGTTTGGGGAGGCTGTAGCCGTCAGACAGGGAAAATTTCCGGAATTGGGCGGCGAGCCAGGTGGCGGGGGAAAAAGCGCCAGGCGGCCCGATAATTAACGCGCCAAACGTCCTCTTCACCCCGTTTCCCAGGGAGAAAAAACGTTGTCGGATAGCCGAATCCGCCCAGGACCAGGCATGCTTCAAGGCCGGCCAGCAGCAGAAGTGGCAGAAGCACAAACAAGAAGAAAGCTTTGCGCAGCCGGAAGGATAGTCCTGGTTTCGGTGGCAAAGAAGCCTCGGGAGCCTCGTCAGGAGAAGCTGAACGGCTGTCCGCAGGCCTGGCCTGGCCTGTGCTGTCAGTCATGGCAAATCATCAGAACAAGGAATACAAAAACGGTGACAGCGCGGAAGAGTTGGCAAAAGAAACCAGCAAGCCAAGAACAACAATGGCCATGATGATCGGAAACAGCCACCACTCTTTTCGCTGCCAGAGATACCGGAACAACTCGCCGAAAATGAGGACGCGGGATGTCAAGGGTCCGTGAGGAGGGGCCACGTGATGATTCTCCTGCTTAGAATTGGTTGTTCATGTGGTCGGGAGGAGGCGGGGAACGACGGCTCCGCAGCCGAGAAGCCTCGATGCTTTTTTTCAGAAGAAGGGGATCGTGCCCCAACAACCGGCGGAACAAGCCGATGGGCACCGCCAGAAGGAAATAGATCAAAACCAGCAAGAGACGCATGTTGAACCAACCCAGAGAGCGGCCGGCGGCCATCCAGAGGCGGTTTGGCCAATACAGCAGGGTGGGGCGGATCAAACCAAGACCCAGCAGCGTCCCACCCACGAGCAAGGCCCAAACCCACGGCGATGAACCGTGCCGAATGACCGGATACAGGCCGATCAGCAGGAACAAACAACCGAGCGTGATCCCGAAGGAGCGCTCAGAGCGATATTCCTGGTTGGTGGTGGGAGGGTTCATCAATCGGGGGGGAACTCGCGCATCCAGTCGTCATCTGTCGGTGGCGGCGGTTGCTGCGCTTTCTCCAGGTAGAAGTTGCCGAGAACCAGCGCGTCGATCTTAACCGTCGCGCCGTCAAGCACGATCGCGCCAGTACCAAGCGTGATCGTGACGCTCATCTGATCGGGAGCAAGCGCCGCGCCAGCGCCCACGCCCCAATCGAGGTCTTCGTACCCGGCAACGGTCGTATCCAACACGTTACCGTTACTATCTATAACCGCAATCTTGCAACCTGTTCTATAAGCCGGATCTAACCCTAATATTACCTTTCCCTTTAGTGGCGGTTGCATCAACAACGGTTTGAGGTTCAGCTCGAACATCTTTATCGCCTGCTCGTTCGCCTTATCTGTTAATTCGCTTCTAACCTCTCTCTCCAAACTTGGGAAGATTAAACGGCTGTAACTGTCCGCACAAACTTCTTGTAATAATTCTTTGTAAGGACTTCCTTTTTTGATAAATCTAGACCTAATTTCTCCTAAGGAAAGTTCTTCGTCAAGATTGAGAGAAACTTTC
>CAZYTH010000088.1:0-1600 GCA_964649715.1 uncultured Candidatus Saccharibacteria bacterium
AGCGTAGCGACGAAGAATCTTTCCGAGCGTTAGCGAGGAACGTTGCCTATGCGAACACGTTACCTTCAAGATCCTTCGCCAAAGGCCCTTCGGCGGGATACGCCTCAGGGCGACGCTGCGGCATCGGCTCAGGATGATAACGACGCTGTCATTCAGAGGGCCGCAGGAATTCCCCCATGTCATTCTGAGGGCCGCAGCCCGAAGAATCTGTCCCGCCGCAGCGGACGTCACACTCCGCCACAGCGGCAACAAAGCATAGGAAATGAGCAAATCAAACAGCCCCGCATATGCGGGGCTGTTTGCAAAGTTGAGCCCTCCGCAGAGAAGCCGAATATCATGGTCAAGGGCGACCTGTGCGGCCGAAGCCCATACCTTGGGCATTCCGCTGCCCGCCATCCGCAGGATGGCAAGCGGGATGCGGTTATTTCCGTCTAAAACGAAGTTATTGACGGTCTGCCAGCCCCGCCAGCTCCACGGCAATGGCGGCGGAGACTTTGGCGTTGTTGAGCACCAGGCGGATGTTGGCCTCCAGACTGGAACCGCCCGTGATGCGCTGGATGCGGTCCAGCAAAAACGGCGTCGTATCCTTGCCCTTGACGCCCAGCTTTTTGGCCTCGGCAAGCGCTTCCTCGATTTTTTGGTTGATATAATCGCCATCCATGGCATATGCATCGGGGATGGGATTTGCTACCAGCATGCCGCCCGCAATCCCCAGCGCGCGCTTGGCAAAGAACGCCTCGGCCACCTCCTTGGGCGTGTCCATGCGGTAATCCACGCAAAAACCGCTCTTTTGGGTGTAGAAGGCGGGCATGTCGGCCGTTTGGTAGCCAATGACGGGCACGCCCTTGGTCTCCAGGTATTCCAGCGTCAGGCCGATATCCAGTATGGATTTTGCGCCCGCGCACACCACCATCACAGGCGTTTGCGCAAGTTCCTCCAAATCGGCGGAAATATCCATGGTCGTCTCCGCGCCGCGGTGCACGCCGCCGATGCCGCCCGTGCAGAACACGGGAATCCCCGCCTTTGCCGCAATGATCATCGTGGCGGCCACGGTGGTTGCGCCATCCTCCCCGCGCGCGGCCAGTATCGGCAGGTCGCGGCGGCTGGCCTTGGTGACGGCAAGCCCCTTTTTGCCAAGGTGCTCAATCTGCGCCGTGGTCAGCCCCGCGGTCATTTGCCCGCCGATGACGGCCACGGTGGCGGGCACCGCCCCGCAGTCGCGCACGGTCTGCTCCACTTGGAGCGCCGTTTCCACATTCTTGGGGTAGGGCATACCATGGGATATGATGGTCGATTCCAGCGCCACAACGGGCTTGCCTGCCTGAAGGGCGGCTTGCACGGCATCGGAACAGGCTACGCGAAAACGGGTTTGCATGGGGGTTCACTCCTTTGGATGCGTGCGCGTGCCGCTGAAGCATGCACGCCGCCGCAATGCGGGTTGACCGCATGCATAGTATACCTAAAAGGGCGAGGGATGGCAAGGGCAACCGTCAGGGGGGCGAGGGGGATTTCGATTTCCCCCTTACGGCCCCCCGACACCCCCCTGTAACCCCTTAACCCGACCGCTCAAACGCCGCGGGGCTTGTCGGTACTATAAGGG
>CAZYTH010000089.1:0-867 GCA_964649715.1 uncultured Candidatus Saccharibacteria bacterium
ATCCGGTGGAGGCATAACCCGTTTCCTGGTACTGGACATAATATTTGTCTGTCCGGAAGGTATTTGTCAGACGCGGATCCCGGTCTTTCATCTGGTCCTGGGGAGTCAGATCACCCGAATAGAGAGGATTGACACCCGATGTGGTATTGATGGGCATCCCGTTTTTGCAGAGGTATGCATCGATCACATCTTTTGGTGCGGCATAAGCCTGAACCGTATTGTCATTGTTTCCGGAAGCGATGGCATGGGTCACTTCGCCTGTGTTGTATGAACGGTAAAGGATCATTTCTTTCTTGACGGCAGCAGTTGCACCGACATCGATGGTGCTGCAGATTTTCTGATAACTGTCGGCAAGTGAATAGCGGCCGGAAGTGATGACTCTGTCGGCCGCATCTTTGGCAGCCTGAAGGTAGGTAGCAGCTTTTTCCCTGTCAGCGGCGGAAGTGGCGGGATTGTATTTCAGCATGGTACCGACATACAACAACTGCCGTGACATAAAGGCATCCACAACATCTTTCCGGATGACCAGACCGTCGGGCCCGGTTAACGGATCAGTAGTCCTTACATTCTGGGATGCGTAAAGAAAATCTTCCAAAACCTTGTCCATCACAAACGTTGCAGGATCCCTCGGCCTGTAAAGGTCGTTATCGGTATCTTTCAGTGGTCTGTCGTAATAGGGGACATCTCCAAAATCAAACACAAAGCTGGAATAATCAAGTGCCCTGAAAAAGCGTGCGATACCTGTCCAATGTTTTATGGCATCATCGCTCAGGTTCATTTTGGAAGCCCGGTCCACAAAAATGTTGTCTTTTCTGATTTTCGTAAAGTAGGTTTTCCAGATGCCATCCTTGTTGGTCGGCTGGCTGG
>CAZYTH010000089.1:877-1223 GCA_964649715.1 uncultured Candidatus Saccharibacteria bacterium
TGATGTTTGTATAGTCATCGTTCAGGGGTTGACGGAGCGACATCACACCCCCTACATCGTTGCTGCCAAATCCGGGAAACCTGTCAGTATAATACCCCATTGCAAACGCCCGGGCACTTGTTTCGGATGTCCAGAAATCTTCGTCGGTAAACGAAGCCAACGGTTCCTGAACCAGAAAATCTTCACAGGCTGTACCTAAAACAAACAGGAACAATGCCAGGAATAATATTTTTCTTTTCATAATCGATTCGATATTTAAGATTTATAAATTAATCTGGATACCACAGGAGAGTGTCCTGAAATAGGGATATGTCCGGCCATAACTTTTTGCGTCGTTGATCCCTTC
>CAZYTH010000089.1:1233-1595 GCA_964649715.1 uncultured Candidatus Saccharibacteria bacterium
CGCTGGCAAAAATGCGGACACTGCGAACGCCGGTCTTGGTCAGCAAGTGAGGCGGAAGCATGTACCCGATGGTTATGTTCTTCATTCTCAGGTAGGACATATTCGTCAGATAGCGTGTCTGCGGCTGCCAGTTTGCGTTGTGGTTGTTTGCACCTGGATTGGAAGGAGCCGGATAATAAGCATTCTGGTTTTCAGGTGTCCAGTAATCCATCTGGTTCTGATACACCGCTTCGGCCTGGGTAAACCCGGGGATAAACAGTGAACCTGTTCCCCAGTAATCGCGTTTGCCTACTCCCTGAATGAATGCACTGAAATCAATGCCCTTGTAGACGGTTATAAATAGGGTGTTGATATCACCGCGC
>CAZYTH010000090.1:0-1587 GCA_964649715.1 uncultured Candidatus Saccharibacteria bacterium
CGGTTTCTAATTGGGGCATGTTTGCATGAACAAACTTGCTAAGTTCATGTAATACCTGGGTTTCTTCGTCCGTTATCTCAAGCTGCAAGCTGTTTAGCTCTTGCTTTATCGCCAGTGCATCCGCAGTATCGGCAAGGCAGAACGTGTAGTTTGCCAGGTTCTCGCTTTTTACAACAAACAGCTTAGAGCTAAGCAGCCGGGTAACGGCTTCCTGCCTGCTGCGTGGCATCACAAATTCATCTTTCAGGCTGGGCATGTTTAGCATTTGTTTGGCAGCCTGTAAGTCTGCTGCGCGCGTCTCTTTTAGTCTATTACCCAGGCTTTGGCGTTGCTCCAGCAACGTAGCCAGCCTGGGAGAATATTGGGGTGAGATGCGAAACACAGGCAGCTTGTTAGCTTCGGGATCGAGAGCTTTGAACAAGTTGCTCATATCCGGCATGTGGTGCAGCATGTGCATGTCCGCAGTAGTTAGCTTTTCCATTAGTCGCACATAGTTCCACAGGAAGCTTTTTAGCTCGAATAGCTCATGCATTTGCAAGCTTTCGGTTTGTTTGATATGGCTAATCGACAAAGATGGAGTATGGCAGAATACATCGTCTAAGAAGCTCTTTAGGGCTCTGTTTTTATCAAGCTCTTGCATAAGCCGTTCAATGCGTGAATATCCGGCCTTAATCTCGCTTATGTTTACATGTGAACGGGCAAGCTTGTGCCTTTTGGCATGCGACTCCAGTTCGCCCGTGCTTTCTATAAGGGCGTATATCTTGTCCATGCTCAGGCTTTCGAGAATTTGCTTCATAATCTATTCATTCCTTCAGTTCGGCAACAGTAAATACAGTGTGCTGCGCTGTCAATCTTTTTGTGCAAAGCGAAGTTGGATGCTACCCTGGGCAGTGCTGCGAATGGGGATATTGGCATCGTTATAGCGTGAAACAGTTTCTGTATGGGGGAAGCCGAAGCGGTTTATCTTGGATGTGCTTAGCCAAGCCTCTTGTGGTGAAGTGAGCTCTAAGAAATGTGATGTGCTGGAGCCCCTGCTGCCGTGATGGGGAATCTTCAGGTAGTCAATATCCAGTTCGGAGTCATACTTACGGCTAAGGTAATATTCACTTTGAGAACCAATATCGCCTGTGAACAGCAGCTTGCCATCAGGCGTGTCAATACGGCATACCAGCGATAGCTCATTTTCATTGGTGCTAACAAAGTCTGCATCGGGATGCAGGAACTTGATACGGCTATCGCCCAGCATGAAACTGCAGGTGTCGGCAATGATATGCACATTGTCTGGGCGAAAGTAAGCTCTGGAAGCAAAGAACTGCCATTGTGGCTGCATGGATGTGGCCTTCGAGATGAAGATATGCTTTACTTTATTGGCTCAAAGCATAAAGAAGTGGATTTGGGTTCTCGAAATTGGACAGAATTAAATCAGCTTCTTAATTATCCTTTTAAGGATGGAGAAAGTTATAGATGTTGGGTAAAATCAAAAGCTGCTTCAAAGGGAGAATTGAAAGAAAATCCTTGTGTAATAAAAACAGGGAAAACAGTTTCTCAAATGGAGAAAGAGGAACTTGAAAAAGCTTTTGAAGAAAA
>CAZYTH010000091.1:0-1584 GCA_964649715.1 uncultured Candidatus Saccharibacteria bacterium
AATACCGCTGCCGCTGCTCCTCGCACCGCTGCTTCCGGAGCTCGAAGTGACTGTCCTGGGGATTCAGCCCGCCCGGAGAGGTTTCGGCGATTCGCTTTCACCGGAAGTTTCCCTGGCCGTCGAGACGCTCGCTCCCCTCCTCCTGGAAGGACGGTGGGACGAGGTGGAAGCCTACCAGGAAAACTGCTCTCCCAGGTAGAACTTCCGCGCGACCTCGCTCTCCGCCACTTCATCGGGAGAGCCTTCGATGACGATCTTCCCCTGGTGTATAAGGTACGTCCTGTCCGTGATGGCAAGGGTGTCGCGGACGTTGTGATCCGTCAGGAGGATACCGTACCCCTTCGCGCGGAGGCCGAGGATGATCTGCTGTATATCGTAGACGGCGATGGGGTCGATACCGCTGAAGGGCTCGTCGAGAAGGAGAAAGTTCGGCAGAATGGCGAGGCTGCGGGCGATCTCCACCCTGCGCCGTTCGCCGCCGCTGAGGGAGTAGCCGCGGACATGGGCGATCTTCTCCAGGCCGAAATCTTCGATCAGGCGGTCGGCTACAATCGACGGATTTTCTCCGGGGGGCGGACTTTCCTGGAGGACGAGTTCGATGTTTTCACGGACGGAAAGATTGCGAAAAACCGACGCCTCCTGGGGAAGGTACCCCACGCCGAGACGAGCCCGCCGGTAGACGGGAAGATCCGTCAGATCCCGCGAATCCACGGTGACCACTCCGGCGTCCGGTTTGATAAGCCCGACAATCATATAGAACGACGTCGTCTTTCCGGCCCCGTTAGGTCCGAGCAGCCCCACCACTTCCCCCATTGCGACGTCCAGGTCTGCCGAGGAGACGACCGTCCTGCCTTTATAGGCTTTGGACAGGCCGCGAGCCGAGAGCATTTTGCTCATTGTTTCTTTGAACCTTCGTCTATTTTGAAGATCAGCTGCGGCTTCCCCGTGGCTTCGATGCGGTTCTTTACAGGAAAGTAGACCAGCGAATCGGAGCGGAGCGAACGCCCGTCCTGGACGGCCGAGACGTTCCCGTTCACCACGAGCGACCCCCTTGCCTTGGAGTAGACCGCTCTGTCGCCGCGGATCTCCGTCGGCGTTCCTCTTTTTTGGGACGAGACGAATCTGAAGGCGCCGACGGCGGTAAACTCGACGATCTCCCCGTCTTTAAGCTTCCCCTTGATCGAGTTGCACGAGAAGGAGAACCCTTCGGCGGAATCGGCGAAACGACGAAGCTTTGCCACGGAGAACGTATCCCCGCGCGTGCTCAGATCCTCGGCGTCGACCTGCTTGCTCCCCCAGACGCCCTGCACGGTTCCTTTAAAAGAAACTCCGCGCGGTTCCTGGAGGTATCCGGTCAGGATCTGCCCCTTTATATCAACTTTTTCGTCTTCCCACACTCCGAAGATATGAACATCGCCGATAAGATTGACTTCTCCGCCGTTCATGTTCCCCTCGGCTTTTTTGGCGGTCGCAGTGACGCCCTCCCGGACGATGTTCACATTTTCGGTCGCCGTGAAGTACCCGCTTGCGGAATCGTACTGCATGGTATCCGCCGTCAACTTCACCTCCCGGGCGGAGGCGGCG
>CAZYTH010000092.1:0-1583 GCA_964649715.1 uncultured Candidatus Saccharibacteria bacterium
GCCGAGGGGGCGCTCAATACGCTGGAATTCGAGGTGGTGGGGGTGTTCCAGAGCTTCTCGCTCGACTTCGACGCGCGCGCGGTGCGCATCCCGCTCGCCGCCGCTCAGGAACTGATGTTCACCTCGGGGGCGAACCTGCTGGTCGCCACCTTGCACCGCACCGAGGACACCGGCGCCGGGCTCGCACGGATCGCCTCCGTGCTCGGCAGCGACACCCTGGAAGCGCGCGACTGGCGCATGCTGTCGGACTTCTACGAGAAGACCATCGATCTCTACGAGCGCCAGTTCGGCGTGCTGCAGGTGATCATCCTCTTCATGGTGCTGCTGTCGGTGGCCAACAGCGTGAACATGAGCGTGTTCGAGCGCATGAGCGAGTTCGGCACCCTGCTCGCGCTCGGCAATCGCCGCCGGGACATCTTCCGGCTGATCGTGCTCGAGAACCTCATCCTCGGCGTGATCGGTGCGGCGCTGGGCGTGGCGGTCGGATTGAGCATCGCCGTGATCGTATCCGCAGTCGGCATACCGATGCCGCCGCCGCCCAATGCCAACGTCGGCTACACTGCCTACATCCGAATCATGCCCGCCGATGTCCTCACCGCCGCCCTGATCGGGCTCGCCGCAACCGTGCTCGCCGCCTTGCTGCCCGCCCGCCGCTCGTCGGCCGCCTCGGTCGTGGATGCCTTGCGACAGGGAACCTAAATGTCATTATCTGAGGAGCTGGATCTCGCCGTGGGATTCAGGCGGTATTTCCGCATCGAATCGGCTGCGGACGAAAACTCGTTGCGCGAGGTGTTCCGCCTCCGCCACGAGGTGTATTGCGAAGACCTGGGTTTCGAGGCCACCCGCGAGGAAGGGATCGAGACCGACGAATACGATCGCAACAGCCTGCATTGCCTGCTGCGCACGAACGCCCCAGCAGCGATCGAGTCGGTCGGCTGCACGCGGATCGTCATGACCGATCCCGCCGATCGCGACGCTCCCCTGCCCTTCGAACGCACCTGTGCGCACACCCTCGATCGTGCCTTGATGGAGTCGCTCGCCGCGCGTCGTGATCGCATCTGCGAGGTCTCCCGCCTCGCTGTGTGCCGCAAGTTCCGGCGGCGCAAGGGAGAGAACGCGGCCGCGGTGTCGATCCGCGAGGAGGATTTCGGGGTCGCCGACCAGCCGCGTTTTCCCTACATTCCGGTCAGCCTCTATCTCGGCGCGATTGCGCTCGCGGAGGCGGCGGGGGTGGACCGGCTCTTCGTGCTCACCGAGCCGCGGCTCGCCGCGCATTTTGCCCGCCTCGGCGTGAACATCCGCCAGATCGGTGGTCCGGTCTCGCACCGCGGCGTGCGCATTCCCTCGGTGATCGACCTGCACGAGGTGATCGACACCATGCGCCCGACGATCCGACCCTTGTGGTCGGTCGTGCGCGAGGAAGTGGGTGCCTCGCTCGGCCAGCCCGGTTCGAGCATCATTTTCCGATCGTCGATTCCCAGATCATCCCCGGGGTCCAGAACATCTTCACCCGGCATGGTCATCGTTTGAAAGACCATGAGCTTTTTCACTTTGCGGGAAACGATATCCATTGCCAGCAACGG
>CAZYTH010000093.1:0-1571 GCA_964649715.1 uncultured Candidatus Saccharibacteria bacterium
CGCAGGGCGGCGTAGCGCGCATGTCCGACCCTGACCTAATTGAGCAGATCATGGAAACCGCCATGGCGCGCTATTCTTTGTCCGAGTGAAGACTAAAGTCGTAAAAAAAATCCACGAGACTTACTTGTTTGGAGCGTGATAGCTACGTATTTCCAGTAGGCGCTTCTTCAGGTCGGTTTATTATATGGGTTTCTTCCAAACTGTCTCGAGGAACCATGGTACTTTCATTTTCCATTCCGAAAATCGAAGTAATGTTTCGAACCTGAAGGTTCGCGCTCCAATCATCCGCTTTGTGAAAGGCTATTAGAAGTTTATAGTTATTTGAGATATTTTTCCGAACCTCAATCTATATACCTTATTTTTACCGTATTGGAGTGAAGACGGAAACGCTTTAAATCAACGTTATCAATAAATCAAAACGCGCAGAACCCTCGTTATCTGCGCGTTTTATAGCAATCCGCCGGTTCTATCGTAAAACTTCCAGACGCTAATTTGCGTAAGCGACCGATCGTTTTTCTCGGATAACGGTCACTTTCAACTGACCGGGGTATTGCACCTCTTCTTCTATCTTTTTAGCGATTTCGAAGGCCATTTGATCGGCGATCGCATCGTCGACCTTTTCCGGCATGACGATGATGCGCAGTTCCCTTCCGGCTTGTATGGCGAAGGCTTTTTCAACATTCCCGTAGTCGTTCGCGATGCTTTCGAGCTTTTCCAAACGCTTGATGTACAGATCGACTGTTTCGCGTCTCGCGCCTGGCCTGGCTGCGGACAAGGCGTCTGCGGCCGCCACAATGACCGACTCCGGACACGTGGCTTCCGTTTCGTTGTGGTGATACTGGATCATGTTGATGATGTCTTCTTTTTCTCCGTAGCGCTTTGCAAGCTCCGATCCAATCATCGCGTGCGAGCCATCGACTTCATGGTCGACCGCTTTTCCGATATCGTGCAACAACGCGCCCCGTTTCGCACGCTCTACATTCAGTCCCAACTCGCTGGCCATCAACGCCGCGAGTTTTGATACTTCAATCGCGTGTTCCAAAACGTTTTGCCCGAAACTCGTGCGGAACTTGAGGCGCCCGATCAGTTTCGTCAGTTCCCCGTGCAGGCCTTTGATACCGGTTTCAAACAAAGCGTTCTGCCCTTCGTCTTTAATCAGTTTGATAATCTCGTTTCGAGCTTTGTCGTACATCTCTTCGATATTCGCCGGGTGAATCCTTCCGTCTACGATCAACTTTTCGAGTGTTAGCCGCGCGATTTCGCGTCGAAGCGGGTTGAAACAGGAGATGACGACCACTTCAGGCGTATCGTCGATGATGAGATCCGTTCCCGTGATCTTTTCGAAGGCGCGAATATTCCGTCCTTCCCGTCCGATAATCCTTCCCTTCATGTCGTCGGAGGGAAGCGGTACCGCATTGACGGCCAGTTCGTTGACGAACTCCGAGGCGTGTCGTTGAATCGCCGTCGAGACGACCCATTTGGCTTGTCGATCCGCGTCATCCGCATAGGCGTCTTTGATCTCTTTGAACATTTGCGCGATGTCGTGTTCATATCGTCTTCTCGTATGATCA
>CAZYTH010000094.1:0-1569 GCA_964649715.1 uncultured Candidatus Saccharibacteria bacterium
AAGGCGTCAAAATTGAAAGGAAATTCGCCGCCGAGCATAATATACCCATACGGGACTATTCAGACGATACAGTGCGGTAATCGCACCGAAAGGGGATAATATATGACACAGCACATATGCGACGTCTGCGGAAGTCAGCACAATTCGCTTGACGGAAAAAAGAAGCCGGATGATATATGTCACGTTATTATAAGTCGCCGCGTTCCGACAGTTAATCCGCGCAGATACGAGGATAAGCGCACAAACAAACAGGTCGCAACGCGTGATATATGCGTTGAATGCGCAGAACGCATTTTTAAGATAAAAGCGGAGGACAAATAAATGGAAACTATATTAATACGTCCGGAATTATTACAACTCGTTAGAGAAAAGATTAAAACAACTACTTGCAGAAATGGTATACGAAATTACCCTTGCGGTAAAACAATTTTAAAATCAAACGCTTCTGAGGACTTCTCGTATATAAATATCACAGGACTAATATATTGCAAATTTAAAGACATAACCGATGAGATCGCAAAAGGTGACGGATTCAAAAATGGAGAAAACTTAATAGCAGTTATGCGTGGCATATACGGAGATATAACTGAAAATTCTGACATTACTATTGTTAGTTTTGAATTATGTGAAGATTAAATCAATTGATGATTCTGTCTAAAGGAGATTAAACAAAATGACGCAATCCGAAATCAACGAAATATTCGATAAAACCATAGCCGCCAGCCGCGCCGTCCTGTGTTCCAAAGCGGACGAATACGTGGGGAAAGGTGATCGCCTCAGCAACTTCAAACACGCGGCGCATTTGCAGAATCTGACTTTACCGGCTGCCCTCGGAGGCATGATGGCCAAGCACACTATCAGCGTTTACGACATGATTTACAGGTATCAGAACGGCGAAAAGTTTTCACAGGAAAAGTGGGATGAGAAAATCACGGATTCGATAAACTATCTGATTCTATTACAGGCTGTCCTGACGGAAGAAAAGCACAATGAATCTGCCGCACACGCCGATACGGGCGGACCGTCTTATACTTGCGGGGATTGCAGATATATTCAAACGATAAACGCCAGCGAAGAAACAGCTTGTGGATGCGAGAAATATTATCTATGCATCAGCAAACGCAGTCATAACGGAATAGTCACCCCCGATACGCCCGCGTGCGATTTATGCGAACCGTGCGGTAAAATACAATGACCGATACCGAAATAATTGCCGAACTCGGCAGAACCTATAAGGACCGCGCCGCCCTGTCAGATCTCCAGACCCTTACGGGCATGTATCTCGACGAACTGATCCCGATCGTTTGCGACACGAAAGAATTTAAGCGCCACGAGCGGTATCATAGCAGACCTAATCCGATTATAAACGCGCCGCAGTATAAATTATCTCGCATCGAAGCCATACGGGACGACGCCGTTCGGCTGTATAACGCGGGGATGTGTCATCGCGAAGTTGCCGCCGAGCTGGGCGTGTGTCAGACAGTTGTGCAGGTGGCGATCGCTGGCGCAAGAGAGGCGGGCGCGGAGGTGCGGGAGTACTTCGGGAAGGGAAAGGCGGTGATCGGTTGA
>CAZYTH010000095.1:0-1566 GCA_964649715.1 uncultured Candidatus Saccharibacteria bacterium
CAATATCAGCCAAAGGCTAAATTGAAAAATTAGGCGTAATGCGTAACGAAAAACAGCTATATAGCGAACTGGCGAGAACATTAAAAGAAGATCAGGCCGCAGAAGAGCTTTTTGTTGTTCCAGGTGTTTTTATGGACAAACCTCGATTCTGGTATTGCATTGCACTGGGAGCTTGAAATCTGGCCGAGAAGTCCTTTTAATGCCCGCTACTTGTCACGCGTCACGCGTTACGCGTCACGAAAGATCGTCACAATCCCAGTTTTGTGAATGTTTCTTCGGCTTCTAGAACGAGCCCTTTGACGATCTCCTTCACCGGCTTCGTGTCCTGGATCAGGCCCACGCTCTGTCCGGCCATCAGCGAGCCATGCTCGACGTCGCCTTCCTGGACGGCGCGGCGCAGGGCGCCGACCCAGTACTTTTCCACTTCATACTGGGCCTGGATGCGCGAGATCTCGCCGCGCTCCAGCTTCTGGATCAACTCCAGCTGCAGGCGGCCGAACTCGTCGCTGCCCTTGTTCTTCAGGGCGCGGACGGCGACCACCGGCAGGGCCGAGCTGTACTGCGGGGTGGCGTAGGCCTCGCGGGCCCGCGCCTTGCGGAAGCGCTCCTTGAAGGCCGGGTGGCAGGGGCTCTCCTCGGCCATGGCGAAGATCGTCCCCATCTGCACGCCGGCCGACCCCATCAGCAGCAGGTGGGCGACCATTTGCCCGGTGGCGATGCCGCCGGCGACGAAGACGGGCAGCTGCGGGTAGTGGAACAGCACCTGCTGGATCAGGACGATGGTCGAGACGTGGCCGATGTGGCCCCCGGCCTCGCTGCCCTCCAGGATCAGGGCGTCGGCGCCGTAGGCGATCATGCGCTCGGCGATCGAGTCGTTGGAGGCGAAGCACAGCACCTTGGCGCCGCTCTCCTTGGCGATGCGCACCTCTTCCTGGCGCGGGAAGCTGCCGGCGAAGACGATGTACGGGACGCGCCACGAGGAGACCTTTTGCAAATGGGAAAGATAGTTGGGGGCGATGGTGATCAGGTTGACGGCGAAGCGGCAGCCGCAGGACTGCAGGTCGCGCACTTCCTGCTCCAGGATGTCGGGGGGCATGTTGCCGGCCGCCAGCACGCCGAAGGCGCCCGCGCCGGCCACGGCCTTGACCAGCCCCGAGGTGCTGATCCAGGTCATGGCCCCGGCGATCAGGGGGTATTCGACGCCCAGGAAGTCGCGGCCTCTCTGCCAGTATTTTTCGTGTTTAGCGGCTATCATATTGGACATTTTAGCATAAATTGACATGTTTTGCGAACTATCGTGACGCGTGACGCGTGACACGTAACAAGTAACAGCATTCAACGAGCTATCGTGACGCGTAACGCGTGACGCGTGACAAGTAACAGCATTCAACGAGCTATCGTGACGCGTAACGCGTGACACGTAACAAGTAACAGCATTCAACGAGCTATCGTGACGCGTAACGCGTGACGCGTGACAAGTAACAGCATTCAACGAGCTATCGTGACGCGTAACGCGTGACACGTAACAAGTAACAGCATTCAACGAGCTATCGTGACGCGTAACGC
>CAZYTH010000096.1:0-1564 GCA_964649715.1 uncultured Candidatus Saccharibacteria bacterium
TTCTCCCGACCGGTTTCTGGTAATACTAGTAGAAAGATCGGTGAAAGCAATATCCTTAATATCCAGTTGCCAGGTCTTACCTTGCCAGAAAGGGAAAAACAGGGCAAATTTAATTTCCAGCTTTTTGGCCTGAAGTAAAACCTCGGTATCATCACCATTCTTTTCCAATATTTCCAGATTAGAAAAACGAAGATTCCGGAAGGAAATGGTATCAGCAGAATCAATCTTTATCTTCTTCCCCATCAGATTCTCTAATTCTGTTATAAATAAAGACTTAACATGTTCCCGGAAACTTGAGGTGTTAATATAGGAATATGTTATTATTAACACTACTGTTATAATGCATACCAGAATCAAAAGAAAACGACCTAATCTATTCTTTTTGGATATACTATTCTTTATTTCTGACATCCCTAACCCATTTTAAAAAATTTTGAAAAATAATTATTATAAAGACTTTATAATACATAAGAAAAGACTTATGATTGGGGGCACAGACCTGAAATTCTAAGTCTATAATTATCCTAATATTATACCATAACATACAAATATAGCAGAAGAATTGCTGCTCATTTTGAAGACTATGGTTTGATTGATTATTATATTTATTATGGTCAGGGGTCAGATAATGCCAGTGGTTTTACCCTTAAATAACTTGCTAATTAAAAAAAAGATTGTATATAATAGAGAACTGAACTAAAAAAAATAATGTATATCGTATAAAGTATATTGTATATCGAAAACGCAAAACGCATTTGTCACTGCGAGCTTGCCCTTCAGGCAAGCGTGGCAGTCTCATACCCTGTAGCTCGCATTCTTTAATGTTATACATTATACTGCATACAGTATCTTTACTTTAAAGATTGTGGGTATAAACAGATGTGATCGCCACGTCGCTGCGCTCCTCGCGATGACAGGAGAGGAATATTTTTGATTTATTATTACGTAAGACGTAAGACGTAAAACGCAAAACGAATTAAGGGGTTTCAGGGGAAACCTCCCCTGACAATATTATGGCTATATTAACCTTTTTAGGTACCAGAGGAGAGATCGAAGAGAAGACTGAAAACCATTATTACCATTCTTCTCTCTTAATACAATTATCACAACCGTATCCTTTTCGTCTGCTACTTGATTATGGGCGTATCCATGCCTATGATTTGAGTCTTCTGCAACCAGATGCTCTGCTGATTACCCATGCACACCCTGACCATTATCTCTGGACTTTGCAGAAAGCAGACTCAGCTGTACCGGTATATCTGACTCAGGAGACCATGGAATATGGTTCCTTTACTCCCTGTAATCCACAAATTTTTATTCCCTATCAGCAATTTTCTGTCGGTCCCTGCCAGATAATGCCCTATCGGGTGCTGCATTCCATTCGTTGTCCGGCAGTAGGATTTAAGATAACCTTACCAGACTATCAGGTTCTGATTTACAATCCTGATCTGGTAGATATCATTGTTAAAGAGCATATCTTGCCAGGAGTCGATTACTATATCGGTGATGGCTCTACTGTCAAGACTAATCTGGTAAGAAGAAAGGGAGAAATGCTCTTTGGCCA
>CAZYTH010000097.1:0-1562 GCA_964649715.1 uncultured Candidatus Saccharibacteria bacterium
TCATTTATCACCCCAAATCTGGGAATGGATGAAGAGCCCAAATGAACTTTGAAGAATTATATTATAGATACAAAAAAAATGAGTGGAATTCTAATAATTCTGTCTGGTTCATTCATGCGCAGAAGGTAAACGCGAGACACAATCGCGTTTTGAGAACAACTCTATTCAGAATATAATTGCAGCATGTCAAAAAGCCTAACTCCCACCCAACGCATTGCCACAGCCCGCCAGTTCATCCAACAAGCCCGAGAAATCCCCGTCCCGGAATCGGCTGGCTGGGATTACTTCAGCTACACCGCGCAGGTCAAGGACACCCTCAAAAAAGCCTTTGAACTGGTGAAGCTAATCCAGTACTCCCCCAGCACACCAACTGAAGTGAAAGCGGAAGCCCGCGCGCTGATTGATTCTCTACCCGTTGTGGAGAGAGAAATCCTCAAGGGCAAAGCCTGAACATGGTCAGCAGCGCAGCCCAAAGCCCTGAAGCCTACCTTGCTGAACTGCCCGCGGACCGAAGGCAGGAAATTGCCGCTGTGCGCGCACTCATCCTGGCTCATCTGCCGGCTGGATACGAAGAAAGAATGCGATGGGGCATGCTCAGCTACGAAATCCCGCTCAGGACCTATCCAGTAACCTACAACGGGCAGCCCTTAAGTTATGTTGGGCTGGCAGCCCAAAAGCAAAAGAACTCGCTTTACCTCATGGGGGTATACGCTGACCCGACCGCTCTGCAATCTTTACTCGAAGCTTACGCGCGCGAAGGGCTGAAGGCGGATATGGGCAAGTCCTGCTTGCGATTCCGCAAAGCGCAAGATTTACCGTTGGAAACGATTGGCGAACTAATCGCGTCCCTGCCGCCTGAGAAGTTCATTGCTGTATACGAAAAATCACGGCAGGCTTTACGGAAGCACAGCTAAGAACAGATTTAGTCCGCCGCGTTCGCCGCGCGCTTTTTCACCCCTATGCCTTGTCAAGCTCCAGGACCATCAGAGGACCGCGTTCGTCCTCACTCAAGGTTTCAAAGCCGGCTTCCGCGAACATTGCCCGGGTGCCGTGATACTGCAGTTCGGGGTGTTCTTTCCATTCGAAGGGCAGCCCCAAGACACGCGTAAAACCTTCCAGGCGGAAGCCTTCCACCGCCGCGCGGATGAGTTGGCGCGCCGCACCTTTGCCGCGAAAATCCGGATGGATGACAAAGCAGATTATCACGCCGGTCTTGTCGTCAAACTGAGCGAGCTCGGGGCTCCCTGAAAAGCGCGGCAGCGCGGCTAATGCGTTGGCATTACACCAGCCGACGCACTTGCCTTCAGCGTAGGCCAGGTAGCCGCGCATCTTTCCCCGCGCAATTAAGTCCAGCGCGTCCGCGCGGTTTTGCTCAAGGCTGCGCGCCCGCCAGCCGGCATCATCGCAAGTATTGTGGTAGTACTGGCAGTAGCAGCCGCGCCAATCTGGTTTGATGCTGGTATCCAGATGGTCGAAAAATGCGCAAAATTCAGGTCCTGATTCGGGGCTGAGAGGGATGATTTCCAGGTCCATTGTTAAATCCTTTCCGAATGTCAACCTAA
>CAZYTH010000098.1:0-1557 GCA_964649715.1 uncultured Candidatus Saccharibacteria bacterium
AGGCAGCGGTGTGAGATCCAAAGGAGCCATCGGCCAGGATGCATCCCCCAATCCGCTCAGCCCCAAGCGCCAGAGCATCATCCAGGTTAAAGCTCTGAGGATAAATACTGTAACGAACCTTGAAATCAGAGAGTTTATCCCTGATCAATCTGTAATGTGTATTGGAATACTGAGCATCTCCTATCATTGTGTGGATAGAACTGAAACCTCCCTTTAGGGCAATTTCAGCTGCAGAGTGGTATGCCCTGAGGATTTGATCCTCACGAACATTAGCATGAAAATGATGCACTGCTTGGTCGTTATCGGCTCCTCTCAGCAATTCACTTGCCGGGTTCATAAGCGGGATTTCAGCCAGGGCCAAACGATTCAGCATGCAGCTATGCCCATCTATTCTGCGTAGTACCAAGGGATTATGAGGGCTGACACGATCCAGCTCAAACCGAGTGGGGAATCTTCCTTCATGAGTCTTGAGCTCATCAAAACGCCAGGCAAAAATCAACTCCCCTTTGTCCCTGGATATACAATGTAAGCGAACCCGCTCTTGCAATTCTGCGATGGAAGCCACTCCAGACAGATCTAAGGCATTACTATACAAGCCACCTTCAAAGCTGTGAGTGTGCGTATCGGTAAAACCTGGATAAACCCAGCAATTACCTAGTGACTCAATCTGCCAATCAGGGCTTGGATTTGGGATTGCTTCAAACAGCTCTGTTATGATGCCATCTTCACAGAGCATTGCATTATATACATTTCCGGGACTGTAGAACCGGGCATCGGTGAAGAGGATTTTGCTCATTATAACTCCCCGCATAAGAGCCTGTAAAACAGATTAATGGGAAAACCCATCACGTTAAAATAGCATCCCTGAATGGATCGGATGAACTGCGAACCATAGCCCTGAATGCCATAAGCTCCGGCTTTATCAAAGGGTTCACCGGTTTTGATATATTCGCTTATCTCATTCTCAGTGAGCGCTTTGAAAAGAACCCTACTACGTTCGTAGGCAGTTTTCTGCTCTGATCCACGAATCACACATAGACCAGTATAGACGCTGTGTGAGCGTCCTGATAACATTCTCAAAAAAGAAGCTGCCTCTTCTGCAGATCCCGGCTTGCCAAGGATTTGATTATCCACAACTACCAGAGTATCTGCAGCGATAATGGTTGCAAAGTCATCCAGATAAGCCCGCACTGCCATGGCTTTATTCCTGGCATGACGAACCGCCTGCTTATGAGCTCTCTCCGTGCTAAGCGGTTCCGCCACATTTGCAGGTATAATCAGGGGTTTGAGCCCCAAACTCTCCAACAGCAGCTTCCTGCGTGGAGATTCAGAGGCCAAAACCAGTTTGTCATTAGTCAATATATTGTGAATCATATGTTTATATCCATGTTTCAAACAAGTTCAAAGCTATATTAAGTCAATAAAAATCTCCGAATCAGTCAAGATTGCCTCAGAGCCCAAAAAAAAGGCTTGCCTTAAAAGATGGACTTTGATTTTCTTGTAACATCAGAATAAACAGATAAACAGGAGGAATGTTATGGAACGCATCCATAATTT
>CAZYTH010000099.1:0-1544 GCA_964649715.1 uncultured Candidatus Saccharibacteria bacterium
GCTTTGTATAACCGTCATACCAAATTTTGCTAAAAAAGGCCCTCCAGCCCGATTCGGGGTGCGGATCGTTCAATTCATAAATATGCAAACGAAAATCCTTATCCAGAAGGAACAAACGGTCATAGCGGGGGCCCAGACAGGCCTGCCGGATCCAGAAAGGCATTTGCTTTTCCCAGCGGATCGTAGCCGTTGTCGCGTAACGGATCGAAACGAAAGAATCATGACCGATCAAAAACGCCCGGTTGCGAAGGCTTGGGCTGAAAAAAACAGCCGGCCCTCCCAAAGACTCGAAATCTTTTGTTTTTATAAAAACCCGCTTCGTCTGTCCTTCCGGGATGAGCAGGCTAAAAACGCGGTTGATCCCCTCCCGATTCGTCACCACGACCGAGACCCCGCCGTTCAAATAGTCGATGGAACTGACCTTCGCGTCGTTCCGGTCGGCAAAGGGCTTCCATATTTGCCGAAGGATCGTTTTGTCTTCACCGATCCCAAAAGAAAAAACCTCTCCCCGGTTGTTCGTTACCAGAACTCCGTCCCCGCTTGAATTGATGAGGATCTTCTCGGGACGCCCCTCGATCTCTTTTGAAAGATCATAGACCTTATCGACTTCCATCTGCCCCTGGTCATAAAGCGTGCTCTCGCGGTGCATCCGGACGACCTGTACGGTGTCCTGAGCACCCGCGTCCCGGATCAAACCGATAAGTTGAACATCCTCAGACTCCCCAAAAGCAATGACTTTGACGGCGCCTCCCTGCCCCCCCGTCTTTTCATCGGGATTCATGAACGGCGCCGCAAGCCGGACGCCCGGCTGGATCGTCCGTGCGCCCCCGGCGTAACGGGGCTCAAACGTAACGTCAAAGGCCGTGAATCCCCCGTTCTCATACCCCATAAGAAGCTTTTGCTTCGAGGGAAGATAAGAAAGAGCGGTCACGGGCGCTTTAATATCCGTGGGAGGCTCGACATAAATTTTCTTCTTGGGATTCGTAACGTCAAAAAAGGTCACCCGGCCGGAACGCTCGACGGCAAAGGGCCGCTCACCCCACTCATCGGCTCCGATCAAAACATAATCTGCCGAGGGAAGCTCCAGTGTTTGTTGCTCGCTGACGCGGGCATGCTGAAGCAGGGGCAGGACCTGGGAAAAAATAAAAATAAAGATCGCAAAAACCGCGGCGATCACACCCAGCCCGCCGAATTTGATAAAAAAATTCATGAAGCGGTCAAAAAAAAGTGTGGCCTTGGCCGTGCGGAAACGCTCCGGGATGGCAGAGGTTGTATCCCTTGGTTCCATAAAATTCCCCTTAAAGACTCCTTCGTATTGCGTGATAACGATCGAAAAAAGCAAGCGCTTCAACTTCCGCGAAGCGCTTGCCTTTCCGATCGATGCGGGATGCCCCAAGCTTTTCGCCCGGGCTGTGCCGGCTGCATTAGGGCCGGCCCTGGTTATATTTTTCTTTTACTCGACGGCAACCAGGACCGCCCCAATTTCCGCTCCGCAGAAATTGATAAGTATTGGGACGGTTTTACTCGCAACGGGAAACACCCGT
>CAZYTH010000100.1:0-1539 GCA_964649715.1 uncultured Candidatus Saccharibacteria bacterium
CGGCCAGATAGGTTTCTTTTTTCAGCTCTTCATCGTAGAGCTCCATATTGGTCGAAGCTTCGAGAATGGCGGCCGGCCCGCGGCGGCTGCCCGGCTGATAGGTTGACGTCAGGTCGTAGGGAACGGGCACGACAACAAACCGCGCGTTGTGCAGTGAACATTCGGGATGTATTCCGCCAAAATTCATGATCATTTCCCTTCTGTGTGAAATCTGATGAGCCGTCAGCGTTTCGTCATGGCCGGTAAAGGCCTGAACGCTTTCCCGCTGGACGTCAAATGTCCTTCTGCTTTAAAAAGACGGGGTTTCCTAACACAAAGCAACAACCCTGTCCAGTTTTTCATCCTGTGCAAACTACGGGGAAAAAGAGAGTCTGGCGTCAGCGAAGCGGATAATAACTCAGAAAGAATTTTCGATTTTCGTAGTAGAGAAACGAATAGTGTTTGATCCAGTCGCCCAGGGCGACAAAGGTCTTCTTCCTGCCTTCCACATCAAAATAACGCAATACCGGTTTGTGGCAGTGACCCAGAATCACGGCATCATAATCTTCGCGCAGTTTCCCGGCGGCAAAGGAAAGCATTTTTTCAACCAGGGTATCCCTGTTGTCGTCATTCATCTGCTTGCTGACGTTCGATGTCATGCCGGCTATGGCCCAGCGCGCGGAGGGGGGAATGTGGCGCTGGATATTGTAGAAAGCGCGGCTGCGCAGCATTTTGCGGAACAACAGGTAGATCCGGTCGGAAGCATCCGCCGTGTCCCCATGGGCAAGCAGCATCCGCAACTTATCCAGGCGGATGTCCGCCCATTCCTCAAACACCTCCATGCCCAGCACGTCGTGGAAATATTCTTTCATGAAAAAATCGTGGTTGCCTTCGCATAAATGGACGCGGACCCCGGTTCTCTGCAGTTCCACCAGCTGACGGATGACCAGTTGGAATTCGGGATGGATGCGATCCTTCGCGCAAAACCAGAAATCAAAAAAATCGCCGAGGATATAGAGGTCGTCAATGGACGACTTGTCGCGTCCCAATTCCCGGTCATGGGTAAGCGACCGCGCCTTGCCCTCCGCAAGGTCGCCGAGGAATCGGATAAACTGCCCGTAGCGCTCGTCCGCGGAACGCTTCAGGTGAGCGTCGGATATAAAAACAGCTTTCATGCCTTTTTTCTCTTCCGTTAAAATACCGTCGTTGTTTAACAGACTGACGACAGGAAAACCATGATTTATTTTGTTTCATCTGTCAAATGGAAATCATCAATGAAATCTTGTTTTGTCCCGTGTTTTTTGATAGTTTTAACAAAACGCGCTCCCGCAGGAGAAAAAATAAATAAAGAGCAGGATAAAAATATGAGCAACCATCGAGAAACCATTCAGCGGGCCAGAGAAGTTCTGAAAATTGAAGCGCAGAGCATCCTGGGCCTGGTGGACAAAATTAATGAAAACTTTGCCCGCGCGGTCGATCTGATTTTTAAATGCAAGGGGCGGGTTATCATCACGGGCATCGGCAAATCCGGCCTGATCGGGCGGAAAATCGTCGCCACGC
>CAZYTH010000101.1:0-1537 GCA_964649715.1 uncultured Candidatus Saccharibacteria bacterium
ACCTTCACGCCTGCGGCGGGCAAGGCTTTTGACAAGTGGAACACCAAGGCGGACGGGACCGGCACCAACTACGCGCCGGCGGCCAGCTACGCGGCGGCGGCTGATCTGACGCTGCACGCCATCTGGAAGGACGACGGCCTTTGATAAAGCCGGCGCCTAACGCAGCGGGATCGGATCAGGGAATAAGAGCAGGTAAAGGAGAGAAAAACATGCCTATTGATATCTACTCGACGCGCGCGCAATTGGCCGCGCTGGAGCTGATGCCCCGGGACTACAGCTTTTTGTACGACACCTTTGTGTCGGACATAGGTGCTGTGGAGGATGACCGCGCCATTTATGACTTCCGCAAGGGGGTGCGGCAGATGGCGCCCGTCGTGAAGGAGAACACAGGCGGTGTGCTGATGGACCGCGCCGGGTATGAAACCCGGGAGATCGGGTTTTGCACCATCGCGCCTGAGCGCGTGATTGACCCGGAGAACCTGAAAGGCCGCGCCTTTGGCGAGGATGTGCTGGGGGCCATGACTCCCGCGCAGCGCGAGAAGAAACTGATGGCGCGCGACCTGAGCGAGATGCGCCTGGCCATTCAGCGCCGCCGTGAGTGGATGGCGCGTCAGGTGCTGCTGACCGGAGAACTGAGCGTTTTCCGCTACACCAATGAAGGACGCGACATGAAGACCACCATGTACGCGGACTATGGATTCACCAACTTCTTCACCCCCGGCACGGCCTGGTCGCAGGCCGGCGCCAAGATCGACGATGACATGAAGAGCATGTACGATCTGGTGTATGACGGCCTGGGCGAGGTGGAGGTTGTGGTGATGGCCCCCGACGTGGCCTCCGCCATGATGGCGAACACCAACTATTTCAAGCTGTTTGACGCCAAGAACGTTGATATGGGTGAGATCATCACCAAGTATCGCGGCCAGGGCGTGCTGGCGGCCAATGCCTTTCTCCTCAAAGCCGGACTGCAGCGTGACCCGGCTGACCCAACGGCACTATGCATCCTGATGGCCCGACGCGGCGATATCGTCATCGATACCACCCAACTGATCGAAGCCTCCTGCCTCGCTTTCAACGATCAGATGACAGGGATGGTGCGAGCCATGCAACCCATGCACCTCAAGGGTGCTCTCGTCGCCGACCAGTTGGGAATTCCAAGATTCTGGGCACCCGGCCAACATGTCCTCGAATACGACCCGATGCTGCGACCCGACGCATCACTGCATCAGATCTTCATCTCCCGGTGGATCACCTTTCAGCGGTTTACCGAGGAATATGACGGGGCGGGGACCTGACCGATGACCACGTATCAGGCCGGCAATGGCTGTCTTCTGTATTCCATGGTGAGTTTACTTTCGATGCCCCTTTCCGCCAAGTTCTGCCGGGATCAGCAAAACCCTTGGTGCCGGGACGTTCGCAGAACGGTTGGTGAGCCGCTTTCTTGGCGACAGCGCGAAGCAGCACCGACAGATCCTGCTCTGCGCCCCCTGAGGAAACATCCGCCACACCGCGGCGTATCGCTCCTCGAGATGCTCAT
>CAZYTH010000102.1:0-698 GCA_964649715.1 uncultured Candidatus Saccharibacteria bacterium
TGGGAGACACTGCTTTCACACAGGGCGACTACCCCAACGACCCGACCGAGCGCCTGGTGTTTATCGAGGGCTATGCCCGCACCGGGCAGTGGGACAAAGCCCGGCAGCAAACGCAGGAATCAGCGGCAATTACCCCCCTGTTGCAGCCGGTCCTGTGCCGCCTGTGGGAGAGGATCGGGCAGGATGCTGCCAGCAGCATCCCGACTGGTTTGCAAGCCGACATCAGGCAGCCAACCCGTAAATTCGGTTAGAATACCCTCATCACAGGACTTACTGGAGGAAGCATGAAATTCCTGATCACTGGCGGGGCAGGCTACATTGGCAGCACCATCTGCTCTGCCCTGGAAGATGCCGGGCATACACCCGTCATCCTCGATTCGCTCGTTACCGGGCGTGTGGAATTCACACGCAACCGGATTTTTTACCACGGTGATATTGCCGATGCAGCCCTGGTAGAGCGGCTGTTCGCTGAGCACCCTGACATTTACGCCACCGTGCACTGCGCCGCCTTGATCGTGGTGCCCGAATCGGTCAGCAGCCCGTACGAGTATTACCAGGACAATGTGTCAAAATCGGTTGAGTTCTTTTACACCTTGCAGCGCCTGGGATATAAACGGGTGGTGTTCAGTTCGTCTGCCGCCCTGTATGATGTGGTGCCGGATTTCATGGTAACAGAAGAAGCGCCCATCAAGCCCATC
>CAZYTH010000102.1:708-1537 GCA_964649715.1 uncultured Candidatus Saccharibacteria bacterium
CCCATCAGCCCTTATGCCCGCACCAAGTTCATGATGGAAATGGTGCTGAAGGATTTTTGCAGCGCTTACGGGATGAAAGGGATCGCCCTGCGCTATTTCAACCCGATCGGGGCTGACCCGCAAATGCGCAGCGGCATCCACGTTCCGGTACCTACCCATGTGCTGGGCAAGCTGGTCGATACCGCCCAGGGCAGGCAGGCGGTCTTTGAGATCACCGGCAATGAATGGCCCACGCGAGACGGCACAGGCATCCGCGATTACATCCACGTTTGGGACCTGGCACAAGCGCATGTCAAAGCCATGGTGGATTTTGACCAGGTGTTTGAGCGTGCCGGCAGCCCGGCAGACGGCTACCTGGTGATCAACCTGGGCACCGGCTCCGGTGTGACCGTCCTGGAACTGGTGCAGGCCTTCGAGAAGGTGTACGGGCAGGAAATCAACAAGCGCTTTGCGCCGCCACGCCCCGGTGATGTGGCCGGCTCCTTTGCCAGCGCTGACCGCGCCAGGGAATGGCTGCACTGGAAGGCTGAACTGCCCATTGAGCTGGGCATCGCGGATGCCCTCAAGTGGGGCGAGATCCGCCAGAACATACTGAAGTTTGATTGATCTGCCGGTAATAGAGAAGAAAAGAGACTGTCCAGTCATGCAGTCTCTTTTTTATTTCCAGGGCGAGATCCTTCGGTCGTTTACTCCCTCAGGATGATAAACTAAAGCACCCTCTGGGTGGCACAGGAAAAAGATAAGGCTGGCACACTCGCCAGCCTTATCTGCATTTGTATACATTTTTACAGGTGTTTACACCGCTGCCAGAGACTCATTTTGCTTGCGG
>CAZYTH010000103.1:0-1032 GCA_964649715.1 uncultured Candidatus Saccharibacteria bacterium
CGGAGCGTCAGGTCCACTCCCACATCGCCGCTGATGAGTATTTCTTCGAGATTCTCCCAGAAAGCGTCATCCACAACGCCTCCCGAAAAAAGAAGAGACAGTCCTCCGCTCCATCGTTCCCGGACGCCTTTTAGCCCCTGTTTCAACCTTTCATAAAAAGCCACGCCGTTCTACACCTCCGGAGAAGAGCTGCTGTTGGTATTCTGCCCCTGTTGGGCCGTATCCCTGTTTCCCTTTTGGGAGCGCCGGCGCCTGCTGTTCGGTTTCTTTTTCTTCTGCGCGTCGGTCGGTTTACCTTCCTGCCCCTGCTGTTGTATTGGTTTTTCAGCTGCAGGGGATGGTATTTCCGGAGAAGGAGCCATCGGAGCCTCGGACTTTTCACCTCCGGATGGCTTTCTCTTTCTTCGTCTTTTTTTCTTCGCTGGTGCCGCCTGGGGGGTGCTTTCCTTTTCTTTTGCCTGTTCCGGAAGGGCTTTCTCCTCCGTTTTTCGCCTCTCCTGGCGGGAGGGAGCAGTTTTTTCTCCAGTCGTTTCCTCCCTGGGTTCAGCTGTCTTTTTTCTTCCCTGCCGGAAACTGTCGTCCCGTAGGCTTCTGGTTTCCTTCAGGCCGGTTTCTTCCCAGGGGCTCCCTTCCATGACGGTTTCTTTAAACCGCTGAAATTCTGCTGTTTTGACAAGGATCTCCTTTCCTTCCGGAGTCCTGATCCGGACGGACTGGCTTGAAAGATCGACACCGTCGGTAAGGTATGTACCGGCCGGCGTTCTGAGCTTGGAACCGGGGTTGGGCAGTCCCTTCCACAATTCTCCGTACAGGTGGTGTTCGTAGGACATGCAGCACATCAGCCTACCGCAGATACCCGAAATCTTTGTGGGATTCAGCGCAAGGTTCTGTTCCTTCACCATTTTGATGCAGATGGGGGTAAACCGGTGAAGCCAATAGCTGCAGCAGCACCTCTGCCCGCAGGGAGCCAGTCCCTTAACCGCTTTGGCTTCATCTCGCACGCCGATCTGCCTGAGTTCTATCCTGGTTTTA
>CAZYTH010000103.1:1042-1535 GCA_964649715.1 uncultured Candidatus Saccharibacteria bacterium
AGAGATTGTGGTTTCGAAGAAGCTCCCTCGCTTTCAGGAGGACCGAGTTTTCCTCCTCGCGCTCTGCTTCGGCGTCTTTCATATCTTCCGCCGTCGCTTCCCGGACAAAAGTTATTTCCTGAAGCGGAGGTTCTCCCCCTTTCACTTGGCTGTCCGAAGAATCGTCGCTGCATGAATTCCTGTATCGTTCTTCCTGTTCGGGGGAAAGAGGACCGCCCAGAAGGGAGAGTTCCGTTCCCCTCATCGTTTCCGTCACAAGCCAGGCACCTCGCGGAGGTACCGGTTCCTGGAGGTCGAGAAGGCCGAGATACCTTGGTTTACCAAAAATCGCCAAAAAAATGCTCAAAAGCAATACCCTCCTTGAGAGCCAACACTGTAAAATCAAGAGCCATGGTTCGGGAAAGACGCCTGGTTTCCAGTAAAATCCGCAGGCGCTCCATTTTTCCTGCGCCTTCGTGGTCACCGGATTCCACGAGATAACGGATCCATGGTT
>CAZYTH010000104.1:0-1533 GCA_964649715.1 uncultured Candidatus Saccharibacteria bacterium
GGCGCCCCCCTCTGTCTATGGCTTTGGCCATCTGCCCTATTACAGGCATGTTTTTGATGTGCTTGATGGAATGACTGTGCCGATGTGTACGGGCAGGGAAGCTCGAAAGACTGTTGAGATAATTATGAAAGCGTATGGGAAAGTCTAAAAAATGAAAAAAGTCATATCACTTGTTGGCGCACGGCCACAATTTATAAAAGAGGCGGTAGTTAGCGAAGCAGTCCGTAAAGCAGGTGCATGGCACCATGTGCTGGTCAATTCCGGACAGCATTATGACTTCAACATGGCCGGAACATTTTTTGATGAACTGAACATCCCTGTTCCTAAATATAACATGGGAGTTGGATCAGGAACTCATGCAGAACAGACAGCAGATGCGATGTGTAAGTTTGAAAAGATCCTCATAGGAGAAAAACCGGACATGGTGCTACTTTATGGTGACACGAACACGACACTTGCCGGAGCGATAGCTGCATCGAAACTGCACATTCCTATTGCTCACGTAGAGGCGGGGCCAAGGACCTACAACAAATTGTTCCCTGAAGAGGTAAACAGGGTATTGACCGACCACATATCGGATCTGCTCTTTGCCTGTACAGACCTTAACGTTGAAAACCTTGCAAAAGAAGGCATAGTTAGGGGAGTCTATAATGCAGGGGATGTCATGTACGACCTCTACTTCAAAATGAGAGCAAAGCTTTCTCCTGAAATTGAGATGGCAAAGTACTCTCTTGTTGCAGGGAAATTTATAATTGCTACCATCCACAGGGACTTCAACACAGACAACAGAGATACTCTGCAGTCCATACTTACTGGACTCAACATTGCTGTGAGAGATTTTGGCCTAAAGGTTATCTTGCCCCTGCACCCTCGTACAAGGAATAAGATCAGTCTTTTTGGCTTAGAAGAAATGCTGGATAAAATAATAGTTACAGATCCCCTGGGTTATATGGAACTTATGTCTCTTACGCAAAATGCTGCTTTTGTTATAACGGACAGCGGAGGTTTCCAAAAAGAATCATACTGGGCAGGTAAAAGAGGGATCCTCACCATGCCTCAGGGATGGCAGGAGATAACGGACACCGGATGGCATACATTGATCGGCGATCCTATTCAGGCAGATTGGAAATCTTTGATTTCAGAGATAATGAAGCCATATTATTACCCTGAAAATATCTTTGGTGATGGACATGCTGCAGATAAAATTGTAAAAACAATAAAAGAATTAATAAACTAGAAGCGAGAGTATATTAGATGTCGACAAAAATATGCCATTTAACGAGTGCTCATTCAAGGTACGACACAAGAATATTTTATAAGGAATGCTCTTCCCTTGCCAATGCGGGGTATGAAGTAACGCTTTTGGTTGCAGAAAATAAGGGATCACAACCTGAAATAAAAAATGGTGTATCGATCATTCCGGTACAATTTAAGCCAAAGAACAGACTTGACCGAATATTGAATTCTCCAAAGTTGATGCTGAAAAAAGCATTGGAAGTAAACGCAGATATATATCATTTTCACGATCCCGAG
>CAZYTH010000105.1:0-1528 GCA_964649715.1 uncultured Candidatus Saccharibacteria bacterium
TCACCGTATCGGCACGCAGCGTTTGGAATACGCCGTCCTTCCCACATATGACAACGCCATCCTCGGCAATCTCCTTGCAGACGGTTTGCGTCATGCGGACCAGGTTGTGCTGCGCGTCCATTTTCTGACGCAGGGCAACCCGATACAGCATGTTGCCCAGCGCTGCTATTTCGTCGGTAATCTCGACGATGGTGACGTTTTTCCCTTTCAATTCGGCAAGCTCCAGCCCGATCTCGGCGCCGATTGTTCCGCCGCCGATGATGACGACATCCCGCCCGATACTGCCCTCGTCCTCCAGGGCCTCATAAAACCCGATGACGTTTTTGCCGTCGATTCCCTTGATTCCCGGCTTTGCCGGTATCGCTCCCACCGCGATGAATATCGCGTCGGGCTTTAAGGCCCGCACCAGTTCCGGCGTCGCGGATACGCCCAAATTCACATTGACGGGGGATTTGCCGAGCTGCCGCAGCAGATAATTCAGATAGATCCTGATGTCCTCTTTATAATACTCCATGGCGGCGTAATGCAGCGCGCCGCCCAGAAACGGTTCTTTTTCAAACAAGGTCACCTCGTGGCCGCGCTTGGCCGCCGTGATGGCCGCCGTAATACCTGCCGGACCGCCGCCGATGACGACGATATGTTTCCTCTGCTTCGCCGGTTCCACTTCCTTACTCACAAAGGCCTCGTTGCAATAGCGCGGGTTGACCGAGCAGCCCACGTTGCGGCGGGCCGTCGAGATGTGGTAGCATTGCAGGCAACGGATACAGGGGACGATGTCCTCTTGGCGGCCTTCGAGCGCCTTGATCGGCCAGTCGGGGTCGGCAACAAAGCTGCGGCCGAACGCCACCAGGTCGACGGTCCCCGACGCAATCAGCTCTTCGGCCTCGTCGGGGCTCAGGACCGCGCCGACGACCGACACCGGAATGCTGACATTCTTCTTGACGATCCCGGCATACCTGGCGTTGGGCATATGCTCCTTAAAACCGGTCGTCACCATATGCACATTGCCCTCGTGGTTAATATCAAGTCCGGCCGAAATCTGTACCGTATCGATCAGCGGCTCCACCAGCTTGATAAACCGCAGGGTATCCTCGAAATCGATCGAGCCCTCGACGCATTCCACGGCGCTGACGCGCATATCGATGGGATAATCCCTGCCGACCGCCGCGCGAACCTTCTCCAATATCATTTTCGGGAATTTCGCCCGGTTTTCAAAACTGCCGCCATACTCGTCGGTACGTTTATTGAAAAGCGGCGACAGAAATTGCGCCGCCAGCCAGCCATGGCCAAAGTGCATAAAAATCATGTCGAAGCCGAGATTCTTTGCCTCCGCCGCCGTCTTAGCGAAAAGATCGGCAACGTGTTCCATCATTTCGCGCGTCATCGCCCGAACCGCCACGCCGTCCTCCCGCGTGAATGCCACCGGCCCCACCGCATAATCCTCCGCCCGGGCATACTGCCCCGCATGGAACAGCTCCAGCGACGCCTTCGCGCCGGACTGATGGCATCTGCGGATGCGCTGCTGCGC
>CAZYTH010000106.1:0-1525 GCA_964649715.1 uncultured Candidatus Saccharibacteria bacterium
CCAGGGTTTGCTCCGCCAGCGCCAAATACTCCTCATGCACGTAGCTGTAGTGGTTCCACACCAGGATCCGCTGATCAGAAGGAAAATAATCCGCAAATAGTTGCAGATCTTTGCAGAGCAGCGGATAGAAATTCTCTATGCCTTCAAAGAAGCCCTTTTCCCGGATGCGGGATATTATCGGCGAACCGCTGTCCACTTCGCTGAGGCTAAGTTCACGGGCAGGAATAACCACAATTTCCTTCAGATGCTCCTGACCGCTACGCTGTGAAGCCAGCGAAAACGGCTTTATATCAATAATCTCGTCGCCAAAGAACTCCAAACGCACCGGATAAAGCAATGGTGGACTGAAGATATCTATTATTCCGCCTCTGCGGGCTGCCTGATAGACCTTGGAAACCTGATATTGAATCTCATATCCCATATTGTATAGAGAATGCAGCAGCTTGTCGGGATCGAAGTCCATGCCTTGTTTCAAAGATAGAATATTGCGGCCGATGCTGTCCCGGGAAGGCAGATAACGACCGAAGGACCGGATAGAAAGGCTGTATACTCCACTACCCTCGTCAGTAAGCGCCGAAAGAATGCTTTCCATGCGGGTTGCCCGGATGCTGTAATGCGGAGAGCGTTCTTCATAAGGTAAAATCTCATAATCGGGCAAATAATGGGCATTTTCTTTGCCGATCAGAGTAACCAGGTCGTCCCAAATGTCCTCTGCGATGATATCGTCTTGCGAAACGATGATGATGTTTTTCCCGCTGTGCTTCCAAAGATGCGCAGCCACCAAAGCTCTGGCACTCTGGGAAAGATGATAAAGTTGATAAGCTCTGTCGCTCAGGGACAGTGCAGGTATTGACTGCAAAAACTCACTGAGAGCAAGGATGTCTTTTATCTTTTGATATAGCATAATCTAAGGGGGTAATATGGCCAAATGGCAAAGCGTTAAAACAGCCACCTTGGCTTCTAGTTTAAAACTCCGTCTTAACGTAGTTTCCCATTATTTTGGCAAGTTTCCCGGCAAAGGAAATGGTAAGCCTGGCATCTTCGGATTCACCGTCCACGCTCAGGATCACTCCAAGGCCATATTCGTTGTGATATACTTTTTGTCCAATCCGGTAGTGCTTTTGGGTTTCCTTTATCACTTTCTGCGGTTTTCGGGCGCGTAGGGGAGCAGGTGCTATTCCCGGGTCTCCATCAGGCAGGTCAAAAAGGGTTACATCAAGCTCACCGATGAACTGGCTCGGTTTTGCGAAGTAAAAGGTGTCGTAAAGCCTGCGTGAACTGGCATTGCTAAGCTGCAAAATGCGCTTGGCGCGAGTGATCCCCACATAGAAAAGACGGCGTTCCTCCTCGATTTCTTCCCGGCTGTCCATACTCATGCGATGGGGCAGCAATTCCTCTTCCAGGCCGACGATAAAAACTGCCTCAAATTCCAATCCCTTGGCGTTATGCAGCGTCATCAGCGGCAGCGAATCGGCTTCCTCTTTCACTATGTCCATGTCTGTCTGCAGGGCTACAAAGGGCAGAA
>CAZYTH010000107.1:0-1523 GCA_964649715.1 uncultured Candidatus Saccharibacteria bacterium
AAGACTCCCTCTTCGGAATCATTGCCTACGGCGATACCCGGGAGGAGGTCATGCGAGAATTCTCCAACGAATTTTCCGCTCTTTGGGATATTATCGCCAAGGAAGAGGATTCACTGCTCACCGAGGATGCCCGATTGCTGAAAAGAAGGCTTATCGAACTGGTCAGAAAGGTCGAAACGCATGGCGACACGCAAGGCACGGGAGATCAAGGAAGGGCTGACTAAAAAAGGCTTCATCGCCGTTCAACGAGACCACACTTATCTGTTCTTCTCCGTCGAGGGACGGAAATCCGGCATCCATACCAAAATCAGTCACGGCCGTAGCGAATACGGAGATAATCTCCTGTCCTTTGTTGCCAAAGAGTTGCACTTATCAAGAAAACAGCTTGATGACCTTTTAGATTGCCCCCTGAGCTATGAGGGCTATTTGTCCGTACTGAGGGAAAAGAAAGTCATCACAACACAGGATGAGAAGAATGAATAGTTGCGAGTATAAAAAAACGCCCCCAAAATGGAGGCGTCGGGCCGGAGATACTATCTCCGGGGCTGTTGACGACTGAAAAATATGCCCTTCAAGTGGTGTTGTCAAGAAGTTTGAATCAGTTGTAAAGATCCGACTCATTGGAGATCAAGCATGGCCAACGAAAAGAGTTTCGGTCCGGGAAACCCGCATCCCCTGTCGCAGATGCGGACGGAACTGGTCTGGGAAGGAAAGTACGACGAGTACGGCCGGCGGCGGGAGGTGGACATCGCCGGATCGGCCATGCCCCTTCAGAAGATCGAAACGGTGGACGAACCGGCCAGCCGCCTCGGCGATCAGGCAGGGCTCTTCAATCCGGCGAAAGCCCATTCCGACGAATTCAGAAACCGGCTCATCTGGGGAGACAACAAGCTCGTCATGGCCTCCCTGCTCAAGGAGTTCAAGGGCAAGATCGACCTCATCTACATCGACCCGCCCTTCGATGTCGGCGCGGATTTCACGATGGATGTGCCGATCGGGGATGAGAAGGAGACCGTTGGCAAGGACCAGTCCACCCTGGAGATGGTCGCCTACCGGGACATGTGGGGCAAAGGGACGGACTCCTACCTGCACATGATGTACGAGCGGCTGGTCCTGATGCGGGAGCTGCTGAGCGAGACCGGGAGCATCTATGTGCATGTTGGGCCGAACATAAGCCACTACCTGAAAGTCGTCCTCGACGATGTTTTTGGGGCGGATAACTACCATAGCGAAATTGTGTGGCGGCGAAGTAACTCGCACAACAAGCTAACAGACCAATATGGACCAATTCACGACGTAATCCTCTTCTTCAGTAAAACGTCGACATTCCCGTTTCATTCGGGTACCCGTCCTTTCTCTCGCGGTTACATTGAAGAGAGGTTCAAATACCGTGACAGTCGCGGCATCTATCAGCCAAATTACCTCACTGGACCAGGCACGAGAAAAGGCGAAAGCGGAAGGCCGTGGCATGGATTTGACCCAACAAAAGTTGAAAAAAGTATAAACAGACGTGCTACGGAGGG
>CAZYTH010000108.1:0-1519 GCA_964649715.1 uncultured Candidatus Saccharibacteria bacterium
TAATTCCTTATATAGTTTATGCAACTTTAGGTATATTTTATGTATTTTTACTCTTTGCACTTCTTTATTTTATATTTATATTAAAAAATTTAAACACTCCTACAATAAAGGTTTCCGAAGTAACATCAGATAAAGAAAAAATACTTTCCTTCAGACCAATAACTAAATATATGATTGAAAAATATACCGGAACAAATCTTGTTGAAACACTATTTTCACATGAAAACGTTAAAAGATTACTAAAAAGATCAGAGTTAGAGGGAGATAAGTTATTTGAAAAAATTGTAAAACATCCCCAGCCGAAGGAAAATGAAATGATAAACCATAGTTTTCAAATGGCAAAAGAAAATAACTCAAGATATGTAGAAATAGAGCATCTTTTTCTATCTTTAATTGAAAATACCCCTAACATAAAAACAATACTTTCAATCTTCGGGTCTAACACGGAAATAATAAAAAGAGCAGCTTTTTGGATTGTTGAAGAAAGAGAAAGATTATCAAAAATATATATGTGGCAGGAAGGTTTTGTTACTCCGCTAATGGGTGGAATAGGAAAGGGGATGCTGGGAAGGGTTACCCCAAATTTAGACAGTGTTTCAATAGATATAACTAAACAAGTAGAGGCCGTAGTTATTAAAGATATCGTAGGTAGAGAAGAAGAGATTAAAAAAATATCAGAAATTCTAGACGGAGAAAAAAACGATATATTGATAGTAGGAGAATCAGGCATAGGAAAAACATCGACAATCAAAGGCGTGGCGTATAAAATTATGGCAGGAACTGAATACAAAACTCTTAAAAATAGAAGGGTGGTAAATCTAGAGATAGGATCACTTCTATCTGAAAGTAAGGGGAGCGGAAACATAGCCGGTAAAGTCACAAACATCCTTAAGGAAATTGAAATTTCCGGAGATATAATACTTTTTATAGACGAGATGCAAAATATCGTTACGGGAATGGGAGAAGAAGGCGGCAACGACTCTACAATACTATCGATTTTAGAAAATCATATTTCCAAAGAAAGAATTAGGGTTATTGGGGCAACATCAGTTTCAAATTACAGAAAATATATTGAGCCAAACGAAGCCGTATCAAGACTTTTTCACGTTATAAAAATTGATGAGACTTCAAAAGAAGACACTGTTAAAATCCTTAAAAACAGCGCAAAGAAAATGGAAAGACAACATGGAATATTAATTACCTACCCTGCATTGATTTCCAGCATCGAACTATCAGAAAAATTGATTGGAAATAGAGTGCTCCCGGACAAAGCAATAGACCTTTTGGAAAGAGCGTCCACATCCGTTAAAAGCTCCACCCGAGTTCTTAACTCAGAAGTTATATCGGAAGAGATATCTAAAATGACTGATATTCCCGTAACGGAAATAAATCAGGATGAGGCAGATAAATTACTTAGTATAGGTGAAAAAATGAAAGAAAGAGTCATCGGTCAAAATCACGCGATAGATAAAATAAAAATTGCCTTGCAACGTTCTAGAACTGGAATAAGAGACGAATC
>CAZYTH010000109.1:0-1515 GCA_964649715.1 uncultured Candidatus Saccharibacteria bacterium
CTCCGTGAGGAAGGCCTCGCGGGATTTCAGCAGAGACTCCGGTTCGGGGTGACCGAGGTTGATTAGGTAGCTGTCATGCGCGAGGATCTGCATTGGTCCATACCGCATCTCTCGGCAGTTCGTCCGAAAGGCTGCGATCTCCTCGAGAGAGAGGGGCTTTGCTTTCCACTGCCGCTGATTCCGGGTAAAAAGCGCGAAGGCCCGCGCGCCGATCGATGCGGCATTCCGGGGCGCCTGGTCGACACCGCCCGCCGCGCTCACATGCGCACCCACGTACTTCCTTCCGTCTTTCACAAATTTCTCACCCGTAGCATGGTTTCGTGTTGTCATGATTTCCCTTGGCCGGAATCCATGTTAGGAAAATCACCCGATGAGGAGATCTCCGACGGCGCATAGGCGCTTGTTCGATTCGGCTGCCGGCTTCGTACTGATATCCTGGCGCACGGCAGATTACACGATTCCATGAATTTTTCCAGCGGAAGGTTCATCGTTGCGGATAAGAAACCTTGCAATCTTTTCCTGTTTTTCTGTATAAAGCTCCATATGCGTTTACCCGTTTGAAGCCGGTTGTGGAAATTGGCGGAACGCAGGCCATTGTTACAACCAGTGGAAATCCAATCATAGATCGAGGAGGTGGACAGAACATGGCAAAGGCATTCAAGGGATCACAAACGGAGAAGAATCTGCTGGCATCTTTCGCCGGGGAGTCTCAGGCGAGGAACCGCTACACCTATTTCGCCAGCGCCGCCAAGAAGGAAGGTTACGAACAGATTTCCCGCATCTTCGCCGAAACGGCGGAAAACGAGAAGGAACACGCCAAGGTATTCTTCAAACATCTCAGAGGGGGGGAGGTCGAGATCACGGCGGGTTATCCCGCGGGTGTGATCGGCAAGACCAAGGACAATCTCGAAGCGGCCGCCGCCGGCGAGAATATGGAGTGGACGACGCTATATGCGAACTTCGCAAAGGACGCCAAGGCGGAAGGTTTCCCCGAGATTGCCCGTTCCTTCGAACAGATCGCCAAAGTGGAGAAATTTCATGAGGCGCGTTACCGGAATCTGATCGCAAACGTTGCAAAGAAGCAAGTCTTCAACAAGAAAAAATCGGTGAAGTGGCACTGCATCAATTGCGGGTACATCTACGAAGGAACCAAAGCCCCGAAGGAATGCCCGGCCTGCAAGCATCCCCAGTCCTACTACGAGGTGCTTGCCGAAAATTATTAAATCTCACCGTTGGAGGCCGGGGCTTGAAATACGAACACCCGGCCTCCAATCTTTTCCCACGACTCCACCCCTCCCTCGCAAATCCTGAAAAGCGGATGGGGATCCGGTTCATCGGTTTTGCACAGGGCAAGGTGCGCTTTGACATCCCGCAGGGCAAGCTTTGCGAGGAGATGCCGCCGCTCGTAAAGAAGCTGACCCCGCGTGACATGGATCGCCGGGACATTACGGCAGGGGCCGGCCTTTGCCGGATTGAAGCGGTAGCCGCGTCTTGACGCTTCATGAAAGACATCTG
>CAZYTH010000110.1:0-1514 GCA_964649715.1 uncultured Candidatus Saccharibacteria bacterium
TAGAAGGTTCAAAGTCATGTTTATATATATAGTTAAAGAAACTTCCTATGTCAGTCATTGAATTCCATAATTATTTCTCCTTTTACACGCCTCTCTTAGTTTTTTCCTAGTTTCTTCGCTAAATACTCTTCCTTTTAAGGAGTTACTAATCTTTCTTTTAGTTTCCTCTGTACATGGTTTTCTTTTCTTCCCTTTCTGTGCTTCACTTAATTTCTTTCTTGTTTCTTCACTAGGTTTATACCCTTTCCTACTTTCTACTCTTTTCTTTATAGTTTCTTCACTTAATTTTTTACCTTTTCTTGCATCACTTATCTTCTTTTTATGCTCTTCGCTTAATTTCTTTCCCAAATTAGCTTGTCTTAATTTCTCTTTAGTTTCTTCACTTAATTTTCTACCTATGTTTTTATAAATTTTTCCTCTATTAGCATCTCCAATCTTCTTTCTTGTCTCCTCTGAGACAATACGTCCTTTACTTTTTTCACCTATTTTTCTTCTTGTTTCCTCACTCAGTTTTCTTCCCAAAGTTTTTCCTTTTAAGGAGTTACTAAGTTTTTTTCTTGTTTCCTCACTAACTATTCTTCCAAGATTATATTTATTTCCTTTATGTGCTTCACTTATTTTACGTCTTGTTTCCTTTGTTACAATATGTCCTTTTAATGACTCACTCATCTTCTTTTTCGTTTCTTCACTTGCTTTCTTACCTAAATTAGTTTGTCTTAACTTTTCTTTAACTTTCTCACTTAACTTTATTCCCCTACAATTTCTTACATCATTTCTAACATTATAAACTAATCCATTCTCTTTAAAGAATTCAAACCAATACTGCTCCCTTTCCTCAAGTTTATCCTTTTCACATTCTTCTATTATAGAAAACTTGAAAGCACCTACTCCATATTTGTTATAACTATTCTGTAAATAGGAATTATGATGCTTTCTTTTTTTTAATAGCTCCATATGTTGGCTTTTTCTTTTAATTAAATTAATGCTACTCCCTACATAAACTCTTCCAGTAACAATGTTTTCAATTTTGTAAATCCCTATAAGTTTTTTTCTCATTTTTAATGCCTCCAATATAGTATAGTTACGTCTACTATATTATCGACATAAAATGAAAAAATCTTTAATTATTTTGGTAATCTCTAACCATTATTACCCTTTCACCAAAAGGTTGATAGTGACTTTCATCAAGTTTGTTGTTTAGTACCCAAAGTACTCTATAATTTGGAGCTTTCATTTTCATCTTGTTTCCATAACCATCTGTAAAATAAATCAAAATTGATGGTTCAATATTATGTTTTCGTACATAATCAAATACAGGTTCAAAGGCAGTACCACCGCCACCACGCATGGACAAGGAAATTATGGAGTCCCCTGATTCATACTCCTCGTGTGGGTAAGCTCGTGTATCACAGTAAATTACAAAGATTTTAGTGTTGTAAGTACTCAAAATTGACTGTAACTCACTTGCAATCTCCTGTAAATCTCTTTCAGACATACTCCCAGAAGTGTCAATA
>CAZYTH010000111.1:0-1513 GCA_964649715.1 uncultured Candidatus Saccharibacteria bacterium
CAATACCAATTCCCATAAGAGCTGTACCAGCATCCTTCATAATTGTTTTTACATCTGCAAAATCCACGTTTATAAGTCCTGGCATAACTATCAAATCCGATATTCCTTGTACACCCTGATTTAAAACACTGTCGGATAATTTAAAGGCTTCTACGATAGACATATTTTCATCCGCTACTTCTAAAAGTCTTTGATTAGGAATTGTTATTAAAGCATCAACTTCATCTCGTAATTCGGAGATTCCTATCTCAGAGTTTTTCATTCTTAAAGCACCTTCAAATGGGAATGGTTTTGTAACAACACCTATTGTTAAAGCTCCCATTTCTTTTGCTAATCTTGCAATTACTGGAGATGCTCCTGTACCAGTACCGCCACCCATACCTGCTGTAATAAAAATCATATCTGCACCGTCTAAGTGCTCTTTAATCATATCAATGGATTCTTCTGCGGCTTTTCTACCAATTTCGGGGTTTGCACCAGAACCCAAACCATTTGTAATTTCCTGACCAATGGGAACTTTTACAACTGCTTTGTTAACAGACAAATCTTGGGCATCGGTATTTATGGCAATAAATTCAACACCGGTAATCTGACCCGACTCAATCATGGAATTTATTACATTACCTCCAGCACCACCGATACCTAGAACCTTAATTTTTGCAAAATTTTCAACTTCAGGCTTTACTTGCATTTAGTTATTTGTGGGCAGATTAATTAAATTAAAAAAACAATTACTTCTAGGGCAGAAGCGACTTAAGCTTTCCGAATATTTTAGATGCGCTTTTCCTTATACTACCGTTTTTGTTGTCAAATGACAATAGATTACTACCTCTAAAAAGTTTAACTCCATATAAAACTGCACCAACTGCGGCCGATGAATCAGGACCTTTTATCTCATCTATTAAACCGGTAACACCCTTGGGAACACCAATTCTAACAGGCATTTTTAAATTTACTTTTGCACTTTTTTCAACACCTGCTGTAAGAGCCCCTCCGCCAGTTATCACCACGCCTGCTGGGAGTTTGCCACTCAAGCCAGATCTTGTAACTTCTAGTGCAATTAGTCTAAATATTTCCTCCAACCTTGCATTGATAATTTTATAAAGCATGATTCTTGGAATTCTTTCAATTTCTAAATCAAATTCAGAAACATCAAATTCCTCACCATCATCGTGAATATCAGTTTTTGATATAAGAGCATCATTACTTAATCTGATTTTAATTTTTTCAGCATCTTCAAGTCTCGATCTTAAACCTATGGCTAAATCACTGGTAATAAGTTTTCCTCCAATAGGTAAAACGGCTGAATGAATTGGGCTACCATCCAAAAAAGCAATCACTGAAGTTGTACCTCCGCCAATATCTACGAGTAAAGTCCCAAGCTCTTTTTCTGTATCTGTCAAAACCGCTTCCGCCGAAGCAAGACCGTTATAAACTAACTCATCAACATCAACTGCCACTTTATTTACACATTTGGAAATATTTTTCATTGCGGTAGCAGAACCATGAATAA
>CAZYTH010000112.1:0-1510 GCA_964649715.1 uncultured Candidatus Saccharibacteria bacterium
AACCTGTCTGAACTTTTAGACTCACGATCCCTGCGCGAAAGCACAGGGATGACCGCCCAAAAACACATGCTTGAGAACTTTAGCATCGAGCGTTATGTAAGTGAGATGACCTCGGTTTACGATTCTTTTCTGGATGCGGGTAGAAAGCCCTCATGATCCTTCTTTATCACCTCGTTTTTCCCGACTCAACCCCAAAAGGCACCTGGAACGCGGGGCTGGTGCTCAGGATGGCGCAGTTCAAGCGCCACATCTTGTGGCTCAAAAAGCGTTATCGGATTCTGAAACTTGATGACTATGCCGAGCTTTATAGCCAGGATCCCCAGCTGATTCGAGGTAAGCTTGCTATCACCTTTGATGACGGCTATCGTTCGGTGGTGGATCTCGTGGCTCCTTTTTTTGAGGACCAGCAAATCCCAACTACATTTTTCTGTACCACCAGGCATTTTGAGCAGCAGGATCTGCTGTGGTTCGTTTATCTCAATGCCCTATGCTCCGAAAGAAGTTACAACAAAATAAGCTTTGAGGATCGTGACTATCGGCTGGACGCGCGTAAGCCGGCTCTTGAAACCTGGCGGATGCTGATCAGGAAAGCGAGGGAGAGCGGTGACCCGATCGGTTTTACCAGCAGCCTGGCGCAAAAATATCCACTGCCGCCCGCGGTCATGCGAAAATACGAAGGGGTAACAAAAGAGCAGTTGCTTATGATAGCCAAAAGTGATGTTCTCTCACTGGGCGGACATACCCACAACCATCCTTTTCTGGATCAGCTTCCCGTGGATGCCCAAACCCGGGAGATGGCAGTCAATAAACAGATCCTGGAAGACGTCAGTCAGGCGAAAGTGTCGCTTTTTGCTTACACGGGTGGTGTCTATAACCACGACTCGTTAACGGCAGCGCGCTCGGTGGGCTATTCCGCGGCTTTTGCGGTGATCCCAAGAAATCTTGGTGAAGACAGGATGCTGGAGATCCCAAGAACTGATATTTATTCGCCTTCTTTGATAAAGTTAAAGTTGAGGTCCTCAGGCTCAGGTGCAATTGTCAGAAGTTTGCTGCGGAGGGCATCATAGAAAAGGTCAGTAGGAGAGTCCTCCTGATTGGCAATTACCTGACTTCACCCCGCCACAACAGGAACGTTTGGCAGGCTCTGGCTGAGCGGTTGCCGTCCGTGGGTTGGGAGGTGCGCGTCACATCCACGAAAGAATCTCAGATTCTGCGCTTGCTGGATATGCTTGCGACCATAGTGATCAAGCGTAAGCACTTTGACCTTGCTCAAATTGATGTTTTTAGCGGTAAGGCCTTCTTTTTCGCAGAGTGCTGTGCAAAACTTTTGAGAGCTATTAAAAAACCACTTGTATTGACCCTTCATGGCGGCGGTTTACCTGTCTTTGCAGACCAGCATCCTCAGAGGGTCGCCAAACTTCTATCGCTGGCTTCTGAGGTTGTTACACCTTCGCCATTCCTGCAGCAAAGCCTGGGCTTTTTTTTCAGTCCAGGAAAATTCTTTCATGAG
>CAZYTH010000113.1:0-518 GCA_964649715.1 uncultured Candidatus Saccharibacteria bacterium
AGCGGATCGTTGGTGTTTACCCAACTTCCATCTGCAATCCGCCCATCCCGCGCCAAGTGCATGTAGATGATCACCCAGCCAGTGCCTTCATTGCCGTCCCCATCCAGGTCCACCGCTACCGCGCCTCTTGAACTGCGCACCACCAACCCCGGTGCGGCAGCTGTCGCGAACACATTTGAGACGGTGCAGCCTGGCAGGTCGTCGCGTGGAGCAAAGTCAATCGCTCCCCGCGGGGTGCCCAATTGCCAGGTGATATGCGGACCAGAGGTGAGCGCCCAGGTTAATCCGGGCAGGAATGGGAGGGTCATCGCAGGCTGTGAGAGACCCGCGGGTATTCCCCCACCCCCCTCCAATGCTAATTGCAGAGGGTCGCCAAACATCTGGTGATACAGGTTCAGGAATCCGCTTTCGCCATAGAGATTAGGATAAAAAAAGGCAGAAGGATAAAGACCGGCGAACAGGTACTGCACGGCAACACTGCCCGCATTCAATTCCGGGTGGATGGCAGCCTGGCTTTC
>CAZYTH010000113.1:528-1507 GCA_964649715.1 uncultured Candidatus Saccharibacteria bacterium
AGCGCAGGTCCTGCAGACCGCCTTCCCGCCAGCCATAAAATCCCCGGGCAAGCTCGCGGGCTGCCACCTGCAGCTCCTCGTAAAGCCCTTCAACGCCGACTGCTTCGTAATTCAAGGGGGACTTGTCTTCTTCTGCTCCCTCTGGCCAACCATACACCCAGCCGGACCGGTATTCGAGCAATGCCAGCAGCAAGCGCGGATCCGTGGAGGTTTCCACTGCCACCAACGCGACGATCTCTGGACCGGTGTAACGTCCTTCAAAAAGGTACTCTTTGTAATGATTGAGGTAGCCGCCAGCCTGAGCGCTGATACCCAAAATGTCCACGCTTTTGGCATTTCGCCCAAACACCACCAGGTTATCCGCCAGGACCAACTGGTTATAGGGGGCAAAGAATTGCGCTTGAGGGATAAAAAGTGGAATTCCAACCGCAAGAAAACCTGTTGTATCGGCTTGGGTTGGGTTTTGCAACCGCGAGGGCGAGGAGCGGAAGTGAGCGGCGATGGTCTCAAGCGTGTCGCCGGACTGGCTGTAGTAGAGCGTCATCCCGGGAGGTACCTGACCGGTGTATGGGGGGATGGGCGTCCCGGTTTCGATAGGAAAAGCTGTGGGGATCACGTAAGTCGGCGGTTGGGGGCTGGGCATGCCAGGAAGCGGGGAGGTGGGCTGAGGAACAACGGGCGTGCCACCAGGACCGGGGCTGGGGTAGAGCATGGCTACAGCAGTCTGCCGCGCGGCTGCCATGGTGGCAGTGCCGGCTATCAGGTTTTCAGACCGTCCGGGGTAGTTGCAGGCGACCAGCATCAGCAATATGCTGACAGAAAAGACCAGCCGCAGTTTGTTTTGGAGAGGGGGCTTAACTTTCGGGTTGGATGCGGAACTCATAGATCCCATCGCGATATTCCCAGGCACGCCCGCAGCCGGGGCAATTCTGGCTGGATGCAGCTTCTGGCAGGGGGTGACCGCAGATTGGGCAGCGGA
>CAZYTH010000114.1:0-1507 GCA_964649715.1 uncultured Candidatus Saccharibacteria bacterium
GTTTAGCTCGCCAGCTATTGGAAACTAAATTTACCCCAACAACCAGGGCTGAGGTGGTGGCCAAGAAAAGTCCCGTTGACTCATTCTTTAGTTTTTAATTTAATTTTTTAATATGTCGAGAATTTTAGCGACCATTTCAATTTTAACGTCTGATCGTCAGGCGACGTCCCAAGAGCTTAATCGAATTTTAACCGACGCCGGCCACTTGATTATCTCTCGTCTCGGTGTTAATGTACAACGTAATTGTCTGGCTCACTGTTTAGGTCTAGTAACTTTAGCTGTTGAAGGCGATGGCCCGAAAATCGCTGAGCTTGAACAAGCTCTAAAAACCCTGCCTCAGACTGTGGTGAAAATGAGTGTGATGCAGGAACAAGAATAAAATCATGATTCCTAAATACATTATTAAAATCATTAAAGAACTTCAGGCCGCCGGTTACGAGGGTTATATTGTCGGTGGTTGTGTCCGCGATTTTCTGATGAAAAAGACGCCGCAAGATTGGGATATTACAACTAATGCCTTGCCCGAGGAGATGCTTAGAGTCTTCCCTGAAGCTAAGTATGAGAATGCCTTTGGGACGGTTTTATTGCCGATTAGACATACTCCTGCTTCTGGCCAGGAAAAGGGCGAGCTTGAAGATGTGGTGGAAATTACTACCTATCGCAGTGAACAAGGTTATTCTGATCGTCGTCATCCAGATTTAATTCAGTTTGAAACAGAATTAGACAAGGATTTAGAGCGGCGCGATTTTACTATTAACGCTTTAGCTATTAATCCCAGTGATCCGGATAAGGTTATTGATTTGTTTGGTGGTCAGAAGGATATTAAGCTAAAAATAATTAGAGCTGTAGGTGAGCCGAGCGATAGATTTAAGGAGGATGCGCTAAGAATGCTCCGGGCTGTTCGTTTTAGTTCGCAGCTGGGTTTTGAGCTTGAACCTAAAACGCAACGAGCGATTGTGAAGCTAGCGGGTAGCTTAAAATTCGTCTCTAAAGAAAGGGTTCGCGATGAACTTATTAAAATTCTTTCCTCAGATCGTCCGGCCGAAGGGATCAAACTTTTAAATGAGTGTCATTTGCTTCAGTACATTCTTCCGGAATTAGAGCAGGGAATTGGGGTTAATCAGGATCGTCATCATATTTATCCGGTATTTAAACATAATTTGTTAGCGCTTAAGTATTGTCCAAGTAAAGAGTGGCCGGTGCGCTTAGCCGCCTTGCTTCACGATGTTGCTAAGCCAAAAACAAGAAAGATTATTGGCGGTATTGCCACTTTCTATAATCATGAATATTTGGGAGCGAAAATGGTTGCCAAAATCATGGCCCGCCTAAAATTTTCCAGTGCCGATCAGTTACGGGTTGTTAATCTGGTCAAAAATCACATGTTTTATTATAATGTCGGTGAGGTAACGGCCGCCTCGGTAAGGCGTCTAATCGTCAAAGTGGGTCGAGAGAATTTAAAAGACTTAATTGATTTGCGAATCGCCGATCGTCTCGGCTCAGGGACTCC